>DASTML010000217.1:0-49843 GCA_035714175.1 Bryobacteraceae bacterium | reverse complement strand
AAACGAAAACAGGGAGAGTGTGCCGGCGGAGTGCTTTTTGAGCAGTTCAGCCCAGATAATGAAGCAGATACCGGCGACGACGAAGCCTTGGTAGGAGATGGCGGCGACGGCCTGCCAGGTGACGCGGCCTTGAGCCATGGGTTCCGACAGAGCGGCGACGAGCAGGAACAGGGGTACGGACCAAGCCATCTGCCAGACGACGGTACGGGCGGGGTCTACGGTTTGCACAAGCCATCGGGTGTAGACCTGCCGGTACCCAAGCAAAAAGGCGGACAGCACCATGAGGAGGTTGCCCAGGAGAGGCCGCGGCGCGAGGGAGGGAGGGGCCTGACCCATGGTTAGGACCGTCAATCCGGCGATGGCGACGGCGAGGCCGAAAATACGCCCCCTGGTAAGCCGGTCCTCCAACTGAGCTCCGCGCCAGAAGTGGCCTGTAATGTTGGCGAAAACGGCGTAAGAGTTGAGAATGACAACCCCATAGGAGGGGGACGTCATGGCGGCGGCGGAATTGAGCAGGCCGATCTGCGCGGTGAACAGGACGCCTAGGTAAAAAAGCGGCTTCCACTCGCCGGCGGCGGGCCGGATGGAAACGCCGCGGGCGAGAGACCAGACCGATACGACGGCAACGCCCACGGCCATACGCCAGAATGCGCTCCAAAGCGGCGGGACGCTATCGACGCCGACACGAATGGAAACCAGGTTGCCGCCCCAAAGAATGGAGACGAGAACGGCGAGGAGAAACGTTTGGGGTCCGAAGGGCTCACGCACAACGGGCGCCGCGGGAGAATGTCGCAAAGCAACATTTTCGCCGGAGCGCCCGTAAACGTGCAAACGAGGATGGAATTACTTCGCCGGTTCGATGGCGACGACAGTAATGGGAAGTTGCGCTTTGTAGACGGGCTTACGGTCCGTGGTGAGCCAGGCTTCCAGCACATATTCACCGGCGGGCAGTTCCATCTCTTCGGTGGCGGTCCAGTTCTTTTCGCCGGTCACGATTTCGTCGCGGACGACGGCGGGGAAGAGTTTATTGGCCGACCAGGTATAGACGGAATTGCCGGCCTCATCGCGAATTGTGAAGTCAAACGACTGGCCGCTGAGGAAATGGAGCCGGAGGGGTTCCTTGGTCCAATTCTCCAGAGTGAGGCGGAGATTAATGATCTGCCGGGATGCATAGGTTTTCTGGCTAAGGTTGACCCGGAAGTTATACTCGCCGCTGGTGACGATGGCGACATTGCTCACGCGGGCGTAGGTAAGCTTGTAGCGGCGCGGGCCGGTGAAGCTGTTATAGACCCGTTCGGCGAGGCCAAGCCCGGGGAGGAAGAGGTCGCTGGTGATGCCGGCATCGGCGCAGGTGGTGGCTCCGTAGTTGACCTTGATGCCATCGGTCCAGGCGCGGTCGAGGATTTCCGCCGTGGCATGGCGGGATTCGACGCTGGCACGGCCGGTACAGCGATCGAAGGCGGTGGGATAAGAGGCGCCCTCGGAAGCGGCGAAGTCGGCCCAGAGGGCCTCCGAGCCGTCGGCATTGCGCTGCACCAATTTGTTGTCATCGGTTAGCCGCAACTGGGCTGTGTCGCCCGAGATCCCTCTGTAGACGAAGTACTCCTTGTCGTCAATGGTTTCCGCGCGTAGCACTTCGGCGACGCGCAGTTCCTTCACTGGGCCCTCATCGACCCGATAGATCCATTGATTGCCGACTTGCAACGGGAAATATTGCGCTTGTGCAATGCCCGCCGCGAGCAGCCAAATATAGGTACGCATGAATAGAAGCATGCTCCTTTCTCCTCTATGAACGCGACGCGGGGCGGGTACGTAGACCAGTATGGCGAAAGTTTACAGCGAATGTGCGCGATATGCTGGAAAGATCCCTTCACGAGCGCTGGAGCGAGGACGGCTACCGTATCGTGTTTGGACGAAAAACTAAAGATAACAGGAATGCACTATGACCCGGTTGGGTGAAGGCGTCGCATTGGGCGCCATGGCCGCGGTGATCGCACCGCGGCGAGAGAACGGCCACGCGATCGATATCAGTTTGGCCCTCGACATTGTCGATTTTGTGAATGAACGTGGAGTGAAGGGGGTCGCCGTTCTGGGAGCGACCGGGGAATTCATCCACTACGACATCGAAGAACGGATGCGGCTGGCATCCATGGCTGTACGCCGGAGCCGGACTCCGGTGATAGTGAACGTGTCGCACTCGACATTGGAGGCGGCCGTTCTGTTGGCACGGAATGCCACGGAACTGGGCGCCGCCGCGCTGCTGTTGATGCCGCCCCACTTCTTCCGGCATAGCCAGGAAGGAATTATTGCGTACTACGCCGCTTTTGCGCGCCAGACGCAGGGCATGGCGCCCACGCTGCTCTACAATCTGCCCTTTTTTACAAACGGCATGGAACCGGCGACGGCGTGCGCGATTCTGGAAACCGGCGCTTTCGCGGGCATTAAAGATTCGAGCGGCAACGTGGAAATCTTCGACGCCCTGCACGCGCTGCGCCAGCGGCAGCCGTTCCGCCTGCTGCTGGGCAATGACCGGTTGCTGGCCTCGCACCGGGCATTGGCCGATGGCGTGATCAGCGGCTGTGCCAGCGGAATCCCGGAGTTGATTGTCGCTATTGATCGCGCCGCTACGCGCGGCGACCAGGCCGCGTTGGAACGGCGGGGCGCATTGCTGGATGCCTTTATTCAGAAGATCGACCCGTTCCCGACTCCATTCGGCATTCAGTTGACCTTGGCCGCGCGCGGCTTTGCGAAAGCGGCTCCTCCGCTGCCGCTGGGGCCCACGGCGCAGGCGCATGCCGACGCATTCGCCGAATGGTTCCGCGGATTCGAAGTCGCCATGCGGGATGAGTGCTCCGGCGACAATTAAGGCATGAAACATGACGTAGAAAGCTTCCGCCGGGCCGCGGCGGAAGCGGCGGAGTGGATTGCCGGATATCTGGCGGATCCAGGCCGCTACCGCGTGAACCCGGATATACGTCCCGGCGAGCTCATGGATCGTTTGCCGGCGTGCGGACCGGAGCACGGGGAGACGCTGGCGCAGATACAGGCTGATTTCGAACGTCTGATTCTGCCCGCCGTCACGCATTGGAATCATCCGCGCTTCTTCAACTATTTTGCCTGCACGGCATCCGTACCGGGCGTGATTGCGGAGATGCTGGCCGCATCGCTGAACACGAACGGGTTCAATTGGATTGCATCACCGGCGGCGGCGGAATTGGAACAGGTGGCGGTGAACTGGGTACGGCAGTGGATGGGGTTGGCCGGCGACTATTTCGGGCAGATCTTCGACACGGCTTCCATCAGCACCCTGCATGCGGTGATGGCGGCACGGGAGCGGGCGGATCCGGAAGCGCGTCTTGACGGGATTACCAAGCGTTTGACGGTATACAGCTCCGAGCAGGCGCATTCATCGATCGATAAGGCTGTAATTGCGGCGGGGATCGGATTGCGGCAACTGCGGAAAATCGGAACCGACGCGGAGTTCCGGATGCGGCCGGAGTTGCTGGAGAGGGCGATGGCGGCTGACGCGGCGGCGGGCTTTACGCCGTGCTGCGTGATTGCCACGGTAGGTTCGACGTCCACAGCCAGCGTGGACCCGTTGGAGCCAATCCTGGATATAGCGGAACGCTATAACGCCTGGGTGCATGTGGACGCGGCATACGGCGGAGCGGCGGCGCTGCTGCCGGAGTTTGCCTGGATGCTGCGGGGCAATGAGCGGGCGCATTCGCTGGTGGTGAATCCGCACAAGTGGATGTTTACGCCTATGGATTGCAGCGTTTTTTTCACGCGGCATCCGGACATTTTGCGGCGCACCTTTACCGTGACGCCGGAATATTTGAAGACCACGGCGGACCCGCGGGAAGTGAACCTTATGGACTACGGCGTGGCGCTGGGACGCCGGTTCCGCGGGTTGAAGCTTTGGTATGTCCTGCGCTACTACGGATTGGACCAATTGCGGGAGTTGATTCGCGGGCATATTGCCATGGCGCGAGAATTCGCCAGCTGGGTGGAATCGGACGATCGGTTTGCGCTGGCCGCGCCCGTCTCCCTTTCGGTGGTGTGCTTCCAACTGCGGAAGGGCGAGGCGGCCACACGCGGACTGGTGGCCGCGGTGAATCAAACAGGTGAATTTTTCATTTCGCAGACCTTGTTGCAGACCGGGTATGCGGCGCGGGTGGCCATCGGCAACCAGGCGACTACGACGGATGATGTGCGGGCGTTGTGGACCGAGATCGTGCGGCAGTCCGAGCGACTCTAGTGCAGGGCGACCGCCTTCGTATCGCTGGCGAGGCGTTTGAGGCGATCGACTTCGGAACGGAGCAACAGCAGCGAGTGGCGCATGGCCGCGTGGTCCTGGCGGTCCGCGGCTTCGGCGATGCGCCGGGCACGGTCCGCCACTGGGTTGGCCGCGATCCGTTGGGCGGATTGGCGGATAATGCCGGCTTCGGCGGCGACGGCGTCGCATTGGCCGGCGGTCAGCGCTTGCTGAAGCTTTTCCATGCGGGCCGGGGCCAGTTGGAGGAAGAGGTTGACGACATCGTTTACCAACCCGGAACCGCCCTCGCACATCTGTTCATGCAAACGGGGGTCAATCGGTGATCCATCGGCGTTCCTGGCGGGCGACGGCAGGCGGCTGAGCCGGTCCTGGCCGAGATAGGATTCGAGCAACCGGAACAGTTCACTGGAGTTGACGGGCTTGGACATATAAGCGTCCATGCCGGCGGCGAGACAGCGCTCCCGATCCCCGCTCATGGCATGGGCGGTCATGGCGACGATGGGAATCTTGCGCCAACGGTCCTCCGCGCGGATGCGGCGCGTGGCTTCCAGGCCATCCATGACAGGCATCTGCACGTCCATGAGAATGGCGTCGAAATCAAAGTGCTCCATCATGGCCAAGGCCTGGCTCCCGTCGGCGGCCGTTTCCATGCGATAGCCCTTGCGCTGCAGAAGGCCTCGAATTACTTTCTGGTTGACGATGTTGTCTTCAACAATCAGAATGAGCGCGTCCGGCCGTGCCGTCTCCCCGGAGGCGGCCGGGTCCATGGCCGCGACCTTCCATGATCCGGTTTCCGCGACGCCCATCGGCAGCCGGACGATGAACTCGCTGCCGCGGCCGATGTGGCTGATGACGCTTAACGTGCCTTGAAACAGGTCGACCAATTGCTTCGTGATTGCCAAGCCCAGCCCGGAGCCGCCGAACCGGCGTGAGATGCTGCCGTCGGCCTGTGTAAACTTATCGAAAATATGCGGTAACTTTTCCGGCGGGATGCCCGCGCCCGTATCGCGGACAGACAGGCTGACCATGGCCGTATTGGGAAAAGTTCCCATATGCGGACCTGTTTCGTGGGAGATGTGAACTTCGATATGGCCCGAGGCAGTAAACTTGACGGCGTTGCTGAGCAGGTTATTGAGGATTTGTTTGAATCGAAGCGGATCGCTCACCAGCATGTCCGGCATGCCGTCCCGGATACGTAGCCGCAGGTCCACTCCATTCTGCTGCGCTCGCACCTGATGCGGCCGCACGCAATCGCGGATGTGCGTCCGGATGGAAAAAGGGACCGTTTCCAGCAGCATACGGCCCGACTCGATTTTTGACAGATCGAGAATATCATTCAGGATGGCCAACAACGCCTGCGCGCTGCGCTGCGCCGTGATCAACTGTTCGCGCTGCTCCTGCTGGAGTTGGCTATCGAGCACCAGTTCGATCATGCCCAAAAACCCGTTCATCGGCGTACGCAACTCGTGGGACATGTTGGCGAGAAACTCGGTTTTTGCCTTGTTGGCGGCGAGCGCCTGCTCCATCGCCTTCTCCAACTCTTCCGTCCGTTCGCGAATGCGGTTCTCGAGTTGCTCATGATTCTCCCGAATCACTTTTCGCTTCGCGTCCAGCGCCTCTACCATCTGATTGAAACTGCGGGCAATATACTCAATTTCGTCACCCGTCTTCCGGTACCGGACCCGCTCCAGCCGCTCCTCTCCCACGGCTTGCATGGCGATCTGCAGGGTCTGCAATGGGCGGACCAGAAGACGCATCGTGATCCAGGAAAGCGCGGCCGCAATTAAGAGGACCACACAAAACAGCAGCACGCTCTTCCCGATGCTGACGTTCCCGCTTGCGACGTCATACGCCACGACAACCAGAACCACCCATACCAGCAGGGCCGCTGTGAACAGGAAGAACTTGGTTGCCAATGACCTGTGGCGCGCCGGTTCCGGATGTCGCATGGTGAGTATTGGGCAAAAAGTTCGCCCTAGGAGCGTTATCGGCAATAATCCCGGTTTGTCTTATAGGAACTTGGCCTTAGTTTGGGTGAGGGGACGATCGCAGTCCATGGGCGGCCGGCTGGGGTTTGGGACAATAGAGGTTTATGGGATCGTCTACTTCGCCGCGGCTGGCCACGACTCTATGCGGCGTTCCGCTCCGGAATCCGGTGCTCGCCGCGTCCGGCACCTTCGCGTATGCCGTGGAATTTGAGACGCTTTTGTCTCTGGAACAAGTTGGCGGCATTGTGGTGAAGGGCCTGTCGAGGGAACCAATGGACGGTAATAAACCGCCCCGGATCTGGGAAGCGGAAAGCGGGATGATCAACGCGATCGGCCTTCAGAATATTGGCGTGCGCGCCTTTGTGCGAGACAAATTGCCTGGTATTCGCAAACTGTCGACGCCGGTGTTTGCCAATGTGTTCGGATACGCGATGGATGACTACGAAGAGGTCGTCCGGGTTCTCGACGGCGAAGAGGGGTTGGCCGGGTATGAGTTGAATGTCTCCTGCCCGAATACAAAACACGGCGGCATATTTTTCTCGAACGATCCGGGTTTGCTGGGCGAGGTGGTTTCGCGGGTGCGGGCGCTGACGCGGCGTCCGGTAATCGTGAAGCTGTCGCCGAATGTGGCCAAGATCGATCCGCTGGCCCAGGCGGCGGAGGCGGCCGGGGCTGACGCGGTGAGCCTGGTCAATACGTTCATCTCGCTTGCCGTCGATGCCCGTACGCGGCGTCCGCGGATTGGCAATAACTTCGGCGGCCTATCGGGACCGGCTATCAAGCCCATTGCGCTGCGGATGGTTTTTGAAGCTGCGCGGGCCGTCAAGATTCCGGTGATCGGATTGGGCGGAGTGGCTACGGGCGAGGATGCAGCGGAGTTTCTGGTGGCGGGGGCAGCGGCCGTGGAGGTGGGAACGGCGACGTTCTGGGATCCGCAATCGCCGGTACGGATTGCCCGGGAGTTGGATGATTTTTGCTGCGCGGAGAAGGTGGAGAGCGTGCGGGAACTCACGGGATCGCTCCGGCTAAACTAGAGGGACCTATGACGCAAAAGCGAGTAATTGCGACCGGGGATGCGCCGAAAGCCATCGGCCCCTACTCTCAGGCGATTGTTCACGGCGACACGATTTATTGCAGCGGACAAATCCCGCTCGATCCGGCGACCGGCCAATTGGTGGAAGGCGGCATCGCCGCGGAAACGGCTCGAGTGCTGGAAAATTTGAAAGCGGTGCTGGAGGATGCGGGGTCGTCGCTGGACCGCGTACTGAAGACCACGGTCTACTTGAAGGACATGGCCGAGTTCCCCGCGATGAACGAGGTGTATGGCCAATATTTCTCCGTCAATCCTCCGGCTCGGGCCACGGTGGAAGCTGCCCGGCTGCCTCGCGACGCGCGCGTAGAAATCGAGTGTATCGCAGCCCTCAGCTAACGCGGCTATTGATGAACGGAGTACTGCGGCTGAGGTTCGTTTAACTTCACCTCTACCGTCTTCTCCTCTTCCCCGATTTCGACGATCTCGCCAAAGGTCTGGTAGCCTTTGGCGATGACCTGGATCTGGATCTTGCCTTGCGGGATGGGCGGCATGCTCGCCACGCCGTCCTGGTTGGTCCGCATCTGGTAGCTGGTCATAATCTTCTTGCCGAACTTGGCGACCGAGCGTCCTTCCACGAACTTTACGATTACGCTGGCGCGTTCCACTGGCTTGTCGGTGGTTTTCTTGCGAACCTCCACCCGGATTTTGGTCATGGGCGGGTCTGCCAAAACCGGCAACGCCGCAGCGAACAGGGCGAAGGTACACAGAAGGCGCGTCATCATACGCTTTCTATTTTATGTCGGGCAGAAGGAACCGCGTGGGACGATCCAGCGCTGCCGCCGTAAATTCCGCTGCCTTATAGCCGCTGCGTACGGCGCCTTCCATGGTGGCCGGCCACCCGGACTGCGTCCAATCCCCGGCGAGCCATAGGTTGGAGAGGCGCGTTGCCGGTTCCGGGCGGTGTTTCCGCAGGCCGGGGGCGGCGGAAAACGTGGCGCGGGCCTCTTTGATAACATGCGCTTTGATTACCTGCGCTTCGCGGGCGGCAGGCAGGAATTCGCACAATTCCTGGCGGGCGAGGTCAATTACCTGTTGCCGGGGCATCTCCAGCAGGTTGCTGGAGGCGCTGATGACCAATTGCAAGTAACGCCCCTGCTCCTTGTTGAAAAACCATTGGATATTCCGTTCCAGTAGGGTGGCGTTATCCATATCGGTCACGGGCCGGTCAAACCATAGATGAACGCTGGTGATTGAGGAATGGGAAAACGCGCTGACGTCCAGGCCGGCCGTGGGGAAAAGGCTGGCGACTCGTTCAAAGGGTACGGCGGAGACGAATTGGCGCGCGGAGAATCGCTCGCCGCCGCTATAGACGGCCTCAATTTCGCCATTGGCCGTTTCCACGCGCTCCACGGGGGCGCGGAGCCGCAAGTTGACGTTCGGGAGACCCGCCCACGCTTCTGCGCCGTAGAGTTCGCCCAGCGGCACATTGGGCACGCCCATCTCGTAGGAGTCCGCAGTTGCGAGAAAACCCAGGCGGAAGACCTGGAAGCCGTGACTTGCGGCCATCCGGCCCAGTTCCTCGTTGATGGCGCTGACCAGCACTTGCCGCCAAAACCGCTCGATGGCGTTCGGGGTCTGGCCTTTTTCATGCAGCCAGTCGAGCATGGAGATGCCGTCAAGATCCTGGCGGCGATCATGTTCCCAAAGGATAGCCAGGAAGGCGCGGCCGATGGCGATTTTGTCGCCCCAGTCGAGAAACGGAAGCCGCAAAAACGATTCGGTGAAATGGAACGGTGCCGGCAGCAGGCCGCGGCGAAAGATCGACATGCGTCCGCCGGGCTCCAGGAAGGGGATCTCTGAGTAAAATTGAATGCGATCGGCCACGCCAAGGCGACTGTAGAAATCAAGCAGGTTGACGCAGCAACGCAGCAGAATGTGTTGGCAGTTGTCGACTACTTCGGTGTTGGGCAACGCATAGGAAGTAGCCCTGCCGCCCACAAAGGGGCGCGATTCAAATAGTTCCACGGAAAGACCGATGCTTCCCAACGCGGCGGCGGCCGACATGCCCGCCAGCCCGCCTCCAATCACAATTACGTCTGTCATGCCGATGCGGCTGGAAGTCTGGACCGTTTACCACCCCCGCCGCCGGACATCCCAAGAGCGATCAACGCACAGATGATCAGGTAGGCGGTATAGGTGATATCCGAAAGGTCCATGAGAAAGGGTCTATCCTCTGGTTCTCAGTATGGAACCTTAGGGTCAGGCCAGCAATCCTTAGGGGTTCCAGTACCCCTGTAACCATCCTACTATGCCGCCAAGGATTCCCCCAACTACTGGAAACACAGCTAACGCTATGAACAGTCGGGATTTCCAGCCCCAGGAATTCCCCCGGAAGATCGTCCAGAACTGAAGGGCAAACACCGGTACCAGACTCAGCACGTACCCTATACCGCCGTGGGTGCACCAGGGGCAATGGGGGCCCGTCCGGTGATGGATATTGCAGTGATCCGCCGAGGCAAGCCAGAAAGACTGGCAGCCGCATTGAAAGAGCCAGGCGCAAAAGTTGATGGATAGCGCCGCGGTGACGGCGAAGACGCCGGAGAAGAGTGCCGCTTTTAGCGGCTTACCCAACGTCCCGCCTTGGCGCGTCCGTGCAGCCGGATGATATTTTCGATCAGCCGTAGGCCGCAGTTCCCTTCCAGCGACAGCAGCGACTCGGGATGGAACTGCACCGCTTCAATCGGTAACTCGCGGTGCCGGACTCCCATGATGACGCCGTCCTCGCTTTCCGCGGTGACTTCCAGAACGGCAGGTAGTTTTTCCGGCAGCGCATAGAGGGAATGGTAGCGGCCGACGCGGAACTGCTCCGGGAGACCCTCAAACGCGCCCTTATGAAAATGGCGGACCATGGACGGTTTCCCATGCATAGGATAGTCCAACACACCCAACTCGCCGCCGAACGCCTCCACAATGCCTTGCAGGCCCAAGCAAACGCCAAACACGGGATATCCTGCCCGCGCGGCATACTGGACCAGTTTCGGCACTCCAAAATCGGCAGGACGGCCGGGGCCGGGACTGACGAGGATCAGGTCCGGGTTGATGCTTTCGATCATCGATTCCGGGATGCCGGAACGATAGGTGACAACCTCAGCGCCGGTCTGGCGGGCATAGTTGGCCAAGGTTTGGATGAAGCAGTCGTCGTTGTCGACGAGAAGCATCTTCAGCCCTTCGCCGACGGGCGCTGGCTTCTGCTCTTCGGGTTCTTTTCGCCGGCCCGCGAGCGCCTTGAAGAAGCCGGTGGCTTTGATGCGGGTTTCCTGCTCTTCGGAGGCGGGGTCCGAGTCATAGAGCAGCGTTGCGCCGGCGGGATAGGTGGCGTAGCCGTCCTTCAAATGCACGGTACGAATGGTGATACCGGTGTTGATGTCGCCATTGAGCGACAACATGCCCACCGCGCCGCCGTACCAGCCGCGTGCATCCTTCTCCAGATTTTCGATCGCCTGGGAGGCCGCCTTCTTCGGCGCACCGATCAACGTGACGGCCCACATGTGGGATAGAAACGCGTCGATGGCGTCGAAGCCAGGCATCAGCAACCCTTCCACGTGATCCACCGTATGGAAGAGTCCGACATAGTTTTCGATGAGCCGACGGCCGATGATTTTTACAGAACCTGGCACGCAGACGCGGGACTTGTCGTTCCGGTCCACGTCGGTACACATCGTCAGTTCTGACTCTTCCTTGGCGGAAGCGAGCAACTGCTTGATGTTTTCCGCATCCACCATCGGGTCGCCAGTACGCCGCGCAGTGCCGCTGATGGGACAGGTTTCCACGCGCGGTCCTTCCACGCGTACGAACATCTCCGGAGAGGCGCCGATCAACTGTTCCCCGCCGAACTGGAGGATGAATTCATACGGCGAGGGGCTGGCCTGCTGGATGGTCTTGAAGAGCTTGGACGGGCTGCTGGAGTAGGTGGTTTTGAAGGTCTGCCGCAGTACGACTTCGTAGAAATCGCCCTGCTTCATGCCTTTCTGTACCGTCCGCACGTTCGCCATGTACTCTTCGCGGGTATGGTCGCTGGTGATTTCCGACGGCTTCCGCTTCGTTGGCTTGGGAACGGGCTGCCCTTCGCGCGGGAGCGCGAGGGTGGACAGGCCGTCGCAATCGAAATCGTATTGGTACCGTTCGATCTGCTCCTTTTTGCGATCCATGTAGTAGATGTCATCGCAGAAGAAGAGATGGAGGTCTTTGCGGCCTTCGCGGGGCAGGCGCAGTTCGATGGGGTCGAATTGGAACAACAGATCGTAGCCGAAGGCGCCGACCAGGGAGAGGCGGGAGTCATCCGGATGCCGGAACTCTTCCACCATGGCACGGAGCAGCGAAAAGACGGAGGGCTGCTTGGACCGTTCTTCCTCGGCAAAGAAAGCCGGCAGCGGCTTTAGCGTCGCGTGAATGCCGCTGCCATCGACATGGAAGTCTTCCCAGAAATCTTTATCAGCAAGTACCCTCGCAAACATCTGGCACAGCATTTCGCCGCGCATGTTCAACGGGTTGAAATCCACCTTGCGTCCGGAGGATACGATTTCAACGGGAGGAGTGATGGCTGCAATATCCCATCGCGAATACCGCCCGGGATACTCGTATCCCGAGGAGAGGTAGAAGCCGCGGAAGCGGTCGAGCTTTTGGAGTAAAGGCTGCAAGCCCCGCCGGTACGGGACCTTGCTCAATGTCCTGCTGACCGCGATCCCGCCTTTTGTCTCATAGCGGAGGATTCGCATGGTGCTGACTACTAGGGTAGCAAGCCGCCTACGCCGGCGTGTCTTTGTAGTATGCCTGCAGTTTCGCCAAGCGTATCTTTAACCCCGCGATGATTTTCTGGTAAGCGGGATCGGCGTAGGCGTTGTGCATCTCACGCGGATCTTTCTTCAGATCGTAGAATTCCCATTCGGGCGGAGTGTCCTTGTCCACCGCGCCTTTGGCTCCCAGCGCCTTGCCGTAGAAGTAGATCAGCTTGTACCGTTCGCCGCGGATGCCGTAGTGCGCCGTCACATTGTGGCCGCCGCCCAGATGCATCCAATAGCGGTAGTACATCTCCTTCCTCCAGGTCTTGGGAGTCTTGCCTTCCAGCAGCGGTTTCAGGCTGGCGCCCTGCATCTCTCCGGCGGGCGGCGCCCCGGCGGCGTCCAGAAACGTCGGCGCAAAGTCCAGGTTCAGCGCCATATCCGTATTGACGCTCCCGGGTTTAATATGGCCCGGCCAGCGAACCAGCAAGGGCGTCCGCAAGCACTCTTCATACATGAAACGCTTGTCGAACCAGCCATGATCGCCGAGGAAAAAGCCCTGGTCCGAGTTGTAAATGACGATGGTGTTGCCGGCGATTTTTTCCTGGTCCAGGTAGTCGAGCACGCGGCCGACGTTATCGTCCACGGATTGCACGCAGCGAAGATAGTCCTTGATGTAGACCTGATAGGCCCATTTGCGAAGCGCATTGCCTTCCAAGCCGGGCGGCGGGTCCATCTTGAGATCGGTCTTGGTGTTGTCCTGGCCGACGCGCATGCGGGAACGTTCGGCGGCTCCGGCGCGGCCTTTGTGTTCGTCGTAGAGGGTGTCCGGTTCGGGGATCTCCACGTCCTTGAACAGATCCTTGTATTTCGGCGCTGGCGTCCACTCCCGATGCGGCGCCTTGTGGTGGCACATCAGGAAGAACGGCTTGTCCTTGTTACGGCTTTTTAGCCAATCGAGCGTAAAGTCGCCGATCAAATCGGTGCAGTAGCCGTCGTATTTCTTGCGTTCTCCGTTCATTTCGATGAAGACGGGATTGTTGTAGAGGCCTTGGCCTGGCAGTACTTTCCAATAGTCGAAGCCGGTGGGGTTTGTGACCAGGTGCCACTTGCCGACAATCGCGGTTTGATAGCCGGCCGATTGGAGGTACTTGGCGACGTTCGGCGCCGCCGGATCAATCTGATCGGCCAGAGTTTTGATGCCTGACATGTGGGAGTAGAGGCCCGTCATGATGACGCCGCGGCTGGGAGTACAGATGGAGTTGGTGACGAAGCAGTTGTCAAAGCGCATGCCGCCTTGCGCAATACGGTCGATGTGGGGCGTCTTGTTGATTCTGCTGCCGTAGGCGCTGATGGCGTGAGCGGCATGGTCATCGGACATGATGAAAATGATGTTTGGCCGTTGCTTGGGGGGCTGGGCGGAGAGGGCGGCGCCCGCGATCACGGGAAACAATTGGCGGCGGGAGAGCATTGGCGCTAGCGTATCAAACGCAAAACGGGCGGACCCAGGGAGGATCCGCCCGTCTGTCTGCGCGTTGTTGACGCGGTTACCGTTGATTCGCCTTCAGAATCTTCTTCCGTAAGCGGATTGACTGCGGCGTCACTTCCACGAACTCATCGTCCTTGATGAACTCAATGGCCTGTTCCAGGTTGAGCACTTTAGGAGGAATGATGCGCACGGCATCGTCGGCGCTGGAAGAACGCATGTTGGTCAGCTTCTTTTCGCGCACGATATTCACGTCCAAATCGTTGTTGCGGGCGTTTTCGCCCACGATTTGGCCTTCGTAGACCTCAGTCATCGGCTGCACGAAAATAGTGCCGCGTTCCTGTAGGTTTTCGATGGCGTGCGGAGTCGCTTTACCGCTGCGGTCAGCGATGAGCGCTCCGGTCGGCCGGCTTTCGATATCGCCCTGCCATTCGATGTAACCATGGAACAGCGAGTTCATGATCGCCGTGCCGCGGGTTTCGGTCAGCAGTTCGCCGCGGATGCCGATCAGGCCGCGCGACGGTACCAGAAACTCCAGGCGCACGCGGCCAGAGCCATGGTTGATCATCTTGGCCATTTTGCCTTTGCGCATGCCAAGCCGTTCCATGACGACGCCCACAAAGTTCTCCGGGCAATCGATGGTCAACATCTCCAGGGGTTCCTGGATCTCGCCTTCCACCTTGCGCGTGATGATTTCCGGCCTGCCCACCATCAGTTCGAAGCCTTCACGGCGCATCATTTCGATGAGAATGGCCAATTGCAGTTCGCCGCGTCCCATCACTTTGAATGCATCCGGCGTGCCGGCATCGGCGACCCGGATCGATACGTTGGTCAGCAGTTCACGGTCCAGGCGATCCCGGATATTGCGAGAAGTGACGAATTTGCCTTCCCGGCCGGAGAATGGCGAGGTGTTGACCGTAAAGGTCATGGCGATGGTCGGTTCGTCGATTTGAATGACCGGCAGCGGCAGGGGCGTTTCGGGGTTCGAAACGGTTTCACCGATCGTGATGCCTTCCACGCCGGCGATCGCCAGAATCGAGCCCGGTACGGCTTGGGTCTCCTCCACGCGCTTCAGGCCGGAGAAGGAGTACATCTTGGTGATCCGGGTCTTCTGGATCTTGCCGTCCAGTTTGCAGATCGAGACTTCGTCGCCCAGCCGCAGCGTGCCGTTGAATACGCGGCCAATCGCCAGGCGGCCCAGATAGTCCGAATAGTCCAGGTTCGCCACCAATAGCTGCAGCGGCGCTTCCGCGTCGCCCTTCGGGGCAGGGATGTGGGAAAGGATCGTTTCGAACAGCGGTTGCAGGTTGTCGTTCGGATCGTCCGGAGACATCTTCGCGATGCCCAGCTTACCGTTCGTATAGATGACGGGGAACTCGAGCTGTTCTTCCGTTGCGTCCAGATCGATGAACAGGTCGTACACCTCGTTCAACACCTCCTGCGGACGGGCGTCCGGGCGGTCAATCTTGTTGATGACGACAATCGGTGACAGCTTCGCTTCAAGCGATTTCATCAGAACGTAACGAGTCTGCGGCAGCGGTCCTTCACTTGCATCCACCAGCAGCACAACGCCGTCAATGAGTTTCAGTGCGCGCTCAACTTCGCCGCCGAAGTCGCTGTGACCCGGTGTATCGACGATGTTGATCGTATAGTCTTTGTAGTGAACGCCTGTTGTCTTAGCAAGAATCGTGATGCCGCGTTCCCGTTCCAATTCGTTGGAATCCATAACGCGTTCCGTCTGCGCTTCGTTGTCTCGATAGATGCCGCTTTGGCGGAACATCGAATCAACGAGCGTCGTCTTGCCGTGATCTACGTGTGCAATGATGGCAATATTGCGGATGAAAGAGGAGGGATTGGTGGAGCTCAAACGCTTTCATTGTCCCACGTTCCGGTGGGGCCGCGGGCGGCCGCTTGCGCGGATGCTATTCTGAAGGTTCATGGCTGAAACTGACCGTTTGCCGTGTGTCGTAATCGTCGGCAGACCGAATGTGGGTAAGTCCACGCTGTTCAATGCCATCACTGGGAGCCGCCGGTCCATCGTCGGCGACGAACCGGGCATCACCCGGGACCGCATTGGAGGCGTAGCCCAACATGGCGGCAAGCGCTTCGACGTAATTGACACAGGCGGCATCATTACCGATGACCACGCGCTGATCCCCTCACAGATTCTGCGGCAGGCCCGTATGGCGCTGGAGATCGCCGACCACATCGTATTCGTTATCGATGGGCGTACAGAGATCACAGCGGCTGACCGGGAATTAGCGCAGATGCTGCGCAAGCTGAATAAGCCGGTGCTGTTGGCCGTCAATAAGATCGACACGGCCAAGAATCAGGACTTGGTCTCCGATTTCCATCAGTTGGGCATTGAGCCGGTCTATGCAATCTCTGCGGAACACAAAGTGGGCATCTACGAGATGCTCGACTTTGTTTGTAAGCCGTTCCCGCGCGCCGAAGAGCCCGAAGAATTGGAAGTGGACGAAAACGGCGAACCCTTGCCGCCGAAGCCGGCGCCTATTAAGGTGTCGATCATCGGCCGCCCCAACGTGGGTAAATCGACGTTGATCAATGCCATCGTCGGAGAAGAGCGATCGATCGTTTCCCCTGTCGCCGGCACGACGCGCGATACCGTGGACGAGGCGTTGACGAATAAAGGCGTCGACTATCTGTTCATGGATACGGCTGGTATCCGGCGCAAAGGCAAGACGCATTTGATGGCGGAAAAGCTGAGCGTTGTTATGGCCCGCCGGCACATCCGCATGGCGCATGTCGTCCTGCTGGTCATTGACGCCATCGAAGGTCCTCTGGGCCAGGACGCCACCATCGCCGGCTATGCGCATGAAGAGGGCCGCGCGTTGATCGTCGTGGTCAACAAGTGGGACGCCGCTCCCGATAAAGACCGGAAAAAGTTTGAAGAAAATCTGCGCGATGAGTTGAAGTTTCTCGAATACGCACAGGTTGCGTTCCTGTCGGCGAAAACGGGCGCAGGCGTAGGGCAGCTCTTTGAGATGATCCGCAATGCGCACAAGTGGGCTTCTCATCGCGTGGGAACGGGTGAATTGAACCGCTTCTCCACAGGCCTGACGCTGGAACCCGATACGCGCATCAAGTACATCACGCAGGCATCGATTCGCCCGCCGACATTCATCGTCTTCCCGGACAAGAAGAACGATCTGCACTTCTCCGCGGAACGCCAGTTGGTCAATCGCCTGCGCCGCGCCTTCGGCTTTCAGGGCACGCCCATCGTCATCAAGACGAAGTTCGCCGCCAATCCTTTTGAGGGCATGCGGAAGAATGAACCCGTGAAACGGCCGCCGCGTAACACCGCGCAGAAGTCAGTGAAGCGGAAAGCGGCTCCGTCCGGCAAAGGCGCCGCCCGCAAAGCCAAGAGCGGCGCCGTGCGCAATAAACAGAAGTCGAAGAAGCAGTAGCTGCCTAGCGGTTTGCCGCCGCCGTTTGTACCTTTACGGGGGAAACGGCCGGCTGCAAACCCGCCTTCGCCAATACGGCATAAACAATCAGACCGGCCACAAAGCTGTAGACCACCGCCGGCTGATACTCCTTCTGAATCCCGACCGCAAAGCCAAAGGCCCATGCGCCGTAACCGGCCCAGTTGATACCCTGCCGCGGGCCAGCCCATTCGCGTCCTGACAAGTAGTAATCCGCCACCATGGCGCCGCAGATGGGCCCGAAGGAAGCGCCCACGATGGTGAAGACGTTCCCAAGATTGGCGGCTACGCCCGTGATGGCCAGTACGATGGCGATTGTAACTCCCGCCATGGTGGAGGACATGCGCGGCACGCCAGGAATCATGGTGGAAAAGCTGTTGCCGGCAATGAAAGCGCAGAAGCAGGCGGGCGTGATGGACGCCACCGCAAACAGCAGAAACATTGCGGAGGCAAGGAAGCCGCCCTGCGCGCCAATCACGGCGTCATAGGAATAGCCAGCGATAGCGGGGTTCAAGGCGCGGGCGCCGGCCACGGAGAGGATCGGCAGCCCGCCCGCAATTACGATCGCTAGCGCAATGCCGGTTAAGCCGCCCAGGCGCACATCGTTCTCGTTGCGGCTGTTCATTCCGAAGTCCACGCCGGCGGCGCCTGCTGTCGCGAAGAAGCCAATGACGGTTTGCAGAATTGTCAGAAATGCGCCCGTCGGGTCATTGCCCGCCGGGGTGTATTGAGAGAGCCCGTCCATTGTCTGGAAGAAGACGAAGAGGATCATCAACAGGGGGATGAGGTTCAGAAACAGCGAAGCCTTCGCAACGTATTGGATGCCTTTCACGCCGATATACGCCATGCTGTAGCCCCATACGATCGCCACGGCGGCAAAGGGTACGGAGCCTGCCTCAGCGGTGGAACCCACGGCGCTCAAGATGAACTTGGTCGAATAGAACGTGCCCACCGCAAACCAGCCGAGTTGCAGTAACCCCATCAGCAAGCCAGGCATCAGATAGCCGCCGGCCGTACCGAACGTGGAACTGCCGACCACATACAAAGGCAGGCCCGTCTTCATGCCCAACATGCCCGGAACGTAATAAAACAAGGCGTAACTCAACAGTCCCGCCATCGCCAGCGCAGCCAGGCAGACGCCCAAGCCGGCCCGGTCAATCGTGCCCTGCGCCAATGTTTGATAGAAAGCAATCCACAAAAATACGCCTGCATAACTAGGCGCGGTATTCACATACCAGGGCGCTCGATTCGACAGGGAATTCGGCGCGGTTTTTGTAATGTAGGCAGGCAGCATGGCGAGCAAGTATATCGTGTCCCGCCGCGAAAGCGAATCTATGCCGGCCGCCGGTTCCATAAAAAGCAATCAGCCCCGGTTTCCCGGGGCTGATCACTCTTGTTTGGCTATTCGCGGCCCCTCTGGGAGCCAACGGTTATTTCTTCTTGGCGGCAGCCTTCTTAGCGGGCGCAGCAGCCTTTTTGGCGGGCGCCGCGGCCTTCTTGGCAGGAGCAGCTTTCTTCGCGGGCGCAGCAGCTTTCTTCGCCGGAGCGGCCTTTGCAGGAGCAGCCTTAGCCGGAGCCGCAGTCTTCGCCGGGGCAGCAGCCTTCTTTGCCGGAGCAGCAGCCTTTTTCGCCGGAGCGGCTTTCTTTGCGGGGGCTGCCTTTTTGGCGGTTGCGTATTTCATCGAGTGATTCTCCCTAACATCAAAAAATCGCGATCTCCATGGAGATCGCAGCGTGTCCCATATATAAATTTGTTTGCGAAGCAAGTCAAGAGAAAAGTGAGTCGCAACATGCGTCAAACCCCTTCTACTAAAGGGCCGCAGCGAAAAAAACGAGGATGCGCGAAAATGTTTAATGCAGGTCGATGCGTTTTCAACCAATAAACATAGGCCTTCCACGCGCTATGCCTTTTTGCGCCGCTCTTGTATGCTCGCATCGCGACGCTCCCAAAAATATTTCGTGCGCCTTCCGCGCAACGCGGCGCCGGCCTGTGCGCGTCCTTACCATTGCGCTTGTTTCTCTTCGCGAAGCCGCGCGCTTCGCATGCGGCAAACATCGTCTCCACGCGGTTCGCATCACGCCTCGACCCGCCGCTTGCGGTCCGTCTCTTCCTATCGCAAATCCCTCGGCGCGCCTCGTTGCTGGGCATGCCGCGCCGGCTCCTTCGCAAGGTCAACACTCATGATTTTCTCTCGCTGTTTCCTACTGTCGTCCGCACTGCTGCCGCTGTTTTTTTTCGTCTCTTGCGGCGGCCGCCGCGCCTCTGTGCAGCCGCCAGTGGCGCGCATCGGCTCCACGCAGGAAGGCATTGCCAGTTGGTACGGCGATCCCTATCATGGACGCCGCGCGGCCAATGGTGAAGTCTTCGATATGGACAAGCCCACGGCTGCGCATCCTACGTTGCCGTTCGAAACCTGGGTACGGGTTCGCCACTTGGCGAATCATAAGGACACCGAGGTTCGCATCACGGACCGCGGCCCTTTCGTCAAAGGGCGCATCATCGATCTTTCCCGCTCTGCGGCCCGCGAGATTGAACTCATTCGCGAAGGCACGGCAAAGGTTCGCATCACGGTTATTCCGCCTCCTAAGTCTTACTTGCGCGGGCGCCAGTTCACCATACAGGTCAGTTCCCTTTCCGCCAAGCCTCGAGCCGAGTCTCTCCAACGCCAACTCGCTGCGCAGTACAAGGACGTGGCGGTCCGCTACCGGTCCGCGAATCCCAAAGGAGGCCATGCCGAGGCTTGGCGTGTGGTGGTCGGCCGCGAATCCAGCCCTGCGGACGCTCTGCGCCTGCTGGAGCGGCTTCGCGAGAAGTTCCCCCATGCCTTTATCGTCCCTTGGGATGCCGAATAGGGGGATCCGCCCCATCGTTTCCGCTCGCCGTTCTGTCCACGCGGTAAACAGAAAATTTTCGATCCAGCGTAGATTAATTCCCGCCAGCACGCACTACATACATAAGGCGTTTCTTCCTGCTCCGGCTGAGCCGCCCCAAGACGGATACCGTGCATGGCCTACTTCACTCAACCCTTCGCCTCTGAGCCCACCCTGGTTGGCTCCTCTCCCCGCCTCCGGCATGTCCAGCGGATGATCGATAAGCTCGCGGCGGGACGCTGGCCGGCGCTGATCCTCGGTGAAACGGGAACAGGTAAAGAAGTAGTGGCGAGGTCCATTCATGCCGCCAATCCCGTCGGTCCGTTCGTTACCATCGACTGCTCTTCGTTCGTTGGGCCACTCATGGAGAGCGAACTGTTCGGCCATGCCAAAGGTTCGTTCACCGGCGCTGTCAATGCCAAAATCGGGTTGATTGAAGCAGCCAACGGCGGCACGGCGTTCTTCGACGAAATCGGCGAACTGCCCCTCGATCTGCAGGCCAAACTACTCCGTGTCCTGCAGGAAAAGGAATTCCGGCCCGTCGGCTCTTTACAGACCAAACGCTCCGATTTTCGCATCATCGCCGCAACCAATCGTGATCTGTTGAAGGAGGTGGAAAAAGGCACGTTCCGGCGCGATCTGTATTACCGCCTCAACGTCGTTAGCGTTCGGCTGGCGCCCCTCCGCGAGCGGAAAGAGGACATCCCGCTCCTCATGCAGCACTTCCTGGGCAAGTACAGTTCCGGGCACACCTTTACCCAGGAAGCCTTGGACGCCATGCTCAGCTATGAATGGCCCGGCAACGTGCGCGAACTGGAGAACATGGTGCAGCAAATGGCGGCCGTCCGTACAGGTCCGCTGCTTCATTTAAATGATCTCCCTTCGCCTGTGCAGAATCACATCTATGCGCGCCGTGGTCCTGGCGTCGCTATGTCCGCGGCTGCCGGTGCGGGAGTAGCCTTCCATGCGTCCCAGAGCGTCTCGGCCACTGCGATCCCGGCCCCTATTCCGTCCTTTGATCCCCAGTTCATCGACTCGCCCATCCTCCCTCTGACCGAAATGGAGCGGCGCGCCATCATCCAGGCCCTGGAATATACCAAGGGAGACCGCTTGATGGCCGCTGGCCTGCTCGGCATCGGTCGCACTACCCTCTACCGGAAGTTGAAGGAATATCAGATGGCGGTGTGAGAAGAATTCTCCCCGCTCGCCACTACCACGTAGAGATTATGGCTATGGCAGCGGGTGAGAAGATGCGGGCTCGGGTACTACTGGTAGAGTCGGATCCTTGGGATGCCGGCCTCGTTCAGGAGGCGTTTGATGAACTCGAAGAGCGCCCGCATGATAATCTGCTCGGCCGTTCCGTCGAACTCTTCCACGCCGAAACTATGGAAGAAGCCGTCACCTCTACCGCGCAGGAGAACTATGACCTCATACTTCTCGATCTTGCCAGCGACGGATCATCCGGACTGCACCCGTACCTGCGGCTTCGCGAACTCGCCCCCTCCTCGCCTTTTGTGATCCTGGCCGCCCGCGCCGATGAGCCTCTCGCTCTCACGGCAATGCGGGAAGGCGCCGCCGGTTATCTGTTGAAGGAGGATCTGGACTGCCTGCCGTTGGCCCGCACCCTCCGCGCGGCCTTCGAACACCAGCACGCGCTGCAGGCCCGCGAAGACCTGCCGGGAACCGATGACCTTACGGGGCTCTCCTCTCGCGCCGGATTTCTTTACCTCGGGGAAATGGCCTGCCGCTTGGCCTCCCGTTGGCGCAAGCCCGCCCGCTTGTCGATCATCAACCTGACCGGGTACGGCCGCATGACCGACGTATTCGGTTCCCAGGCCCGGGACATGGCGTTGATTGAGACGGGGGAGATGCTCCGCGATCTTTTTCCGGATGCCGATCTCCTTGCCCGTACCGGTTCTGAACAGTTCGCGGCGCTCTCGCTTGGCCCGGCCCACTCCACGGACCCCCTGCAACTCCGCACGTCCCAATGGGTGCAGGATCGGATCGGCCGCCAGACTTCTACCCCGCCTCTAGAGTATGAGGCGCAGGAGATTACTCTTGATTCTCCCGGCGGAGCCTTGGCCGATTTCTTGAACTCTCCGCTCCGTCCGTCCGCCGCCGTGCCAAAATAGGCCGGTGCGCATTGCTCTGGACGCCACCTATGGCGTCGGTTCGGAACTCACCGGCGTGGGCGTTTATTGCCGCGAAATATTGCACGGCCTCGTGCGCCGTCACCCGGAGGCCGCCTACCGCTTTTGTTACCGGCCCCACAAGTACGGGAAGGCGCTGCGGGAGCCGGTTCCTCGCGGCGCCGCCCGGTGGCCGTTCACAGACTCCTGGCTGCCTCCCCACGACCTTTTCCATGGTCTGAACCAACGGGTACCCGCTGCCCGCACACGCCGCTGCGTCACAACGTTTCACGACCTCTTCGTCATGACCGGCGACTACTCCACGCCGGATTTCCGCGAGCGTTTCACTGCGCAGGCCCGCCAAGCTGCCTCACGCTCCGACCTCGTTCTTTGCGTCTCCGCGTTCACAGCCTCGCAAGTACAATCTCTCCTGCATGTTCCGCCTGCCCGCCTCCGCGTTATCCATCACGGCGTGCACGCACCGGCGAAGTTGCCTCCGGGCGAGGAACGGGAACCCATCGTGCTTTCCGTCGGTTCGATACAAAAAAGGAAAAACACGGCGCGTCTCGTGGAGGCATTTGCGCAAACGCGCCCTGGATGGCGTCTGATCCTCGCCGGCGCTGCGGGATACGGAGCGGAGGGTATTGTGGAACGCCTGCGCAAAGGGCCTCGGGCCGATGACATTGAGATTACCGGCTACGTCTCCAATGCGGAATTGGAGTCGCTCTACCGGCGCGCCTCGCTATTTGCCTTTCCCTCACTGGATGAAGGCTTTGGCATCCCGCTCATTGAGGCCATGGCGTGGGGAGTACCCGTGGTCACTTCGGACCGTTCGGCATTGGCGGAGGTTGCAGGAGAAGCAGCGCTGAACGTCAATCCCGAGGATGTCGGCGAACTCGCACAAGCGTTGCAAACCCTAATGGATCAGCCTAGCCTTCGTCGCGAGTTGGCACAACGAGGCCGCGAGCGGGCCTCGCACTTCACCTGGGAGCGGGCAGTGGATGCCACCTGGCAGGCATACCAAGAACTGCTCTAAGTCGAGCTACTTGGAAGAGTCCTCATCCAGCGAAATTTTCAACGCGCGCAGGAACTTCTGGTCCTGGGATGTCCACGACCACTTCCCCGAGCGCCCACGCGGTTTCCCGTCACCAGTTCCCGACGCGATCTCGCCGGCCACTTCAGAAATAGCGTCTTCCTCGTCTTCGGCGCCTTCTTCGCGCTTATTGAATCCGATTGTCGCTTCCAGAACGAGAAATACGTCGTACCCAGCCCGTTTGATCTCACCGATCGCTTCCGCAATCCGGTCAGAATCGGACAGGGATTCATTGATCGCATTTCCCAGGTCCTGCATCAACTCTTTCAACCGGTCGTCCAATGCAACGCCTTTCTTGCTTAAACTACTTGCGCTCCGATCGAGTGCTGCCCTCAGGATACCACTCGGAACTATCTATTCCCCTCTTATCGGCCGTTGCTCCAGTTTTCTGGAGGCTTGCCATATAATTGGGAACGGTTATCTTTTCTGATGTTGTCGCTGGGCCGAAAGTTTCTTTCTCACGTTCTTCCGGGGATCATGCGCCCGTTGCGTATCCTTTGGAACGAGATCATCGCGTTCATTTTTGTCTGTTTCGCAGTAGTCGCTGCGCCTAAGGTCTATAGCTCCTGGAAAGCATTTGATGGCGAGCCGGAACACCTCTTCCGCCTCGTCCTCTCCAGCCTGTTCCTGCTGACGATGCTCATCTTCGCGATCAGCTCGTTTCTCCGTGCGAAGAAGATCTCCCGCACCGACCCCTGACTCTCATTCTCATGGCGGACCACCCTATCGGCCAACCCGGAGAGTTCCCATTCACCCGTGGGATTTACCCGGACATGTATCGCAAACGTCTATGGACGATGCGCCAGTATGCCGGGTTCGGTACCGCGGCCGAAAGCAACCGCCGCTACCGCTACCTCCTTTCCCAAGGCATCTCCGGCCTCTCGGTTGCCTTTGACCTTCCTACCCAACTTGGCCTTGACGCCGATCACCCTCTCGCCGCCGGTGAAGTCGGCCGTGTCGGCGTGGCCATCGGTTCGCTCAAGGACATGGAACTCCTTTTCGACGGCATTCGCCTCGATCAGGTGTCCACGTCCATGACCATCAACTCCACGGCCGCCACCCTCCTCGCCCTCTACGTCCTGGTCGCCGATGCCCAGGGAGCCAACCGCGCCAAACTTTCCGGCACGATCCAGAACGACATCCTCAAGGAATATATTGCGCGCGGCACCTACATCTACCCGCCCCGCCCGGCTATGCGCATTATCACCGATGTCTTCGCCTGGGCCGGCCGCGAGCTGCCCGAGTGGAACACCATCTCCATCAGCGGCTATCACATCCGCGAAGCCGGTTCCACCGCGGCCCAGGAGATTGCGTTCACGCTCTCCAATGCGATCGCCTACATCGAGGCGGCTCTCCGCGCCGGTCTCGCGATCGATACCTTTGCCCCCCGTCTCAGTTTCTTTTTCAACGCCCACAACGATTTCCTCGAAGAAATCGCCAAGTTCCGCGCTGCCCGCCGGCTCTATGCCCACCTGCTTCGCGACAGGTTTCACGCCCAGGAGCCCAAATCCCTCCTCCTGCGTTTCCATACGCAGACCGCCGGATCCTCTCTGCAGGCGCAGCAGCCCGAAGTCAATACGGTGCGCACCACCATCCAGGCCCTCGCCGCCGTTCTGGGCGGTACCCAAAGCCTGCATACCAATGCCATGGACGAGGCGATCGGCCTGCCCACCGAAGCTGCCGCCACCCTGGCGCTTCGTACGCAGCAGGTCGTCGCGTACGAGTCGGGCGTTGCCGCCCATCCTGACCCTTTCGGCGGCAGTGTCGTCGTCGAATCGCTCACGGATCGATTGGAAGCCGACGCCCTCGCCTATATTGAGAAAATCGACGCCATGGGTGGAGCCCTCGCCGCGATCGAAGACGGCTACCAGCAAGCCGAAATTCACGAGGCCGCCTACAAATATCAACAGCGCATCGAATCAGGCGCGCAAATCGTCGTTGGCGTCAACAAGTTCACCTCCGCCGAGCCCGAAAAGCCTCCGGTATTCAAAATCGACCCGGAAATCGAGTGGCAACAGGTCGAACGCCTTCGCGATCTCCGCGCCTCCCGTTCCCAACCCGCTGTCGACAGCGCTCTCCGCCGGCTGGAAGAAACGGCCCGTGCCGGCGGCAATCTCATGCCGCCCATTCTCGACGCCGCAAAGGATCTCTCCACGGTCGGCGAAATTGCCGCCGCCCTTCGCCGCGTCTTTGGCGAACATCGCTAGGCGAATTCGGCCCGCAGCGCCGCCGTATGCTCGCCGCGCTTCGGAACGGCCCGGCGCGGAGCTTCCCAATCGCTCATCCGTACCGGATTTCCAAACACTGCCAAGCCATCATCCAATGTCCACACGCTTCGCACTGCGTCCAGTTGCAACGCCTCTCCCACCGTTCGCACCGCTGCGCACGGCACCTCCGCGGCTCGCAGAACCGTCTCCCACTCCATCGCCGTGCGTGTGAGCAACAGCGGTTCCAACTCGGCCAATAGCGCCGCCCGGTTCGCATTGCGCAGGATGTTGCTAGCGAAGCGCTCATCCAGCAGCCAGTCCCCGCGTCCCACCGCGCTGCAGAATCGACGCCAGATCCGCTCGTTCGTTACACCTACCGCCACCTTGCCTTCCCGGCAGTAGAACAACTGATAAGGCACGATGTTGGCATGTGCCGCCCCGGCCGGCGGCGGGTCCACGCCCGCCATGAGCGCCGCCGCGGTCAGCGGCGACATCGCAGCCAGCATGCTATCCAGCAGCGATACGTCCACATACGCGCCCTCGCCGGTCCTCTCTCTCCGCCGCAGCGCCGCCAGCAAACCCTGTTGCAAAAATAGCGCCGCCAACACATCCGCCACGGGAAACGAAACCTTCGCGCCCGACGTGTGCATCACTCCGCTCATCGCCTGCACAATCAGGTCGTACCCCGGCCGGTCGCGCTCCTCCCCTTCCTGCCCAAACCCGGACACCGACCCATAAATTAGCCCCTCGTGTCCTTCGCGCAACGCTTCATATCCCAGCCCCAACCGCGCCGCCACCCCTGGCCGGAAATTCTCGACCACCATATCGGCCCGTGCCGCCATCCGCCGCGCCGCCGCCGCATCCTCCGGATCCTTCAAGTCCAGAACGGCGCTCTCTTTGTTCCGGTTCAGTCCAAGAAAATACGTCGAATCGGCCCCGGCGAACGGTGGACCCCAACTCCGCGCCTCATCCCCCGCCGCCTCTTCAATTTTTAGAACACGCGCCCCCAAATCTCCCAGCAGCATCGTGCAGAGCGGTCCGGCCACCGCCCTGCTCAGGTCCAGTACCACGATGCCCGCCAGCGGAAGGCTCATTCCGAAGCTGGCTCCAAAATTCCGTTCGTCACTAGATGCTTTACATACGCTGCCCAGCCCTGCCGCATCTCGTTCGGATTCTCCCCCAACTCCTTGGCGATCCGCTGCAGCACCTGTTCACTGCGCCGCGTACCGTCGTAAAGCAGCAGCAGCCCTGCCGTCTGCGGGTCCACTTCATATTCCGAAACCAGCCCCGACGCAAAAGTGATCCGCGAGCGGTCCGCCTTCCACTGTCCGTCTTCCGGCCGCACCGTGTGTTGCAGTCGCATGTCGGCGGCCAGCCGCAACCGCGTCTGCCAGATCACCGCATCTCCCTTGCGCACCAGATCCTGGCAAGCAAACATCCGCGCCAACTGATGCCCAAACGATCCTTCCACTGTCGCCGGCATCGTCTCCTTCACAAACCAGTTCGGCTCCCCGCCGGTCCGCTTTCGCATCACCACCAGGAAATTTTGAATCTGCGTAATGCCCAACGCTGCAAAGTTCTCCACCCACCGTTGCGCCTCGGAAGCCGCGTAGTTCGGATCGTCGGCCCGCAGCCATGCTTTCGCATACTCCGCTCCGCTCAGCCGTTTCCCGCCCAGCGCAATCACATCGCACCCGTTGCCGGCCAACCACTCCCGTAGCCTCGCTTCGCAACTCTTGCCGTCCATCGCCCCTACGTCGCAGGTCACGTGCGTGAACCCGTGTTCATTCAGGTGTGCCGGAGCCTCCCGCAACACCCGTTGCGAAAACCGGTCCCCGCCCATGCCTCCGTCCCGGTAGTATGCCTGCCGGTCCGGCGTCATTACATAGGGCGGATTACACGCGATCAGGTCAAACGTCTCGCCTTCCACGGCCGAATAGCAGTCGCTCTCGCGAAACGTAATATTGGCAAATCCGTTCATCCCCGCGCCGAACCGTCCGTAGTTGAGTGCGCGCGGGTTCCTGTCGATGGCGACAACTTCTTTTGCATACCGCGAAACGTAGAATGCCTGAATCCCGCCGCCGCAGCAAAGATCCAGCACCCGCCCGTACGGCCGCCGGTGAATCGAATTGGCCACCATCATCGTGGATGTGCCAATGCTCATCACCCAATACATCTCCGCCGCGCCCATCCGGATCTGCGTATGGTCGGACAACAGAAATTGCTTCTCGTCCTCCAAAAACACCACGGAGCCCACCACCCCGCCGTCCACCCGTGTCCATAGCCCCGCCTGGTCGCACAGTCCGAACAACTCCTCGCCGATCTTTTCCCGCAGTACCGCTTCCGGCGTCGCCGCCCGCAGCAGAAACGCCCGCAGCAGGCAAGCCACGGGCGTTTCCATTCCTACTCGCGCGGCAATCGCGGCATGATTCATCTTCATTGCCGTGTTCGCCTCGGCCGTCTCCGGCACGGCCGCGCGCATCGCGTCGCCTGTATACCCCAGCGCCAACAACCCTGCGCTGATCCGTGCCGCCAGCCGCGGATCGTCCACTTGCAACGGAGCCTGCAGCGCCGCCTGGTCTTGTGTCTCTGCGTTCATAACTGTTGCCTAACTGAAACCCCTCACGTGTAAAATAGGGCAGCGGTTCCGCCAAAAGAGATCCGCCTTAAGGAATACCAGATGCCAAAGCCTTCTTATGCCGGTGTTGTCATGGATGTGGAACCAAACAAAAAGCGCATCGACGCCACCCCGGAGCCCGACTCTCCGTTCCAGGTACTCATTATGGGCGATTTTTCCGGACGCGCCAGCCGTGGCGTCGTCGAACCCATCCTCGGGCGTCGTCCCGTCTTCGTCGATTGTGATGAAATCGACAATCTTCCCGGCCGCCTGGGCGCCCATCTCCTCCTCCCTCTCGCTGGGGACCACGGCGCGGAACTCAATCTCTCCTTCTCCGAACTCGAAGACTTCTCCGCCGACCGCATCTACGAAAAATGTGACCTGTTTCCGGCTCTCCGCGCCATGCGCCGCCGGCTGGAAAACCCGGAAACGCTCAAAAAGACCACCAGCGAAATTCTTGGCGGCGTGATCGAGGCAACTCGCCCGGAAGCTCGCGCCTCCAGTTCCATCATTACCGGAAGCCTCCTGGACCAGATTGCTGACGAATTCGAAGACCCCACCCCCGCGAAGAAATCCAAGCCGCGCGATCCGCTCCTCGCCTATGTGCACGACCTCGTCGCGCCCCACCTCGTCCCCGGCCAGGATCCCAAGCAAAAGGAACTCCTCGCCGAACTCGACGAGGAAGTAGGCCGCCAGATGCGCGGTCTCCTGCACAACCCTCTCTTCCAGTCTCTGGAAGCCGCTTGGCGCGGGCTTGAATACGTCATCCGCAACGTGGAATCGGACGTCCAACTCAAGATCTACATCCTCGATGTCTCCAAGGCCGAACTCCTCGCCGATCTCGCCTCCACCAACGACCTTCGCCGCACCGGCCTTTTCCAGGTCCTCGCGGCTGCCACCCCCAATGGCGAGCCCTGGTCCCTCCTTGGCTTCGACGGCTATTTCCGTCCCTGGATCGACGACATCGAACTTCTTGCTCGCGTCGGCATCCTCGCCGACTTCGCCGGTGCCCCCCTTCTCGCCGGGGCCGATTCTTCTGTCCTCGGCGTCAAGAATCCGGAGCGACTGGGCGACGATGAGGAATGGGTCACGGATAATCCGGTCTGGGAGGAAATCCGCGCTCTCCCCGAGGCCCGCCGCATCGGGCTCACCCTGCCGCGCATCATCCTTCGCCAACCCTACGGAAAGAACTCCAACCCCACCGAACGCTTCAAATTCGAAGAAATGCCGGAAGGCAGTACCCACGCCCATTACCTCTGGGGCAACGGCATGTACGCTTGCCTCACCCTCATCTGCCAATCCTTTAGCGAGGATAAGTGGGACATGCGCCCTGGCAGTTTCCAGGACCTCCACCGTCTGCCCATGCACACCTGGAAAGAGTACGGCAATGTGGAATGCAAACCCTGCGCGGAGGTGTTGCTGACGCTGTCCGCCGCCGAAACGATGATCGGCCTCGGGCTCATCCCGTTGCTGAGCATGAAGGGCACGGATCACGCCCGCGTCGGCATGTTCCAGTCCATTGCCAAGCCGGCCGCGCCTCTCGAAGGCCGTTGGAGCTAGTAGCCTGCCCGCCCGCGAAGGATGTCCGGTCTATTGCGGCTTTCTGGCATCGAATTTCGGCAATGCTCCGTTGCGCCACAACGGCGTGCATGCTGCCGTTTTCTTCCTCATTGTGCGTACTCCGCTCCGGAAATAGGACCGCGCGGGCGGTTTGTCGTAACTGGGCCGGCCGGAAGCTTGGGCATCCGGTGCCGGGGGTGCGGGGCAGAGCCTCCGCATCGATTGGAAGCCGTAGCATCATTGCGCGGAGCAACCGGCATGGAGCTAGTTCTTTCACTGGTTCACGAGTAAACTCACAAACTCTTTTACCGGCCCGGGCTCCGGCCGCCGTCTTCCCGGCGAGGTGGACGACCCGCTCCCTCAGGGAGAGACAACGAAGGTGAAAATTGTTCATTTGACGGGTAGTAGCGAAAACGGTGCATTGGCCTATGGTCCCTGGACGCAACAGGCTACCTGCGCTTTTCTAGTGCTCCGACAGCGGCAGAGAACCCGTGCGGGAGTGGCTTAAGGGGCTTGACCTGGCCGACCGCAAGGTGATCGGCGAAGACATCAAAGATGTCGAGTTTGCCTGTCCCATTGGAATGCCGCTGCTCCGCTCCCTCGGCAATGGTCTCTGGGAAGTCAGAAGCACTTTATCCCGTGGCCGGATCGCCCGAGTGCTGTTCTGTGTTGTCGAAGCATAGATGATTTTGCTTCACGCCTTCGTCAAAAAGGCGCAGAAAACACCAAAGCAGGATTTGGACTTGGCGCTGAAACGAATGAAGCGAGAGCTACGATGAAAAAGAAAAATATTGGATCCTCCTTCGATAGCTGGCTCCGCGAGGAGGGCATCTACGAGGAAACCACTTCAATTGCCATTAAACGCGTTTTGGCGCGTTAGGTGGAAGCCGCAATGAAAGAGCAGAATGTGTCCAAGGCTGAGATGGCCAAGCGCATGCATACCAGCCGCGCATCGCTGGACCGTCTGCTTGATAAGGACGCGGCTACCCTCAGCACCTTGCAGAATGCCGCTACTGCTCTGGGACGCGAAATCCGCCTCGAGCTGGTTTAGGTCCGATCCACTCACTCTTGCGCTACTGCAGAGTGCAAGTAACAATCCATAGCCAATCTGTTCTGCAGAATCGCCCGCGAGTAGAGCGGAAGTGATGGCTGATAGGGTTTTAGACGCGTATGCCAGGCATGCGCGTCTGTATCCTGCCCTGATTGCGCTATCGCCTCTGGCGGTGACGGTCTACTGCCTTTACGGAAAGGACAGGGTACTCACTACCAGCATCACTTCCATCCCAGCATCGTGCGGGGAGCTCTTAGGTTGAATCGCACAGAATGCCGCGAAAGAGCTCCAAGGTCGTCTTTTCGCTAAATGGGGGAGACCCGGCGCGGTTCAGGTTGGCCTTAACCGGCGCCTCTCCGTCACATGGGAACAAGTTCCTATGGTCTCTATAGCGCCGCTGCATCCTTCGGCGGTCCGGCCTCATCCCATAGGGGGAACAAGAAAATGGATCTGCTAATTAAAGGAAAGACCGCCGTCGTTACCGGCGGAACCGCGGGAATCGGTCTCGCCATCGCCGTCGCGCTCGCCGCGGAAGGCGCGAAGGTGTTCATCACCGGCCGTACGCAAAGTTCGATTGAAAAAGCGATTGCCGACGCCGGCGCGCCGCTGGAAGGTATTGTCGCGGATCTGGCGACTGCCGCGGGCGCGGAAACTCTCTTCGCCGCGCTGCCGGAAGTCGACATTCTGGTAAACAATCTTGGCATCTATGAGTCGAAACCCTTCGCGGAGATTCCCGACGAAGATTGGCTGCGTCTCTTTGAGGTGAACGTACTCAGCGGGGTGCGTACCTCCCGCCGCTATCTGCCCGGCATGTTGCAGCGCAACGAAGGCCGCATCATCTTTATTTCCAGCGAGTCCGGGATTATGACCCCTCCGGAGATGATCCACTACGGCATGACGAAATCTGCGCAGCTGGCCATCGCGCGCGGCTTGGCCGAAACGACCAAAGGTACCAACGTTACGGTAAACACCGTCCTGCCGGGGCCCACCATGTCCGCGGGTATTGTCGACTTCATCAAGTCAGTCTCGGTGAATCCGGATGCTGCCTTTCCGGAACTCGAAGCCGGTTTTTTTGACGCACATCGCTCTTCTTCTCTTCTGCGCCGCCTCATCAAGGCCGAAGAAATCGCCAGTCTGGTGGCGTATGTAGCGAGTCCTCTCTCTGCTGCCACCAATGGCGCCGCCCTTCGCGCCGAAGGCGGGCTGCTGCGGTCTATCTCCTAAAGGCGGCCCGTGGGGAGCCGTGGCAGCGCCGGGAATGGCCGTATCTACCGCGGCCGTTCCCGGCGGCAAGCAAAAGGGGCGAAGCGCCGGAATGGCGTTTCGCCCCTTTTTTTTATGACGCCGTGCCGTTCCGGCTTATTTGCCGGTTGCGAAGCAGTAGAACAGTCCCGCTCCGCCGGTTGCCACTAGGTTGTCCTGGCTGCAGCCCCGGGAAGGATGGGCCGAGTTCCACGAAATACCGCCGCCATTGCGGTCCGAATGGCCTACCTGTGCGGATCCTTCCCCGTTGCTTGTCCAATTCTTGCAGGTGTGGTCCGCGCCGTCCGTAAACGCACGTCCGTCGGTCTGCGAACCCGTCAGAATGTCGTGCATATTGGGTTTGTCGCCCACGCCGTTCACTAGGTCGCCCTTCTCGGTTACCGAGTTGTTCTTCGTCAGTAGGTTGCCCTTCTGCGCCAACTCCACGCTGTCGCCGTGTAGCGTCGCGAGGTCCTTGGCCACCATCGTGCCCTTCGCATTGTGCCACGGACCGTTGCCGATGCGGTCGCGTGCGTTCACCGCCGGCTTGCCGTCGGCCGCCTGCGTGCTCAGGTACGCGCGCCACGTCTTGTCGCCCGCTCCCGCCGCGGCAGCCAGTTTCTGGCAGTGTGCATCCGCTCCGGCCAATCCGCCCAGGTTTGCGCCGTTGCCGCCGCCGACACTGGTCAGAAAGTACGTCATCGGCGGGCGTTCCTGCTTCTGCGCCTGCTGCCCTAGCATCGCCAGCGCACTCAATGAAAACAGTAGATACTTCATGTCTCTTCTCCGCGGGTCCTTGTTATCAGCACTCGGGACTCCATGGTAGAGCCTACTACGTTTTACTCCACCATGGCAGTCGAGAAATAGCCTAGGGCTTCCAGCGGGCCAGAAATATCGACGTCCGCCGGTTTTCGTGCGTGCTGTAATACGAAGTCCACAACGCGCCGTCTTTCCAGACCAGACCCGCATAGCCGGAATCGCCGTTCGAAGACGGCAGTTTTTCTATCTCCGTCATCTTACCCGTCGCCGGGTCGATCTGTATCACTGACACTCGCCGTATGCCGGATTCTATGTAGCGGACCACGCCGAAGTACCGTCCGTCAGGGACCTGAATAACATGGGGTCCTCCCACCCGCGTCACCATGTCCTGCCACTTCCAATCGGTATATGGCGCCTGGCTGGTCCCCCACATCGAACTCATCGTGCCCCCATCCCGCCGCACAAAGCAGTGCGCCGTGCCGTCTTTGTCGAAGACCATCGTCGCTTCGTTGCCGTAGTCAGGAATCCGGAAGTCGTTTACCAGTGTTGTAAACTTTCGTCCGTCTTCGGACACATACAGTCGCAGAACCTCCGTCCGTCCGGATTGGTACCCCACGCTGTAGGCCTTCCCCTGGTGCCAGGTAATGCGCCACAGCCAGAAACCGGCTTCTCCGATCGGAACCCGCGTACCCCATTTCTTTCCGTCCCGGGAAAAATAGGCCATGGTCTGGATGCGGGTTTCTCCCTTGCCTTTGGGTCGCACCGCGCCCAGCGCCATCATCAGTTCCCCTTTGGGCGTAACAGAGAACTTAGGATCGCGCAGGTCGAATTCCGGATCGCTCAGAACCGCAATCGAGGCCCACGTCTTCCCGTCTTTGCTCTCCAGAATCCGTATAGAGCCGAGTCCATCCTCGGCGTGATGCGTGGGCGCTTCGCGGAATCCGCAAAAAAAACGCCCCTTGTAGTGGATCAGGTCAGTGAAAGCGTTGTAGGGAGACTTGTCCCAGATGCGAACAGCCTCCACGGCGTGGAGGCTGTTCAATAAAACAATGAAACTGCAAAGCAGCTTAGAAATTGGCTCGGATCTCCTGTCCTGCGGACAAACCGCTGGCAATCACGGCATGCGTATCATTGCGCAGACCGGTTTTCACTTCTTTCTTGTCGAATCCCTGTCCGGCTTTGACGTGGACGAAGGTCTTGCCTTCTTCCTCCGAAAGCGTGCTCAAAGGGACAATCACCGCATTGTCGGCCGAGCTTTGCAGGAGCACATCAGCCGAACCGGAAAGGTCGGGGATGAGTTTCGGATCCACCGCATCGAACGCGATTCGCACCGGAACGTTGCGGATAAAGAAGTTCTGACGCCATCCGCCGGTCGCAATCGCGCTGATGCTGAAAATATGGCCCTTCAAAGTTAGGTCGTTAAACGCATCGAGCCGCATCTCCGCGGGCATGCCGAGCCGGTATTGGTCGCTTTCCGCCTGGTTGATTTTCGCCTCCAGCATCATGCTGGCTGGGTTGACGACTTTCATGAACGGCTGCCCAGGCGCCACCTGGTCGCCCATTTCAATCTGCCGCATCGTGCTGCCGCCCCAGATCGACTGGTAAACAACCAGGCCGTCGATCGGTGAATGGATGGAAAAACGCTTCAAATCATTGGTATGCCGGTCCAGGTGCCGCTTGTGGCGCTCCAGCGTTAGTTCCAGGATGCGTATTTCGGCGGCTTGGCGCTTTCTGGTGTTCGCGATATCGGATTGCAGCTGTTTATAGCTCGCTTGGGCTTCCTCGAAACTCAGTTGGAGCAGCATCCGCTCGATCTCGGTGCGGACCTCAGCTGCCTGCGCATCCAGCTTCGCCTTGTCGAGGTCGGCTTTCGCCACCGCGACCGTCAGCTCCATATTTTTCCAGTCGATTTCCAGTTCGGCCCGGCGCTTCCGGACATCGGCTTCCGCCGATTCCACTGTATCTTTTACGTCGTCGATATGGTCTTGCAGCGTTTGTCCGTCAATGGAAGCAATCAGATCGCCTTTTTTGACCATCGAGCCGGAGGGAGCCAGTTTTAACAGCACCATCGGACGATTGCCTTCTGGTCCGCGAATCATCGGGGCGGTGACGTTGGCAAACTGACGGGCGGAGGAGACGCCTGCCAAGCGCGCGCGCACTTCCAGCTTGCCTTGCGCGGCTTTCACTATCGGGATTGCAGCAGCGGCGCTCTGCGCGTTTTTCTCGGCGGCGGAGCGTTTATAGCCGAATTCATAGCCGGCCCACGCGCCGCCGGCGATCAACGCGGCTGCCAACCAGCCTTTCCATGCGCCGCTGCCGCTGGGCGGAGCGGGCGGAACGGCCACCGGAGCGAGTTTTTCGGGTTGTTCAACTGGCGACGGAGCAGGATTCGTGTATGCCGACATGAAAAGCCTCGCGAAGAGAGAGTCTACGCCTTGAGAGCATGGGCGTGCTGGGGCCGGGGAAGGTTACGTCAATATTATACGGAGATTGCGATCTCTCTGCGGGCGGTGGTTCCGGGATAGGGGCGGAACCGTATAGAGAACCGCTCTCGTGTGGGAACCAGCATAAAGAAAATGTGGGGGGCGGCCGATGTAAAAAAGGGAGCGGCGCGGCACCGCATGGGACGGTCGTGCTGCGAAAGGCGTCGAATGCAACGGATATTGTGGCACTACAAGGCGAGGCGGATCGCAAGCTTCCTCTTCGGGTTGGCTCTCCTGTCGAATGCGATTTTCGCGGAGGAATCTTTTGTCCCCCGGTTGGCCAGTCCAGTCCTTGGTTGGGTGCTTACGGCCGGCGGTACGCGGGCAATGGAAATTGCTGGAATTGCCGAAAGCCCTCGAACGGGCTCCGAGGTTGTCCTGCCGGCGGCAGCCCAACATCTTTGGTCTGCTCCAGACGCACACGCGGCGTTGGTACAGGCGGGCGAGGGGCTCCATCTTCTTCGTTCCGGAGCGGAACCGGAGCGGATAGCGGAAATTCCGGCAGGCACGGACGTCTCAGCGGCGTGGGATCGCGGTTCGTCGGCAGTTGTAGCTTGTTGGGCGACGGTTTGCCGCGCTTGGGGGAGTGTAGACACGCGGTGGGAGGCGCCGGCCGGGGCAGTCGTTTTGGCCTATTCCGTTGAGGCTGGGCTGGCGATTGCCGTTGGAGATCAGGCGGAATGGCGAAACGGGAACGGTGTGGTTGCGCTGCCGGTACGGCCGCTGGCGGCCGCATTCCGCCCCGGCACGCAGGAGTTGTGGACTGCCGGCCCTGCGGGCGGCCTTACCATGTGGACGTCGGAAGGCTCGCGGACTGTCGAAGCCGGCGCCGTGCCGGAACCGGTCGGGCTCGCCATGGCGGCCGACGGATCGGCGCTTTTTATCGTCAATGCGGAGGGCTTGGGGGCTAAATATGGAATTGCCTCGCAGCAGACGGAATCGGTAGAGGTAGGGGATGCCGTCGAAGGCGTATGGCCCGCGCCCGGCGCCTTTGCCGTCCGGTTGCATGACTCCGCAAAGCGGGCGATTGCCATCTGGAATGGCGAGACGGGGCAGACCACCTGGATGCCAATTGCCGCGAGTGCGGAGGTTCGCCAGTGAAACGGTATTTGTCGTTGTTCCTATTGGGTATGGTGTTTGCCGCCCATGGAGAGGCGCAGGCGATTCGCCGCCTTCCCGGCTTTTCGAAAAATTCGATCCCTGCCAATGACGATGGCTCCAGTCCGCTGGTGCAACTACCCTTCCCCATTAACTTCTTCGGTAAAGTCCGCGATAGCGGTTTCGTCAATAACAACGGAAACATCACCTTTGATGCGGCTTTGGACGAATACACGCCCTTTGGGCTCCAGAGCACCCAGCGCGAGATCATTGCGGCATTCTTCGCGGACGTCGATACGCGCAATCCACAGTCGGCCTTGGTGACCTACGGCGAAGACAGCGTGGATAACCGCAGGGCCTTCGGCGTCAATTATTTTAAGGTCGGCTATTTTGCCAGCCATGCCGATCGGGTCAATACGTTCCAGATTGTGTTGATTGACCGCTCCGACACCGGAGCGGGAAACTTCGACGTTGAGTTCAACTACGAGAGAATTCAATGGGAAACCGGTGACGCCAGCGGCGGCGCCGGCGGTCTGGGCGGAACGCCCGTCGTTGTCGGGTGGGCCAACGGAACGGGAGAAGCCGGCACTTCGTTTGAATTGCCTGGGTCGATGATCTCCGGCCAGTTTCTGGACAACGGGCCGCGGTCTCTGGTTTTTCGCCGCCTCAATAGTCCGGTCCTCGGCCGGTATCTCTTCCGTGCCCGGAACGGGCAACTGAGCCCTGGGCTTTCCATTACGAGCGCCAACACGCTGCCCCGCGCTGTCGCCGGACAACCCTATTCTTTTATCCTCACCGCCGCCGGCGGCAGCAATCCCTACCGCTGGACATTGACGCCGGATCCCGGTTCCGCATTTGGGAACCTCGCGCTCGATGCGGCCGGCAATCTTTCTGGTACTCCCGGCGCTCGTGGAACCTACGAGGCAACCGTGTCGGTCTCCAGCCGTGTGGACGCCGCCGAGGAAACCGTTTCGCAACGGGTACTTCTCGAAGTGGACGCCGCGTCCCTGACGATTGACTCCCGGGCCTGTCCGCTCACGGGCGGCGCGGTTGGCTCCTATTACCGGACGGTTCTTCGCGCCACCGGCGGCCCAGGGCCATATTTGTGGTCATGGTCGACCCCTGTCTCTGGACTCACATTGGAGGAAAATGGCCTCCTGACCGGAATGCCGGACCGGGCTGGAACGTTTACCTTTCAACTTCGTGCGGCGGGCCCTCCCGGCTCGGAGCTACAGCCCGCCATCCGCAACTGTTCCATCACGATCCGGCCCCCTGCCGCGTTCCCCTCCGTTCAATCCTGTCCCGAAGAGTTCGGGACCATGGGGGTTCCTTACGAAGGCACGGCGCTTGCCTCCGGAGGCGACGCCCCTTGGCGGTGGCTGGCCCTCGGCGCGCTCCCGAACGGGATTACTCTTTCGCCCGAAGGAACGCTTTCCGGAATTCCCAGGGTGGCGGGCGTGTATCCGTACGCGCTGCGCGCCACGGACCGTGGCGGCCGGATTGCGGAAACAAGCTGCAAGTTGACCATTGGCGGTCAGGCGCTCACGATTTCCACGGCCTGTCCTCTGCCCGTACTTAATACGGGAGACGCGGTCTCCACACGGTTCACCCTCTCCGGAGGCCAGGCGCCATATCTCTGGACCGTTTCGGGCGGACTACCGCCGGGCGTCGTATTTCACCCGGATGGAACTCTCTCTGGTTCCGCGAATGCGGCTGGAAGTTGGCAATTTTTGCTCGTTGCAAGCGACAAAAACGGTCATTCTGGCGCCAAATTGTGCGCTTTAAGCGTACTTCGCGCGCCACTTTCTGTCGCTTCCTGCCCGTTGCCGGAGGCCCAGCTCGGCCAACCCTACGCGCAGTCACTAAACGCGGTTGGGGGTGTCGCGCCCTTCCGGTGGATCGCTCAAACTGCTCCTCCGCAAGGACTTAGCCTGCTTTCCGATGGCCGCTTGGCGGGAACGCCCACAGCTCCCGGGGACGTGTCTTTCCGCGTCCTGGTCACCGACGCCAATGGCCTCACCAATTCTCAGGACTGCCGCCTCTTCGTTCGCCCGCAAGTCCTGCAAATTCAACGGCCTTGCCCGATATCCGACGCCCAGGTCGGCAGCTTCTACCGCGAGTACGCCCTGGCCGAGGGCGGCGTTCCGCCGTATCGCTGGCGTGTTGAGGGGAGCCTCCCCGCTGGGGTGGTAATAAGTGAGGCCGGCGTGTTTTCGGGGACCGCTACGACACCCGGCGAATATCCCTTCACGCTGATTCTAGAGGACTTCCGCAACGCACAGGCCCGCCAGGGCTGTTCGGTGACCGCCAAAATTCCCACGATCCCGGACCTCCGCATCGTCTCGGGCGCCGGAACCTCCAATGTGCCGGTCGATCTCACGCTGGCTAAGCCGTACTCGCTCCCTATCACGGGAGACTTGGTTTTGACGTCGGAGGCCGCGACGGGGGCGGCGGATAGTGAAGTAAATAAAGCGGATCCGGCCGTACAACTCCTGCCGGGCGGGCGTCGCGTCCGCTTTGAAATCCCAGCCGGGACCCGTTCCGTCCGGTACCGCCTCGCTTCGCTCGGCACGGTGGCCGCCCAGCATCGCGTTGGGATAGAGAGACTTACGGTCGCGGGACAGACCCAGGTTGCCGCGCCGGCCCCGGCGGTTCTCGAACTGCCGCGAACCGCGCCCTCGCTCTCCGACGCCTGCTACACGTTGAAGGAAAACGTTTTGCATGTACAGCTTACGGGACAGACGCCCACTCGCGAGTTGACCGCCCTGAACTTGGAACTGAACGGAAAAACGCTCTACGAAACACCGATTGTGCCACTTTCCTACGACTATTTCAGCAATCCGGCATCGGTACGTAGCGGTGGAACCTTCCGGCTCGACGTACCGGTTGCCGCGGAGGCTCCGGGCTACACGGTGGAGGTGACGACGCTGAAAGCGGTGATCGCCAACCGGGTGGGTGCAAGCGCGGCCCGGGACGTGCGGCGGTGCAACTAAAGAGATCTATTTGGTTTCCCGCTCCAGATACGACTCGGTAGGCATCGGCAGGCGCAAAACGGCGGTCTCCCTGGACCAGGATTTGAGGAGGCCGTCTTGTTTGCGGCGCAGGGGGGCGCCGGTACTCATTTTGAGCGAGAACAGGTCAAAATAGCGGCGGGGGCCCACTCCGATGAAGGGCTGGAATGGCAGCTTCCCTGGAACGGCGTCGGTTTCATCGATGGAGATGGCATCTCCGTGGAGGTTTGGCGCGCGGCTCTTGGGATAGGGTTCGATGTAGACCACGCTGGCGATACCGGCGGCGATGATGTGGCGGCAGCAGTTGTGGCAGGGGAATGTCGTGGAAAAGAGGGTCGCGCCTCTTGGGGTGCGGCCCGTGCGGGCACAGGCGAGCAAGGCCTCCATTTCGGCGTGGACGGCACGGCCAAACTCGGTGATATCGGCCAGCCCGGTGGGCTTCAGCAGCCGCCGGGCTTCGTTTTTGTCGAGTCCGGTACGGCCGAGGGCGGCGAGGACGGATTGGATCATCTCGTCTTTCGCACGTTCGTTTGAATCGTGGCCAACCTCGATATCGCGATGGCTATCCCGCTCCGGGCCATAGAGGCCGCCGCCGAAGCGAGGTACTTCGTTGCAGCCGACGGCGAGGAGTTCTCCGTGTTCGTCCACAATGGCGGCGCCGACCTGCCGGGAGAGGTCGCCGGAGCGGAGGCTGGCGGCGTAGGCGGTGAACATGGCATGTTCTTTTGCAGTCGGCGTGATGGTGGGCCGGCCGAAGAGGAGATCGAGGAACCGATTCAACTGGTCGTCGGCATCGTCCATCGAGACGAAAACGTCGGCGAGATGAAACGTCTCCCTGGTTTGCTGGCCCCATGGGCCGGACTCAGCGGTATCCTTTTCGATCAGATGTTCGGCCGCGTCCTTCATGCCACGGGCCGCGAAGTACTTCTCCCTCTGTTTACGGGAAGCGGAGAGGGCAATCAGAAAGAATCCGGCTCCGTAGATTTCGCGGAGGGTGGCGACTTCTTCGGGGCGTTTCAGGCTGGTAATGATGTGCGCAGTACGAGGGAGGGGTTGGCCACTGGTCCGGCGGGAGGCGATGTGGCGGGCGGCGGCGAGGGCGAGCGCGTCATTACGGCCGGTCCATTCGCGAATTTTGTTGCCGGCCTCGATTTTGTAGGCGGCGGTGGCGGACTGTGTTTCTGGCGGCTGCCAGTCCTGGCCGAGATCAGCGAACAGCTTGGGGAAGAGTTCGCTGATCCGGATGGGGTTGGTTTTATAGCGGAACTGCTCGAGCGTAAGGGTCAGGGTCTCGACGACGGCGGTATGGTTGATGCCGACGGGGCAGACCAGGCCGATTACGATTTCGGAGTCCATGCGGGGTTACTTTGCTTTGGCGGCCAGGGCCTGGAGAGACTCCCGGAAGGGCGCGGTGGCAACACCGTATTCGGTGATGATGCCGGCGACGTACTTGTTCGGTGTCACATCGAAGGCGGGATTGCAGACGCCGACGCCTTCGGGCGCGACAGGTACACCGAAGACGCTGGTGACTTCGCCGGAGGCGCGTTCTTCGATGGGAATCTGGGAGCCGTCGGTGAGGGTGAGATCGAGCGTGGAGATGGGCGCCGCGACGTAGAAGGGAACGTTGTTTTCCTTGGCTAGAACGGCGACGGAGTAGGTGCCGATTTTGTTGGCAACGTCTCCGTTTCCGGCGATGCGGTCGGCTCCGACGACGACGCAGCCGATGCGGCCCGACTTCAGGAAGTGGCCGGCCATGTTATCGGTGATAAGCGTTGTGGGGATACCGTCCTGCATGAGTTCCCAAGCGGTGAGCCGGGCGCCTTGCAGGAAGGGACGGGTTTCGTCGGCGAAGACGTCAATCTTCTTGCCGGACTCGACGGCGGCGCGGATGACGCCGAGGGCGGTGCCATAACCGGCGGTGGCGAGGGCGCCGGCATTGCAGTGGGTGAGAACGGTCTTGTTGTCCGGGACGAGGGCGGCGCCGTGGCGGCCGATTTCTTTGCAGATGGCGACGTCTTCGTCCTTTACGCGCTTGGCTTCGTCGATCAGCGTCTGGCGTTTTTCGTCGACAGGACGGCCTTCGAGGGAGCGGTGGAGCCGCTTCATGCGCTCGATGCCCCAGAAGAGGTTCACGGCGGTGGGGCGGGTGGCGGCGAGAGTGTCGCAGATGAGGGGAAAGTCGGCGTCGGGGTTCGCGGACTTCTGATATCCGATGGCGACACCCATGGCCGCGGCGACGCCGATGGCGGGGGCGCCGCGGATGATCATGGTTTTGATGGCGTTGGCGACTTCGAGGTAATCGCCGCAGGTGACAAAGACGGTCTGGGTGGGCAGGAGCGTCTGGTCAATCATGACGACGCCTTCGGGCGTCCATTCGATGGTTTCGAGCATTCCTTTTTATTTTGGCGTATGCGGCCTCCGTTTGGAGAGAACGCGGCGCGCGATATCGATACGCTACACTCCTGGTACTATGCGACCAACCGTAGCCAGTCTTCTGTTGCCGATGTTGTTGGCCGCGCCGGGCGGCGATTTTGCGCGCGTGCAGTTGTTGGAGACAGCGGGCGTCGATTCGGCGGGCGTTCATGCGGGAGACTTGAACGGTGACGGCCTGACGGATCTTGTTTTGGCGAAGGGGCGGCACGGTCCGCTTCACAATCGAGTGCTTTTGAATAAAGGAAAGGGACAGTTCATTGCTTCCAATTTGAGCGAGACGCCGGACCGGACCTATTCCGCCGCGCTGGCAGATCTTGACGGAGACGGCGATCTGGATATCGCGGTGAGCAACGACATGCCGGACCGGAAGCTGATCTATTTAAATGACGGGCGCGGGCGATTTCGTGAAGCGGGCACGTTTGGTGAACCGAAGTGGAGCACGCGGTATGTGACTCTTGCGGATCTGAACCGGGATGGGTTTCCGGACCTGGTTGTCTCCAATCGCCAGCAGCCGAGTTTTGTCTGCCTGAACGACAGGCGGGCAGGGTTTCCGGCATGTACGAAGCTGCCGGTGGAGTCGGCCACTTCGATTGTTGCGGCGGACCTGGACGGAGACGGCGCATTGGACCTGTTTGTGCCCCACCGGGATGGAGGGCAGAGCGTGGCGCTGTGGAATGACGGGAAGGGAAACTTCGGCGCCTCTACCGCCGTTGGCCCGAAGACAGCGTCGGCTCGGATTGCCGTGGCGGCGGACTTTAACGGGGACGGCGTGGCGGACCTTGCCTGGATTGAGGAGCAGAAGAAGTGCGCCTTTGTGGCGTATGGCCGGGGTGCGCGCAGGTTCGGCGAGCCGGTCCGGTTGCCGGGTGCGGAGCGGATTCCCTATGCACTGGGGACGGCGGACCTGGACGGGAACGGGAGGCCAGACCTGGTGGTGGGGTATGTCCGTTCGCCGGGTTCTGTGTATTGGAATGATGGCGGCCGCGGGGACGTGAAGTGGCGGGAGATGTTGTGGAACGACGGAGCGGGCACCGTGTATGGGATGGCCTTTGTCGATCTGGATGGAGACAAACGGTTGGACATTGCCGCGGCGCGGTCCGGGGCTCCGAATGGCATATGGTTTCAGACAACGCAGCGCGAACCATGACGGGGCGATGGCACACGGTGGATGTCCTGCGAGGGCTGTGCATTCTCTCTGTGGTGCTGCTGCACATACAGATCCGGATTCCGTTCGAAAAGAGTTGGGTGGGAGCCTTGCTGCCGCGTGCGGCGCGGCGCGTGCTGTTTTATAACGGCTTTTATGCGGTGAAGGTCTTTTTTGTAATCTCCGGATTTCTGATCACCGCCAATATCCTGCGACGATGGGGCTCCCTGCCACGGCTGGACCTGGGCGCGTTCTACCGGATGCGGTTTGCGCGGATTGCCCCATGCCTATTGGCCCTTTTGGCGGTTTTGGCTGTACTGCATACCGCGGGGGTTGAGGGCTTTGTGATCAATCCAGCGAGGGCGGGGCTAGGGGAGGCGATGCTGGCCGCATTGACGTTCCATATCAACGTCCTGGAAATCCGGGTTGGGTATCTGCCGGCAAGTTGGGATGTTCTGTGGTCCTTATCGATTGAAGAAGTCTTCTACCTGGCCTATCCGCTGCTATGCCGGCTGGCGCCACGGCGGTGGGGGCTTGCGTGCGTAGGCCTGGGGCTGGCCGTGGCTGGACCTTTTGCGCGCACCGTGTGGGCAGGCGGGAATGAAATGGCGGCGGACAAGGGATACTTTACGGGGTTTGACTGTATCGCGATGGGTTGTGCGGCGGCGTGGCTGGCGAGCGAACTACAGCCGGGCGTGGGTGCGCGCAGGGCGTTGCGCTGGGTTGGGCTGGCGCTACTTGCCCAGGTAGCGATCTATCCGATTGTGACGGCGCCTTTGTGGCGCTATGGATTGGACGTGACGGTGCTGGGGGCCGGGGCTGCGCTGTTCCTCGCGGGGTTGGAGACGAGGCAATCGACGACGCCAGGGTGGAACCCGCTGGCCTGGCTGGGGCGGAGCAGCTATGAGATTTATCTGACGCATGGGTTTGTGACGGTTGCCGGCGCGCAGCTTTTCCACGCCTGGGGACAGGGGCCGGACGCCACGCCGTTCTGGCATGTGGGGATGGTGGCGGTGTCCGGCGTGCTGGGCTGGTTGACGGCTCGTTTTTACTCCGAACCGCTGAACCAGCGGTTGCGGGCTATCGGCACTGCCTGAACTGGCGCGGGCTTTGGCCGAACTCTGCGCGGAAGGCGTGATGGAAGTGGGAAGCGTCCTGGAATCCGGCGTCCAAGGCGATATCGAGGATTTTGGCGAAACCGGATTGGAGGCGGAGCGCTGCGTTGCGCAGGCGGGTTCGCAGTGTGTATTGGTGCGGCGTTGTGCCGGTTACCGCTTGGAATACCCGCAGAAAATGGTACGGGCTGAGACGCGCCGATTGCGCCAGTGTTTGCAGATCCCAGGGCATTCCCGGCTCCTGTTCCAGCAGCCGGACCACCTTCGTGACGCGGCTCAGGACGGAGGGAGGCGCCTCCGGTGGCGGGGCTGCCGATAGCCCGGCGGCGAGGCGGGCGGCGAGGGCGGCTACTTGCACGGCACACTCTTCGGCGATCCGGTTGCGTTCGACAGGCCAACGCGCGCACGGCAACCCGGGCGAGGTCCCGGAGCGGTGGAATGCGGGGCGTGTGGAAGCGATGTGCGGTCAGGCCCGCCCCGGAGAGAATGTGTTCCCAAAGCGCGGGGCTGTAGGAAAAGGCGATACAACGGTCGCCGGTCCCGTGGTGGTGCGCACAGCAAAAATGATCGCGGGGGTTGCCCAGCAGAAGTGAGCCGGGAGAAAGCAATTGGCTGCCGGTTGCCGTGCGGTATTGGAAGGTTCCGCTGTAGACGAGGGCGACGGAGACGCGGGCGTGCCGTTCTTCAAAGGGCGCGTCCTGGGGGCCCGCGGTGCAGACGACATCGTCTATAGCCCAGCCGGAGCCAGCGACTAACGGCTGGACGGCGGGCGGTTGCCGTCTATATTCGACCGCAATTTTTACCAAGAAGTCACCGGACCGAGTGCCTTATAACCACAAGTGTAGCGGAGGCGGGGAAGAGCGCTTTCGCGACAAGGAGGATTTCGATGGCTTCGATACAGCGAGAGATAGAAACGGTGGCCAGCCCGGCCTCCGTATGGGATGCGCTGCGGGATGTGGGCGCATTGCATACGCGGCTGGTTCCCGGCTTTGTGATCGATACACGGCTGGAGGGCGGCGAACGAGTGGTGACTTTCGGCAACGGGGTGACGGTGCGCGAGCCGATTCTGGACATCTGCGAGGCTCGGAGGCGCGTTGCTTGGGCGGCGATTGGCGCCGCGCTGACGCACTACAGCGCATCGGCCCAGGTGTTTGCCGGGACCGAGGGCGGTTCCCGGGTGGTGTGGATTGCCGACCTGTTGCCGAACGAGGCCGCTCCGTGGGTGGCGGAGATGATGGACCAGGGAATGGCCGTGATGAAGGCTACCTTAGATGAACAGGCGGGGGCTACTGATTGAGGACGAAATGGCCGGCGAACATCATGAGGTTATAGGCCCCGTGCGTGATGGTGGCGGCGAGCGTGGATTGCGAACGGAGACGGACGAGACCGAAGCCGATGCCGACGAGGATGAGCAGCAGGAGATGCTGCCAGCTCCAGTCATACATAGGGCCGTGCATTAACGAGAAGGGCACGGCGGTGATGAGGAGGCCCTGGACGATGCCTAAGGACCGGACGGCGACAGGGAGGAGAATGCCGCGGAACAGAAGCTCTTCAATGAGCGGCGCGCCGGTGATGCCAAAGAGGACGAGCAGACGGCAGCCCCAGGGGTCAGAGAGGAGTTGCTCCATGAGTCCGTTCTTGATGTCCTTGGCCTGGAGAAGACTGGCGAGCAGACCGGCGGCGAGCGCGAGGACGGGACCGATGGCGAGATAGATCCAGGGCCCGTCGGCGGGCCAAGTCCAGGCCACGGCGTCCCACAGTTTCAGATGCAGACCCCGGAAGATGGCCCAGACGCCGCCAAGCCAGAGCGCGTAGGAAGCCATCTGGCTGGGGATGGCAATTTGTACTTGCGAAGGGGCGTGACCGAGGAGCAACCAAGCGGCTCCATACGACAGTATGGCTCCGACGATCATGGCGGGGAGCATGAGCGCGATGGAGAGGACGACCTCTTTCCAGCCCCAGGCGGGTTGCGGCACTTCGGGAAGTTGGATCATCGATCGTTCTCGACGAGGATGGCCGCCAACAGGGGAATCATGATTTCGTGATGGCCGGTGAGGGCGTACCCACGGCCGCCGGCGTTAGCGTGAGGCCGCTTGACGACGTTGACGCTGGGGCGGTAGTGCTGGAGGAAATCGAAATTGACCGTCGTGAAGTTACGCAAGGGGTAGCCGAGATTGCGAACTACGGATACGGCCTTCAGAAAGACTTCGGGCATGACGACGGCGGAACCGACGTTGCAGTAGACGCCGCCTTCGTCGAGGCCGCGGATCATTTCGCAGAGCAGGCGGAAATCGTGGTGGGACGCGCGGCCAATAGCGGCTCCGTCGGCTCCGGGGTGCGTATGCGGGGTATCGGTGCCAACGGCGACGTGCACAGTGACGGGTAGCTTGCGGCTGTAGGCGCCGTGGAGGAGGCTGGCGGCGGCGTAGCGCGGGTCGGCAAGAGCGGTGATCTTGCGGCAGATGGCTTCGCCCATGCCTTCGGTGGGCGCGGCGAGGTTGATGGCGTCGTTGATGTCGCGGCCGGTTTCTTCGGCGGAACCGAAGCTGCCATCGGGGAGAACGGCCTCGACATCCTCACTGGAGTGGCCGGCGACGGCGATTTCGTAGTCGTGGATGGTGGCGGAGCCGTTCATGGAGAAGCCGTGGGCGAAGCCGCGATCGGCGAGATCCAGGAGAATGGGGGCGAGGCCGACTTTGATGACATGTCCACCGATGCCCCAGAGGATGGAACGGCCCTTCGCCTTGGCTTCGCCGATTTTGCCGGCGACTTCACGGAGCGTGTCTGCGGCGAGGATTTGGGGGAGCGAGTCCAGGAACTGGGAAACGGAGGCGCCCGGCGTGTGGGGCTTGGCAAACATGGCCGAGGTGACTTTGCCGCCGCGGCCGTGGAGAGAGACGGTTTTGAGGCCGTTAAAGTCCATGGGGCGGAGGGAGTAGATGCTCATTGCGGGTTGTTTTCAGGGTAGCGTAGGTGTGGGGTGGGGCTTGCGATTTTCTCTTGCGATCTCAATCAGTCAATGATATATCTGTTGTTGATATAGTATGCCGCCTGACCCGCAAGAGCTGTTGCCGCTGCCGATGGCAACGTTCCATATCCTCCTGGCGCTGAGCGATCAGGAACGGCATGGCTATTCGATCATGCGAGAGGTGGCGGTCCGGTCCGATGGAGAAGTACGGATCGGGCCAGCCACTCTATACACGACGATCAAGCGGTTGCTGGGGGAAGGGTTAATTGAAGAGTTGGAGGAGCGGCCGGATCCGGACGCGGATGACCAACGTCGGCGGTACTACCGGCTGAGTACGTTTGGGCGTCAGGTGGCGCATGCGGAGTTGAACCGGTTGCAGGCGCTGGTGCGGCAGGCTAAGAGTACCCTGGCGCGGGGGTGAGGGCAATGGGCAACGGACCGGAGCGGGCACTGCGGTTTTTGTTGCGGTTGTTTCCGGAAGAGTTCCGGGCAGAGTTTGGCGATGAAATGGCGGCAGCCTTCAGGGCGGAGCACCGGCGCGCGGGCGGGTGGCGGTTCTGGGTAGATGCGCTGCGGGATTTTTCTTTAGCGGCTGTTCAGGAGCATTGGACCATGACACTGACGGATTTGCGAGTGAGCGCGCGGCGGCAGATGGCACAGCCGGGCTTCACGCTGGTGGCGATTCTTTCGCTGGCGCTGGGAATTGGCGCGAATACCGCCATTTTCAGCATTCTGTATGGTTCCGTGCTGCAGAAGTTGCCTGTCCGGGACGTGGACCGCGTGGTGATGTTTGAAGCAGTCCAGGACGGCAAGAACACGGGGATTGCGGTCTATTCGGCCGATTTCGTGGACTGGCGGGAGCGGGCGCGTTCCTTTTCGCAGATGGAAATGATGACGGGTATGGACCGGGTGACCGTGGCGGGCGGCGGCGGGGCGTACCCGGAGCGGATCGGGAAACAGAATGTCACGCCAGGGTACTTTTCCCTGCTGGGCGTGCAGCCGCTGCGCGGGCGGTTGTTTACGGAAGAAGAGACTCGTCGGGGAGAGAAAACGGCGGTCCTGAGCGAGTCCTATTGGAAGCGGCGGTATGGCGGGGACCCGGCGGTGCTGGGACAGACGATGGTTTGGGGCGGACAGCAATCGGTGATTGTGGGGATTGTGCCGGCAGCGCATCAGTTGGGCCCATTGACGCATGGCGTGGATTTTTGGATTCCGATTGACCTGACGCCGGGGTCGGAGTGGGTGCAGCGGAAAGTGCGATGGATGATGGCGGTGGGGCGTCTGAAAGACGGCGTGACGCTGGCGGGGGCGCAAGCGGAGATGCGGAGCCTGGCGGCGCAATTGGAACAGGAGTATCCGGTATCGAACCGGAAGCTGTCGGCGACGGTAGAGCCTATTCAGGATGTGCTGACGGTCTATATGCGTTCGTTTCTGGTTCCGCTGGCGGGGGCGGCCGCATTCGTATTGTTGATTGCGTGCCTGAATGTGGCGAATCTACTGTTGGCGCGGGCGGCGACGCGGAGGCGGGAACTGGCGCTGCGGGCGGCGTTGGGCGCGGGACGAACGAGGTTGTTACGGGAAATACTGGCCGATGGCGTTGTGCTGGCTGCCCCCGGCGTGCTGTTGGGCATCGGCGTGGCATGGGGCGGCATCCGGTTCTTCCTGCATATGTGGGGGGAGTTCGCCTACGCGGAGAGAGTGGCGCTGCATTGGCCGGCGCTGATTTTCGCGGTCGTGGCGGGTACGGCGACGGCGCTATTTGCTAGCTTGCTGCCGGCGTGGCAAGCGTCGAAGACCGATGTGATGGACGCGATGAAGGACGGCGGCCGGGGGATGGCGGGCGGGACCCGGAACTGGGTGCGGAATGGGTTGGTGGTGGCTGAGATCGGAATGGCCGTGATGCTGCTGATGGGGGCCGGGCTGATGCTGCATACGGTGCAGCGGTTGCAGGGGGAGTCGCTCGGCTTCAAGGCGGAAGGGTTGGCCACGATGCGCGTGGACCTGGCGGGGCCGCGCTATGCGATTTCGGCTCCGACGCGGGATATGGATATGCGGTATGTGGAACCGGCGACCTATCAGTTGTACTCCCAGTTGCTGGAAGAGGTGCGGGCGCTGGGTTGGGCAAAGGACGCGGTGTTGGCGTCGAGTCTTCCCATGGTGTTTGGCGGCGGAGGAAACGGGGCGTTCCGGATCGCGGGAAAGACGGACGATGCGCCTGCTCCCGCCGTGATGAACTGTGTGAGCGATGGGTATTTTTCGCTGCTGGGAATTCCGGTGGTGAAGGGTCGTGGGATTGGCGCGCAGGATCAGGCGGGCGGGCAGTGGGTGGCGGTGATCAACCAGACAGCGGCCGACAAATACTTTGCGGGCGTGGATCCGGTGGGGCAGTATCTGACGGTGGCTTCGACGGAGGAGGAGCGGCCCCGGTTGATTGTCGGGGTTGTGGCTAGTCATAAACGCTTCGGGCCGAAGGCTGATTTGATGCCTGAGGTTTATATGAGCTTTGCGCAGCAGCCGCGGTTGATTCCGGGGAACTATCAAGCCATGCGCTTGCGGCCGGTGCTGGCGGTGCGGACGGGCGTGGAACTGCACGCGGTGGAAGATACGGTGCGCCAGATTCTGTTGCGGCTGGACCCATCGCTTCCGATCTACAACGTGAAGATGTTGCAGGACTATGTGGTGGAGGCTAGCCGGTTGGAGTGGATTCTGTTGCGGTTGCTGGGCGTTTTTGGAGGATTGGCGGTGGTGCTGGCGGCGATTGGCGTGTTTGGGTTGATGCACTATTCCGTGGCGGAGCGGACGCAGGAGATTGGGATTCGCGTTGCCCTTGGGGCGCAGGCGGGCCAGGTGGTGCGCATGGTTCTGCGACAGGGGGTGTTGCTTACTCTGGCTGGGTTGGCATTGGGCGCGTGTGGAGCGGCCATGGGAACGCGGCTGATCGAGCGGTACTTGTACGGCGCGCAGGGCCTGGATCTGGGGACAGCGGGGGGCGTTGCGGTTCTGATGACAGCCGTGGCGTTGGCCGCTTGCCTCATTCCGGCGCGGCGGGCGGTGC
>DASTML010000216.1:0-11274 GCA_035714175.1 Bryobacteraceae bacterium | reverse complement strand
GACGACCGACGTGACGGGTGTGGCGCATCTGCCTGCCGGCACGGAAATGGTGATGCCGGGCGACAACGTGCAGATGGAAATCGAACTGATCACCCCGGTGGCCATGGACAAGGGACTGCGCTTCGCCATTCGCGAAGGCGGCCGTACGGTCGGCGCCGGCACGGTGGCGGAAATCGTCGCCTAACTGGTACAGTAATAGAGAAGGGGGCGTTCCGCGCCCCCTTTAGTTTGACCGCGTAACAAGAATCGAAGGTACCCCCGAATGCCCCGCGAAATTATCACGCTGCAGTGTACGGAAACGAAGTTGAAGCTGTACACGACGACGAAGAACAAGAAAAAGACGACAGAGCGTCTGGAGTTGATGAAGTATAACCCCAAGCTCCGTAAGCATACGCTGCATCGCGAAGTGAAATAGTGCTACCGGGCTGCCGTGATCTTCCCTGCGGCAGCATTTTCCTGTACACTGTAGTGAGCCTCCCTTCCACTGTCATCAAGAACCGTTCTGGTTTGCGAGGGCAGGGAAGACAAGCCGGTACAGGGGCGTAGGTTTAACGGTAGACCAGCGGTCTCCAAAACCGCCTGTGGGGGTTCGAATCCCTCCGCCCCTGCCATCCTCCCACTCCTTTCTTTCGATTCCCGTTCCAGTTTTGTAGCCGGTATCTGGTGATAAGCAGGCGGATACGCGAAGTCGGGGACGAGTCGAAGGCCGGAAGTAGACCCAGTTTGAACGAAGTGAGTGAGTCCCATGGAGACCAAGAGCGTAGCGATCGAACCGAAGCCGGACGGCGGTGGCCCCGCCAGTTGGCCGGCTGCCATCAAGAACTACTTTGAAGAGTTGCAGATGGAAATGCGCCGGGTCACCTGGCCGAATGAAAAACAGGTCAAGGCCACGACGGTTGTCGTGATTTTCTCTGTTTTCGCGTTTGCCGCCTACTTCTTCGTGGTGGATTTTCTTATCCTCCGCGGAGTCAATCAGATTTTCAAGGTTCTGGGGAAATAGTCCCTAGATCCGGAGAGCCACCTTATCGTCATGTCGGAACAGGAATTCGAAGAACAGCCGGAAGTCCAGATCGCCGAAGCGGAGCAGTCCCCGCAACCGGTTGACCCGGCTGTGGCGAAGCACTGGTACATTATTCATTCTTATTCCGGGTTTGAGAACAAGGTAGCGGAGTCGCTACGGAGCCGCGCGGTGGCGTTTGGTTTTTCTGAGCGCATCGGGCAGATTTTGATCCCGACCGAAGAAGTGTTCGAGCTCCGGAATGGAAAAAAGGTCACCAGTAAGCGCCTGTTGTATCCCGGTTATGTACTGGTAGAGATGGAAATGGACGATGAGTTGTGGCACGCGGTGAAAGAAACTCCGCGCGTGACTGGCTTTGTCGGCGGCGGCAATCACCCCGTCCCGCTGACTGCCGATGAAGTGAACTCAATTCTGTACCGCCAGGCGAATGCCGGCGACCGTCCAAAACCGAAGCTTACCTTCGAAAAGAATGAAACGGTTCGCATTACAGATGGGCCGTTCACAAACTTCTCCGGCAAGGTGGAAGAGATCAACAGCGAAAAGAACACGCTGCGGGTTCTGGTAACTATTTTTGGCCGGTCCACTCCGGTCGAGCTCGACTTCGAGCAAGTGGAAAAGATTCAATAATCCAGCAGGCGAAACGAAATGGCAAAGAAAGTAACAGGTCAGGTAAAGTTGCAGATTCCGGCCGGCAAGGCGACCCCCGCGCCTCCGGTGGGTACGGCGCTCGGTCCGCAGGGCGTTAACATCATGGAGTTCTGCAAGCAGTTCAACGCCAAAACAAGCGGGAAAGAAAATGAAGGGTTGATCATCCCGATCGTTATTACGATCTACTCGGATCGCTCCTTCACGTTTATCACTAAGACACCGCCGGTGGCGATCCTGATCAAGAAAGCCATTAAGCTGGAACGTGGTTCTCCGACGCCGAACAAGGCTAAAGTGGGCAAGATTTCCGAAGCGCAAATTGCCGAAATTGCCAAGCTCAAAATGCCGGATCTGAATAGCTTTACTTTGGAATCGGCGATTGCACAGGTGAAGGGCGCCTGCCGTTCGATGGGCGTTGACGTTATCAAATAGATTATTGAGAAGTTGGACATTTCGGCCGGGCGGTATTACTAGATATCGCCCGGCCGAAATGCGTTTGTGGCCTTGATCGGGGAGCCAGCTTTATTCTTTAGGGTGCTCCGCCCCGGCCTTAGAAACATCTGCAACAGCCAAGTGCACGAGTTGGAGCTTCTGGACCACTGGAGCCGACAGCACAAACGGATAGAAGTCCGGTTGTCCCATGCTACGGTTTAGTTCGTTCAAAGCTAACGTGATGGCGCACCAGCGGTTGATGTCTTCTAGAAATTCCTCGCTTCCGGCGGCGTCGGGAAACAATAGAGCATCCGTGCAAAAAGTGTCGCACTCGGGGGGCCCTTCGCCCACCTCCAGCCTGATCCTGGCCGCTGATCGAAGTCCCGCGCGAATGTGGAGATAGTGGGCCCATGTTTCTGCCCAATCTTCATGCGGATGGGCGGTGGCGTAGGCGGTGATAAATTGCTGCTGCCAGTTGGAGGGGGCTCCATTCGCGTGGTAAGCCTGCAATGCGCCGGCGTAGTCGGTCTGTTCATCGCCAAACAGTTCGCGGAAGTAAGTTTGGTAAGGAGTGTTCTGAATGAGACGGGAGAAGTAAAAGTGGCCCAACTCATGACGAATATGTCCCACCAACGTACGATACGGCTCCCCAAAAGAAGCGCGAACGGCTTCCCGGCAGGCGTCGTCGGCCTCTTCAATATTCAACGTAATGAGGCCATTACTGTGCCCGGTGAGGATATGTGGTTCGCCGGGGGGCGTCTGGAGAAAGTCAAATCGCAGATCGTCCAACGGCAGACCGAGCCGGAGTAAGGACGCAACAACGGAACGCTTGGCCGCTTCTATCTTCGCCCAGAGTGGGCCGTTATCCGGGTTTTCCAGGTTGGGAATTGTCCGTGTGAGCGCGCAGCAGCAACATAGGGCCGCGTCGTCCCCGGCCGGGAGTACCCAATTGCACGCAGCCGGAGTGAATGCATTCCCGCAGCGGCGAAGCGAATCATCCATGATGACGATCCGATCTAGCCGCGGGTCGAATCCAAGTTGTGCGCCGCAAGCTGTACAACTACTGTTGGCAAAGAATACCGGGCGGCCACAGGAACAATAGTCTAACCCGCGCCTTGCCCCGGATAATACGGTCGCGTGAGACTCTAAAGATTCAGCGGATTGGTCCATCATCATCCATTCTCCCTTTTGTGCATCCAGATTTCTCCTTTGCATTTCAGTGGCCACGTCTGCTATCCTGACAAAAGCGTTTCCTCTCGGAAAAGCACACCATGGGAGGTGTCCGGATCTCTCCGCTTGTAGCGGCCAGATTCAGAGGACGCCGTTAGGACCAACTTAACTATGGCAAGAAAACAAGGCAAGAAGTATACTGCCGCCGCGAAGCTTGTGGAAGAGAAGCTCTACCACGTCTCCGATGCGGTTACGTTGATTCAGAAGATCAAATTCACCAAGTTCGACGAGACGTTGGAAGTACATATGCGTCTCGGTGTTGACCCCAAGCACGCCGACCAAATGGTCCGCGGCACGGTCGTCCTGCCGAATGGGCTCGGTAAGACCAAGCGGGTCCTGGTGATCGCCTCGGGCGATAAGATCAAAGAAGCGCTGGACGCGGGTGCGGATTTTGCCGGCGGCGAAGAGCTCGTGACGAAGATTCAGTCGGAAAACTGGCTGGATTACGATGCGGTGATCGCGACGCCGGATATGATGCGTTCCGTCGGCAAACTGGGTAAAGTGCTAGGGCCGCGCGGCCTGATGCCAAACCCGAAAACCGGTACCGTGACCAACGACGTGAAGACGGCGATTGATGAAACCAAGGCCGGTAAGGTAGAGTTTCGCGTTGACAAGACGGGTGTCATTCACGCCCCGCTCGGCAAAGTGAGCTTTCCGCATCAGAAGCTGGTAGAAAACGCTGCCTCCCTGATTGGGGCGGTGCTAAAGGCCAAACCGGCGGCTGCCAAGGGCAAGTATGTGAAGAGCGCGACTCTGTGCTCGACGATGGGCCCGGGCGTACCGCTGGACACGACCGAAATGAACGCCGCGAAAGTGGCGGTCTAGCCAGGTTTCTGGACAGCAATAGGGTACACGGAGACACGCAATGAAGAAGCGTTCGGATAAAGAAAAAGATCTCGCGTTCCTGCGCGGAGAGTTCGAAGCTGTCAACAACATCTTTTTGGCGGGTTACGCCAAGATGACTGTCAGCCAAGACTTCCAACTCCGGAAAACGGTGAAGGAAGCCGGCGGCGAGTACAAGGTCATCAAGAACAACCTGGCGCAGAAGGCGAGCGAAGGGCTTAGCTCGGAACCGCTGTTCGGGAGCTTGGCCGGGATGACGTCGATCGCCTATACCAAGGGCGATGTAGTGGCTCTGGCAAAGGCACTGACTGGGTACGCAAAAACGAATCCAGTGTTTGTGTTTAAAGCCGGGCTGGTGGAAGGCCGGGTCATCGACATCCAGGCGATCAATGAACTTTCGGCGTTGCCGTCGAAGGAAGAGATCTACGCCAAGTTGTTGTATGTGATCCAGGCTCCCGCCCAGCAACTGGTAACTGCAATGAACGGAGTCGGGCGCAACCTGGCCGTTGTTGTAGACCAAGGCGTCAAAGAGAACAAGTTCCAGGGCTGATTCCCCCGAATCGGTTCCATCGCAAGAGTTTCGCTCCCCGCACAGCGTGAACAGCGGGAAGCCAACCAGAAATGTGAAACGCGCCCTGTTCCGGGCAAGTTTAAGCGACAAGATTTTACGAATCAGGAGTTACCATTACCATGGCCGACATCAACGCAATTGCCGATCAGATTCAAGGACTGACGCTGCTCGAAGCGTCCCAGCTCGTTAAGCTGCTGGAAGAAAAGCTGGGAGTTTCCGCTGCGGCCGCTGCCGTGGCTGCTGCCCCTGCCGCGGCTGCCGCCGCCGCTCCGGCCGCCGAAGAGAAGACCGAATTCACCGTTGTTCTGGCTGCCGCCGGCGCCAACAAGATCAACGTGATCAAGGTAGTCCGCGAAATCACCAGCCTGGGCTTGAAGGAAGCCAAGGATCTGGTCGACGGCGCCCCCAAGACTGTGAAGGAAGGCGTTACGAAGGAAGAAGCCGAAGCGATGAAGAAGAAGTTCGTCGACGCCGGCGCAACCGTCGAAGTGAAGTAAGCTTGCGAATTTCGCAAGGTTCATTCCAGTAAGACACATGCCGGGCTGCCTGCGGCTTCACCGCAGGCAGCCTTGCCCTGTTTATCAGCCAACGGTACCCCCGTTTGACGAGGCCATTATCCGTCTGTTACGATTGGGATTATCCGGAATCGGACCGGAAACCTGCCCAGTGACCCGTCTCCTCAGTCTTCCTCGTGTCAGAACAGAACTGGCTCAAGGGGAGGGATCTCCCTGCCTTTGCACGCGCTCATCATGCGCGTTTACCCTCCTCATTTCCGATACTTACCGTCAATGTCACCGGGTTTTCCGTGTCGTTTTCGCTGTGATGCCGCTGCGGTTGGAGTGCGTAACGTCCGCAGGACAGATCGGCTGATGCTGCTACTTTTTTTAGCCTCTCGGGGTTTCCCTTGCGGTCCTGCCCCAGACCGCCACCATCCTCCAAGGCCCCTGCCTTGGCCGCCCTTTGAACCCGTGGCTCCGGCTGCGGGCGCTGTCCAACCCAGGAGTGGAACATGAGCAACGCTGCCAACAGTTCAATTCGCGAACGCTTGGATTTTTCCAAAATCAAGACCTCCGTTCCGATCCCCAATCTGATCGAGGTTCAAAAGCAGAGCTATGAACGGTTTCTGCAGATGGATATGCTGCCGCAAGAGCGCGATGACGCCGGGCTGCAGTCCGTGTTTACAAGCGTCTTCCCGATTACAGATTTCCGCGGCTTGGCGCAGTTAGATTTTGTCGACTATTCGATCGGTTACTGGGAATGCAAGTGCGGCAACCTCAAGGGTTTGCACAATTTGCGTTCGACCTGCCGCCATTGCGGCGCAATGATCAAAACCGACCCGTTTCACCCGGGTGATATTCTCTGCGGCAAGTGCGGCACCTTCAATAAGAACGTGGTGACGTTCTGTAACCGGTGTGGTGACCCGGTTGGCCTCCAGTTGAAGTATGACGTGCCTGAGTGCGAAGAGCGGGGCATGACCTATGCCGCTCCGCTGAAGGTTACGATTCGACTGACCGTGTACGACAAAGATCCGGACACAGGATCGAAGACCGTTCGCGACATCAAAGAACAGGAAGTTTTCTTCGGCGAAGTCCCGCTGATGACCCAGAACGGTACCTTTATTATTAATGGTACCGAGCGCGTCATTGTGAGCCAGTTGCATCGCTCACCGGGCGTATTCTTTGAAAAGGTCGCCGCGCAGGGCTATTTTCTAGGTAAGATCATCCCGTATCGGGGTTCGTGGGTGGAATTCGAATATGACTCGAAGAATCTGCTCTACGTTCGTATTGATCGCAAGCGCAAGTTTTACGGCACGGTGTTCCTCCGTGCAATGGGTCTGCGGAGCGATGAGCAGATCCTCCGCACTTTCTACACCGATACGCTGACGCGCATCTCGCTTTCCAAGGACCATAAGATCTATTGGAACGTGGCGCAGCAGGGTGGTCCCGGCCGCGGCGCCTTGCGTGATATCAAGTTGACGCAGGCGATCCAAGCTAAGAGCGGGGAAGTGGTGGTGGCCTCCGGCAAAAAGATCACCTCCCGTCTGCTAAACGAAATCTACAAGAACAAGATTGAACGGTTCGAAGTAGCCGCCAATGACTTGGAAGGCGCGGCAGCGATCGCCGATGTGATCGATATGGAAACCGGCGAGGTTCTGCTGGAAGCCAACCGCGAAGTGACTCCGGCGGCGCTCGGCCGTTTCTTCGATGCGGGCATCGAAAACGTCGATGTGTTCTTCCCTGAGCGAGATGAAGCCGGCAACGTGCTATCGAAGACGCTGGACAAAGACAGCGTGAAGTCCCAGGATGAAGCGCTTCTGGAAATCTATCGCAAGCTCCGGCCGGGTGACCCGCCGACCAAGGATACAGCGACGCAGTTGTTTCAGGGGATGTTCTTCGATCCGCGCAAATATGACTTTTCGCGCGTTGGCCGGATGAAGTTCAACATCAAGCTCTATGACAAGTCGGACGCCACGCCGCTCGATAAGCGCACGTTGGATGAAAAAGACTTCGTTGATACGATCTTGTACCTGTTCCGGCTGCGCCGCGGCATTGGACAGGTGGATGACATCGATCATCTTGGCAACCGTCGCGTCCGCGCGGTGGGTGAGTTGCTTGAAAACCAATTCCGGATTGGCCTGGTCCGCATGGAACGGGCGATCAAGGAAAAGATGTCGGTTAGCCAGGAGATCTCGACGGCGATGCCGCACGACCTGGTGAACGCCAAACCGGTCATGGCTGCAATCCGCGAGTTCTTCGGTTCCTCGCAGCTTTCGCAGTTCATGGATCAGACGAATCCGCTGTCGGAAATTACCCACAAACGCCGTCTGTCGGCTCTTGGACCGGGTGGTTTGTCGCGCGAGCGCGCAGGCTTTGAGGTTCGTGACGTCCACACGACGCACTACGGCCGTATTTGTCCGATTGAGACGCCGGAAGGGCCGAACATCGGTCTGATCTCCTCGCTGTCCTGTTTCGCGCGGATCAACGAATTTGGCTTTATCGAGAGCCCGTATCGCCGCGTAGTAGACGGCATTGTGATCGATGAAGTCCGCGTCCTGAACCCGGGCGGAACCGACTACAAAGTCGGCCAAGTGATTCTGCGCGAAGTCTATGACGAGGCGATCAAGGCCCTGCCTGCGGGGAAGACGCCCGCCGAAATAGAAGCTCACAGCGACTATCTGTCCGCCTGGGAAGAAGATAAATACGTTGTCGCTCAGGCGAATATTGTTCTCGATGAGAAGGGCTTCATCGTGGATGATCTTGTGAACGCGCGCCAGGCGGGGAACTTCTCTCTGACGCAGCGCTCCGAAATCCAGTACATGGATGTCAGCCCAAAACAACTGGTGTCTGTGGCCGCTTCGTTGATTCCGTTCCTGGAGAACGACGACGCGAACCGCGCATTGATGGGTTCGAACATGCAACGGCAGGCCGTTCCGTTGCTACGTGCCGAAGCTCCCTATGTCGGCACCGGTATGGAGAAGGTGACCGCGCGCGACTCCGGCGCGGTGGTTATTTGTAAACGTGCCGGCGTTGTGGATTCGGTTGACTCTGAGCGCATTATTGTTCGTGTGGACGGTTCGGGCGCCCATGAAGGACAGATGTCGCGCGAAGTCGGCGCCGACATCTACACGCTTACGAAGTTCAAACGATCCAACCAGAACACCTGTATCACGCAGAAGCCGATCGTCAAGGTAGGCCAGCGCGTGAAGAAGGGTGACGTGCTCGCCGATGGCCCTTGCACGGACCAGGGCGAACTGGCCCTTGGCCGGAACGTGCTGGTGGCGTTCATGCCGTGGCGCGGCTACAACTTCGAAGACGCGATCATCATCAGCGAGAAGCTGGTGAAGGAAGACTATTACACCTCGGTGCACATCGAGGAGTTTGAAGTCGAAGCGCGCGATACGAAGCTGGGACCGGAAGAAATCACGCGGGACATTCCGAACGTTCCAGAAGGCGCGCTGCGCAACCTGGACGAATCCGGTGTCATCCGCATTGGCGCGACGGTGAAGCCGGGCGACATTCTGATCGGCAAAGTGACGCCCAAGGGCGAAACGCAGTTGACGCCGGAAGAGAAGTTGCTCCGGGCGATCTTCGGCGAAAAGGCCGGGGACGTAAAAGACGCTAGCTTCTACTGCCCGCCGGGCATTGAAGGCGTTGTGGTGGATTGTAAGATTTTTTCCCGGAAGGGCACGGAACTCGATGAGCGTTCCAAGCAGATTCTGGAAGAGAACATTGCCCGCCTGCATCGCAACCTGGACGACGAAAAGCGCATCCTCGGCGACGAACGCGCCAAGCGCCTGTCCAAGTTGCTGGACGGCCAGATGGTACTGGCCGACCTCCACGACGAAAAGACCAACAAAAAGCTGGTGGCCAAAGACACCACGCTGACCCGCGACATCCTGGAAAAGATGCGTTCCCGTGACCTGAAGCGGCTGCGCCTGAAAGACCGGGATCCGCACCTGAATGAACTGATCGACGAAATCGAAGAGATGACGTCGCGTCAGATCGCCGTCCTGGAAAAGATCACCGAAGAAAAGATCGCCAAGCTCAAGAAAGGTGATGAACTGCCGCCGGGCGTCATCAAGACCGTCAAGTGCTACGTGGCGATGAAACGCAAGCTGTCGGTGGGCGACAAGATGGCCGGCCGTCACGGAAACAAGGGTGTGATCTCGCGGATTGTTCCGGAAGAAGATCTGCCGTACCTGCCCGATGGGCAGCCGGTGGAAATTATTCTCAACCCGCTGGGCGTTCCGAGCCGTATGAACGTCGGACAGATTCTGGAAACGCACTTGGGCTGGGCCGGTATGAAGCTGGGCCGCCACTTTGCGACGCCGGTATTTGACGGGGCGCACGAAGCGGACATCAAAACGCAGTTGACGGAAGCGGGTTTGCCGACATCGGGCAAGGTGTCCCTGTTGGACGGCATGACCGGCAACAAGTTCGAACAGCCGGTGACGGTGGGCTGCATTTACATGCTGAAACTGTCGCACCTGGTTGACGATAAGATCCACGCCCGCTCGATCGGACCGTATTCGCTAATTACGCAGCAACCCCTGGGCGGCAAGGCGCAGTTCGGCGGCCAGCGTTTCGGCGAAATGGAAGTCTGGGCGTTGGAAGCTTACGGCGCAGCCTATACGCTGCAGGAACTGTTGACGGCAAAGTCGGACGACGTGTATGGCCGCGCGAAAATCTACGAGGCCATTGTAAAGGGCGAGGCTGCCGCCGAACCCGGCGTGCCCGAGTCGTTCAACGTATTGATTCGTGAATTGCAGGCGCTGTGTCTGGATGTGGAACTGATGAAGTCGCAAGAAGAACCAGTTCCCGAGACCGCGGCGGCCGCTGACTAATTCTGCAAAAGGAGATTATCGCCATGTACCGCTCTTCCCCCTACGAACGCGCGAATCTGATCGCGGATTTTGATTCGATCCGCATTAGTCTGGCCTCTCCGAATAAGATCCGGAACTGGTCACACGGAGAAGTAACTAAGCCCGAAACGATTAACTACCGCACTTTTAAGCCGGAGCGCGACGGGTTGTTCTGTGCCCGTATCTTCGGACCGATCGCTGACTGGGAGTGCCTATGCGGCAAGTATAAGCGCATGAAGCACCGCGGCGTGATCTGCGACAAATGCGGTGTGGAAGTGACCCTGTCTCGCGTCCGCCGCGAACGTCTGGGTCACATCGAACTGGCCAGCCCCTGTTCTCATGTGTGGTTCTTCAAGGGCCTGCCTTCCCGTATCGGCTATCTGCTGGACATCACGCTGCGCGAACTGGAACGCGTGCTGTACTTTGAAGCCTTCGTCATCGTCGATGCCGGCGATGTGGACGGCATCAAAGCCGGCGACGTGATCACCGACGAGCGCAAACGTCAGCTGGACCAGGAAGCCCACGGCCGCTTTGTCGCCATGATGGGCGCCGAGGGCATTAAAGAACTTCTCAAGAAGGTCGAGTGCGAAAAGCTTTCGATCGAGATTCGCGAGAAGATGAAAACGGAAGTATCTCAGCAGAAAAAGCTGAAATTCGCCAAGCGTCTGCGCGTGGTGGAGAGCTTCCGCAAGTCGGCCAACAATCCGGAATGGATGATTTTGGACGTAATTCCGGTCATTCCGCCGGAATTGCGCCCGCTGGTCCCGTTGGACGGCGGCCGGTTTGCGACTTCCGATTTGAATGATCTGTATCGCCGCGTCATCAACCGCAACAACCGGTTGAAGAAGCTGATGGAACTGCACGCGCCCGATGTCATTGTCCGCAATGAAAAGCGCATGTTGCAGGAAGCCGTCGATGCCCTGTTCGACAATGGCCGCCGCGGCCGTGTGCTGCGCGGCGCCAATAACCGTCCGCTCAAGTCGCTCTCGGACGCCCTCAAGGGTAAGCAAGGCCGCTTCCGGCAGAACCTGCTGGGTAAGCGCGTCGACTACTCGGGCCGTTCGGTGATCGTGGTTGGACCGGAGTTGAAACTGCATCAGTGCGGTCTGCCGAAGAAGATGGCGCTGGAATTGTTCAAGCCATTCATCTATCACCGGTTGGAACAGCGCGGCC
>DASTML010000215.1:0-17999 GCA_035714175.1 Bryobacteraceae bacterium | reverse complement strand
TGCAATCCATTGTTCAACGCAATATCCAGCAGCGAGCCCTTCAGCCCGTGTTCCGAATACGGCATGGTGTCCGGATCGTAATCGATCGTGATATTGGCTGGCAGAAACGTAACTTTTGGCACTTTCCTTTAGAGTACCGGAGAGGGGAGGGGGATGCAGCCGGGAAATTTCTCGATATGTTTGATCGGGTTTGGTATGATTGGAGAGATTTCATGGATTCGCATAGCAGGAGTGTCGCGAAAGCGGTTAGCTACCGGGTGTTTGGTTCTCTATCCACCGCTTTGATTTTCTATTTCCTGACCGGTGACCTCAAAACGTCGGCGGGCGCGGGAATTGCCGATTCCGTGATGAAGCTGGGGCTCTACTTCCTGCATGAGCGGGTATGGAACCACATTAATTTCGGCCGTCAGAAGCCGCCAGAGTACGAGATCTAGTTTTTTTTGGCCTTCGTACCGAAACTGGCATAGACCCCCCGTACCTTCCCTTGGGAACCACCCTTAGGAACCAATGGCCCAGAGCGAGCGCCCAGGGTTAGGACTGCTGCACTAAAAAACGTCCTGTTTCGTTGATGGGGCGCAGGAAAACGGCGAGGAGGGTCCTAGGCGGCGATTCGTGGTTCTGTGCGCGACGTCCCATAGGACGGTTCAGAACTGCCGGGTACTTTTCTAATTGTGAGCCGCGGACGAAAAGCGGCACAGCAATGAGGAGAGAGCGGATGTTTTTTTCCAGACTGGTTCAGTTGATTCCGATGGCGGGATTGCTGGCCCTGGGTTCTTTGACTGTTTCGGCCGACATGATTTCGGCGGGGCAGTGCGTCGGCGGCCTTTGCACGGGCACGCTGGATATTTTTAGCAATACGCCCGGTACGTTGTTGGATTCGAACTCGACATCTTTTACGGCTTATGACAATCGCGGCGATGCACTCTATAGCGGCACGCTGCGGGCGGCGGTTTACCGCAATGCCTCCAATACTTTGGACTTTTACTATCAATTCGTCAACAACTGGTACTCGGAAGACTCGGTGGGCCGGCTGACAATGACCAATTTTGCCGGTTTCACGACGGATGTCGGATATCGGTCCGATAACTGGGACGGCGGCGGTATTTTCCGCGCCGGAACGCAGGGGCCGGTAGGCACCGACCGTTCGGCGAGCGGCGGCACGGTGGGCTTCACCTTCGGTTCTGGCTGGGGACAGATCAACCCCGGCGAGACGTCCTCGACAATGGTAATCCGGACTAACGCAGTCAACTATACCCTGGGTTCTGTGACCACGCAGAATGGCGCGGTCTACACCGCGTCCGCTTTTTCGCCGGATGGCGGAGCGGGCGTACCGGAACCGTCAACGTACGCAATGATCGGCGCGGGTTTGGCCGCGGTGGGCATGCTGCGGCGCCGCAAGTAGATTTTCCTGTTCGAAGTAGTTCTCCTTTTATCAAATTTGCTTTGGGAACTGCCCGGCGGCACGCAAGTGACGCCGGGCGATTTGTTTCTTCCGGGGTATGGCGAAGCCCCGTTGATATAATCAAAAGAAGTGCTTCCACAACTCGAATCGCGCATTACCGGCGCGGTTTCTCAACATATCCTTATTCGTTACGGCCTGGAGATCGCGGTTGCTTTAGAGCAGCCCCGGCAGGCGTCTTTTGGCGAATTTGCCCTTCCGGTCGCTTTCGCCCTCGCGCGGCAATTAAAGAAAGCGCCGCGCATGATCGCGGAGGAGTTGGCGGCTGAACTGTCCGCGATTGACGGCGTGCAGACGCTGGAGGTGGCCGGCGGCGGATATCTGAATATTCGTCTGGACCGCGGCGCGCTGGGTTTTGCAGCGGTGGCCCCCGCCGTGGCGGAGGCGCAGACGGTACCCGGCAAGGTGATCGTGGAGCACACGAACATCAACCCGAATAAAGCGGCGCATATTGGCCACCTGCGGAATGCGATTCTGGGCGATACGTTCGTCCGGATGCTGCGCGCGGGCGGTAACCAGGTGGAGATCCAGAACTACATCGACAATACCGGCGTGCAGGTGGCCGATGTCGCGGTGGGGTTCCACTACCTGGAAAAAAAGACGCCCGCCGATGTCCAGAAGCTGATCGCCGGTGAGAAGTTCGACTACTACTGCTGGGATCTGTACGCCCGCATCTCGCAGTACTATAAGGACAACCCGGATTCGTTGCAATGGCGGCGCGACACGCTGCATGCGATTGAATCGGGCGAGGGCGAGTTGGCGGAGTTGGGCCGGTTAGTGGCCGATGCCATTGTTGTCTGCCACATGGACACGATGCTGCGGTTGGGCATCCAGTACGATGTGCTGCCGCGCGAGAGCGAAATTCTGCACCTGAAATTCTGGGCGTCCGCTTTCGAGCAGTTGAAGGAGCGGAAGGCGATTTACCTGGAGACGGAAGGGAAGAATGTCGGCTGTTGGGTGATGCCCGGGTCGGCATTCGACGAGAACCGCGAGGACGAAGACTCCAAGGTGATTGTACGTTCCAACGGCACCGTCACCTACGTCGGCAAGGACATTGCCTATCAGATGTGGAAGTTCGGCCTACTGGGCAAGGATTTCTACTACAAGCCGTTCCGCACTTACTCCGATGGCCATCCGGTATTTGTGTCGACAGCGGAGGCTGAGGGCGCCGCGCCTGTTTCCTTCGGCGGCGGCCGCACCGTGTACAACGTGATCGATTCCCGGCAGAGCTATTTGCAGGACGTGGTGGTGGCGGGCCTGAAGGCATTGAACTACCACGAGCAAGCGGCCAACTCGATCCATTTCAGCTACGAGATGGTGGCGCTGTCGCCGCGGACGTGCGTCGAGATGGGCATTGCGCTCAGTGCCGAGGACCAGGCGCGGCCGTATGTGGAAGTGAGCGGTCGCAAGGGTCTCGGCGTGAAGGCCGATGACTTGATCGATAAGCTGATCGACTCCGCGCTGGCGGAAGTCGCCAGCCGCAACGGAGACCGGTCGGGAGATGAGCAGTTTGCGGCGGCTTCGGCCATCGCCATTGGCGCTCTGCGGTACTTCATGTTGAAGTACACGCGGAACACCGTAATCGCCTTCGATTTCCAGGAAGCGTTGAGCTTTACGGGTGAGACCGGACCTTATGTGCAGTATGGCGCGGTCCGCGCGGGCAAGATCCTGCAAAAAGCGGGCGATCTGCCGGACTTCGCGGCCGTTCTGACGGCGCCCGTTTGCGCCCGGCTGTTGGCCGAAGAAGGCTTGTGGCAATATCTGCTGGCTGTTTCCCGTACGGACCAGGCGCTGGCTTCCGCTCTGGCCTCGGGCGAACCGGCGCACATGGCGCGCTATGCGTTTCAGTTGGCCCAGCAGTTTGCCAATTTCTATCACGACTACCCGGTCATTCAGGAGACGGACGCCGAAAAGCGCGCCTTCCTGCTTTGGCTCACCGTTCAGTTCCGAACTCAGTTGGAGCGCACGCTGCAGGTCCTGGGCATAGCCGTTCCGGCGTTCATGTAAGATTCAGAGGATTTCCATGGCAAGCAAGAATACATTCGGGGCCGCGCAGACGCTGACCGTCGGCGGCAAAAACTATACGATCTACAGCCTCCGGGCACTGGAAGCGAAAGGCGTCACCAAGCTGTCCCGCCTGCCGTATTCGATCCGCGTGTTGCTGGAAAACATTGTGCGCAATGAGGACGGCGTTTCCTTCAAAGCGGCCGACGCGGAGTACGTCGGCGCCTGGGACACGTCCGTGTCCGCGCGAGACGTCAACATGATGCCCGCCCGCGTGCTGCTGCAGGACTTCACCGGCGTTCCCTGCGTGGTGGATATCGCCGCCATGCGTGACGCTCTGGCGGCCAAAGGGGCGGATCCGAAAAAGGCCAATCCGCTGATTCCGGTGGATCTGGTCATCGATCACTCGGTGCAGGTGGACCACTTCGGCGGCGCGGATTCCTTTGGGCTCAACACGATTCTGGAGTACCAGCGCAACCGCGAGCGCTATCAATTTTTGAAGTGGGGGCAGAAGGCGCTGCAGAACTTCCGCGCCGTTCCGCCGGAAACCGGGATTGTGCACCAGGTGAACCTGGAGTATCTCGCTCCGGTCGTTTTCACGAAGTCCGAAGGCGAATCGACGGTCGCGTATCCCGATTCGCTGGTGGGTACCGATTCGCACACCACGATGATCAACGGCATCGGCGTGGTGGGCTGGGGCGTGGGCGGTATTGAAGCCGAAGCCTGCATGTTGGGCCAGCCGATTACGATGCTGCTGCCGCAGGTGGTCGGGTTCAAACTGCATGGCAAGTTGAAGGAAGGCGTAACGGCGACGGATCTCGTGCTGACCGTGACGCAGATGCTCCGCAAGAAGGGCGTCGTCGGCAAGTTTGTGGAATTCTTCGGCGACGGCGTCTCGGCGCTTCCGTTGGCGGACCGCGCGACGATTGCCAACATGGCCCCGGAATACGGCGCGACGATCGGTTTCTTCCCGATTGACGAGCAGTCGCTGCTCTACTTGCACCTGTCGAATCGCAGCGAAGAGCAGATCGCGCTGGTGGAAGCCTATGCGAAGGAGCAGGGGCTGTTCCTGGAGAAGGGCGCGCCCGATCCCGTCTACAACGACACGCTGGACCTCGATCTTTCGACCGTTGTTCCGTCGCTGGCCGGACCGAAGCGTCCGCAGGACCGCATCAATCTGCCCGACGTGAAGGCGAACTTCCTCCAGACCCTCGGTACGGAGCCGAAGGACGGCGGGCTGGTGAAGGATGGCGCCGTGGTCATCGCGGCCATCACGAGCTGCACCAATACGTCCAATCCCTCGGTGTTGGTGGCGGCCGGCCTGCTGGCGAAAAAGGCCGTGGAAAAGGGCTTGGCCACGCAGCCCTGGGTGAAGACCTCGCTGGCGCCCGGTTCCAAGGTTGTCATTGACTATCTGACCGACGCTGGTCTGCTGCCCTACCTGGAACAACTCAAGTTCAACCTGGTCGGCTACGGCTGCACCACTTGTATCGGCAACTCCGGTCCGCTGCCGGACGACGTGTCCAAAGTCGTTGCGGACGAGAAGCTCACCGTCGCTGCTGTCCTGAGCGGCAATCGCAACTTCGAAGGGCGCGTGAATCCGCAGGTCCGGGCGAACTATCTGGCCTCGCCGCCGTTGGTGGTAGCCTATGCGCTCGCCGGCCGCGTCGACACGGATCTGCAGAACGATCCGCTGGGCAAGGGCTCCGATGGCAACGACGTCTATTTGCGCGACATCTGGCCGACCAATGCCGAAATCGCCGAAACCTTGAAGACGAGCGTCCGCCGCGATCAGTTCGCCCGCCAGTACGCCGATGTCTTCGCTGGCGATGCGCACTGGGCCGGCATCACGGCCGCCACTTCCGACCAGTACGACTGGGACGGCGATTCCACCTACATCAAGAAGCCGCCCTATTTCGACGTTCCTGTCAATCCGGAAACCTCCATCCAGGACTTCCAGGGCCTTCGCGTTCTGGCCGCGTTGGGCGATTCGGTAACCACCGATCACATCTCCCCGGCCGGCAACATCGCCAAGGACTCTCCCGCGGGCAAGTACCTCATGGACCTGGGCGTTGGTCCGAAGGACTTCAATAGCTACGGCGCGCGCCGCGGTAATCATGAAGTCATGGTGCGCGGCACGCTGGCCAATATCCGGTTGAAGAACGCCATGGTTCCCGGCACGGAAGGCACCTGGACGATCCATGTTCCGACAAACGAGAAGATGTGGATCTACGATGCGTCTATGAAGTATCAAGCCGCTGGAACGCCGCTGATGATCATTGCCGGTAAAGAGTATGGCTCCGGTTCTTCCCGCGACTGGGCGGCGAAGGGCGTGGCTTTGCTCGGCGTGCGGGCGGTGATTGCGGAGAGCTTCGAACGCATCCACCGTTCCAACCTCGTTGGCATGGGCGTGTTGCCGCTGGAGTTCGTCGACGGCGCGAACCGGGATTCTCTCGGCCTCACCGGCTTTGAAGAGATCTCCATTTCGGGCGTGAAGGAAGCGATCCTCGGCAACAAGATCGCTACCGTTACCGCCAAAGCCGCCGATGGCGCCTCGAAGACCTTCCAGGCGAAAGTTCGCATCGACACGCCGATGGAAGTGGAATACTACCGGCACGGCGGCATTCTGCCCTTCGTGCTCGGCCAACTCGCGGCCCGCTAACTAACCTAGCTCCACCACGGCTCCCCTGGGACCAACTGGCTCTTCAAGTAATCGAAGTCGAGATCCAGTCCGAGTCCCGGGGCCGTGGGGACGGTCAACTGACTATTTTTCACCACCGGCGCATTTCCTTTTCCCATCTTTTCCACGTGCCGGGTGGGGCGCCCGAGCGCACTTTCGCTCCGGTAGAAGTTAAAGATGGAACTGCCGAAATGGGCGCTGGCGTAGGTCAGCACCAGGGAGCCCACGTTGTGAAGGGCGACAGGCGTGCGCGTCTGGTAAGCGTAGTCGGCGATCTTCCGCGCGCCCGTGATGCCGCCGCAGAAGGCGAGGTCCGGGTGAAGGATGTCGCACGACTGCGCATCGACGAACGGTTTGAAGCCGCGCAGCATTTCCAGTTTTTCGCCGGTTAAAATCGGTACGCGCGTGGATCGTTTCAGGGCGGCCCAGCCCTCGTGATGCGGCACGTTGATGGGGTCTTCCAGAAACAAGGGATTCATCGGTTCCACGGCCTTGGCGATGGCAATGGCGCTCGGCGTGTCCGGTTCGTTGTGGCAGTGCACGGCGATGTCGATGTCCTCGCCCACGGCCTCGCGCACGTTCATGTAGGCGCGCGCCACGTTGCGCAACTGCTGGCTGGTGAGCGTGGGGGCAAAACGGGCGGCGGGCACGCCCAGCACGCTGTCGATGCCGATTTTAAACGTATTGAATCCTTCGGGCGCGGCCTTGATCTGGGCCGCCCAGTCGCGGCAGGAGCCCTTGTCCAGCATTTTCAGCGTGGACGCCCCGTGGGAATACATGGGAATTGCCTCGCGGAACGGCCCGCCGAGCAGAACATTTACCGGCTTGTTCAGCAGCTTGCCGGCCAAGTCCCACAACGCGATGTCGATGCCGCTGATAGTGGGAATGTGCGCCATGTAGGTGTGCATCAGCGTGGTCAATTCGTGAAAATGGACCTCGATGGCGAGCGGATCCTTACCAATCAGGCGGGGAGCCATGGTGGCGATGCGCGCACGAGCCATGGGTCCGGTGGCGCCGGCTTCGCCGTAGCCGGAAATGCCGGCGTCGGTATCGATACGGATCAGGCAATTGCCCGCGATGTTCTGAATCGCCATCGCGTGGATGGCGGTGATCTTCACTTTGCCCTGCAGCGGGGCGGCGGCGTGCGCCAGGGCGGGGAACAACGGCATTGTCAGCAGGAAGTCGCGTCGGGAAATGGCCATGCGGCCACAGGGTATCACGACGTATGCTGACTAAGATCCATGTTGTCGACACTGCTGCTGACCGCGGCCATTTTCATCACTCCGGAAGCGGGCATTCCCGCACTGGAAAAAGCGCGCGACCAAGTCCGCGCTTCTGCAAAACCGGGAACGATCATCATTCGCCGGGGGGACTATTTCGTAGACCACCCGATTGAACTGAACGGCCGCGATCCCGCCGGAACTCTCTATCTGGCCGAACCCGGCGTCCGCTTCATCGGCGGTGTCCGCCTGCGCGATTGGAAACCGGTGGAGGACGCCGCGATTCTCGCCCGCCTGGGTCCGGAAGCCCGCAAGAATGTGCGTGTTCACACGGTGGCGAACCTGGGTGGTCTGCAAGCGCGCGGTTTCAGCCGGGACCGGAAACCGGCGCATTCGGAACTGTTCTTCGCGGGCGATCGCATGACCGTGGCCCGCTGGCCGAACGGTGATGAGTTTACCCGCATCGCTTCCTGGGCCGATCCGGAGGCGCCCGACGACGGCCATGGCCAGAATCTGGGCAGGCTTCCCTACGGCTTCCGCTATGCAGGCGACCGCCCTTCCCTCTGGAAGCCGGACCAGAACATCTGGGTGCACGGCTACTGGGCGTGGGATTGGGCGGACAGCTATGACCGGATCGCCTCCCTCGATACGAAGACGCGCACCATCGTCACCGCTCCGCCGCACGGACTCTATGGATTTCGCAAGAATCAGCGCTATTACTTCCTGAACGTGCTGGAAGAGTTGGACGCGCCCGGCGAGTATTATCTGGATGTGGCGGCCGGCCGCGTTTACTTCTGGCCGCCCTCGGACGTGGCGAAGGCCGAGGTGTTTCTCTCCAAACTCGACGCGCCGGTCTTCCGGGTTCGCGGTGCGAAGGAGTTGACGCTCGACGGTTTCGCTGTGGAAGCCGCCCGTGGAAACGGCTTGGAAATTGCGGACAGCACCGGCATCCGGGTTCGCAATGCCCGGCTGCGCAATATCGGCAACGTCGGCATTGTGGTCGAGGGCGGCAAGCGGAACATCGTACAGGGCTGTTCCATTGCCTTTACCGGCGACAGCGCGATCGAAGTATCTGGCGGCGACCGCGCCACGCTGACTCCGGGCGAGCACCAGGTGACCGATTGCGATATCCATCACATGGGTCAATGGGTGCGGACCTACAACCCGGCCGTCAAACTGAGCGGCGTGGGCCATCGCGTGGCGCACAACCACATTCACGACGCGCCGCACGCCGGCATTTTAATGACCGGCAACGACCATATCGTGGAGTTCAACAACATGCATCATCTGGCCATGGAGACCGGCGACGTGGGCGCCGTCTACATCGGCCGGGACTACACCGAACGCGGTACGCAAATCCGCTACAACTACATCCACGAACTCGGCGGCATCGGCCTGGGTTCCATGGCCGTTTATCTCGACGACTGCGCTTCCGGCATCACGGTCTATGGCAATGTCTTCCATAAGCTGAAATACGGCGCATTCATTGGCGGAGGCCGTGACAACCGCGTGGAGAACAACGTCTTTATCTCGGCAAATCCGGCTGTCCATGTGGACGCGCGCGGCATTGACCCGAAACCCGTGTGGCACAACATGGTCTATAAGTTGATGCGGCCGAAAGTGCCGGATGGCGGCATATACTTCGAACGGTACCCGGAATTGCGCGCGGTGCTGCCTTATTTCCAGGTGGACACCGGCGTGCCGCCGGAGGGTAATCTGATTCGCCGCAACCTCATCTATGGCCCGGGTATTGCAATTCGCAAACCGGCGCTGCCCTACGTGCCTACACCGGTGGACAACACCACGCTTCCGGATGACAGCGGATTTGACCCGGCCACCGGCGCCTATCGCACGCCGCCCGGCGCGCCGCATACGCCGATTCCCGTGGAGCGCATCGGCCCTACGGGTGCTTGGCGCAGTAAGTAACCGCGCCGGGGGGCGGAGGCGTATCCCAAACCAGCATGGAGGCGTTGCGGGAAAGCGTGATAGCGATCGCCTTTTCCGCTACCTCCGGCCCGTACGGGAAGCAGGTGACATAAATTAGCCCGTCGGTTTTGCGGACCAGACGTAGCAGGTCTTCGGTAGCCGCGGCGCGTTCATCGAACTGGCGGCGCTTCTTGGTCCAAACGTAGCCAACATTGTGCAGCAAGCATACGCCCAACAACACGGGCAATACCCAGCGGAACCGCGCGAAACGGGACTGCACCGCGAGCAGGCCGGCCGCTGCGAAGAAGGCGGCCCCCGCCCCGGCCAGATACATATGGCGGCTGGGAACGACAGGCATATAGAGCAGAAACGAGTAGGGCAACATAGCCAGGCCCGTCCACAGCGCCGCCCACCGGAGCGTTTTCCACTCCCCGCGGGCCCACAGCGCCACCGCCGCTACTCCCACCGCTCCCCACACCCAGAACATGCGGCCCAGGCTACGCGCCCACGTCAGCAGAAACGGCGAGGAAAGAGAAAACGTACCGTCATTCCAATGCAGATGATTCGCCTTCGCGGCGACGTTGAGCGCCGTATAGCCGGCGGCAAGCACAGCAAACGGCGCGGCGGAGAAAACAGTCACTCCCCGGCGCCACGCCATCGCGGCGGCAACCGGAGCCAGCACCACGCCCGGTTCCTTGGAGCCCACGGCCAACACGAAACTCAGCACTGCCAGCGCGTAGTAGCCCACCCCGCCGCGCTCCGTCCACCGGTTCCAAGTCCACAGAAAACAACCGCAGAAGAAAAATAGCAATAATTCCGGCAGCGCCGCGTACCACATGACGGCTTCCTGGTGGCGCATGCCGATGGCAAAAAGGGCCGCGGCCAGGAACGAGACCCGGTGCGCAAACCCCAGTGCAACGCCGTTGAGAAACACCATCCACGTATTCAAAACGTGGAGCAGAACGGCGCTGGCGTAGTAGCCGGCCGGCGCGATGCCGGATATCTGTTCCGTCCAGCGGGTTAAGACAATGGATGTGGCGCGGCACCGGTACAGGGGGTCGGCCAGCAGCGCCGGCCAGGAAGAAATATCGCCATATTTCCTGCCCAAATCGATTTGGATGTAGTCGTCGGAGAGAAACGGCTGCCCCAGTACATGCAGATACGTGCCCGTGGCTAGAACGGCGAGGAGCCCCCACAGTAGGGCTCCCCAGCCGTAAACGCGCAGACTACCCCCCGGCTCTTGGGTCCGAAGAGCTGGGCCCGGAACATATTCCCCTATCACAGTGCCTTTCAGTTAACGCTTTGCATTCCCGTTACGGCAATACCCAATTTTCTGTACATTGTACGCTGAAGCCCTGCCCCGGCGGTGTACCCTGACGATAGCGGCTCGGGTATTACATGAAACGGCTGACCAGTACGCAGGCCCTCGCGTCCGGATTTGTAGTAATCCTCGGCCTGCTTGTGTATTCGGCCCGCGAGGCTTTCCGGTTCCAATATGCCGGGGCACAGGAACAGAGCCAGGCATACCAGCGCTTCATTCAACTGGACGATGCCGTCTCCGCGCTGCGGCGCACCGTATTCATGGGCGGCATCTATGCCCGGGACTATTTTCTCGATTGGGACGCCTCTGGCCGCGTTGAATTCCGGGCCCATCTGGCGGAGTTGGAGTTAGCCGCGGAAAACGCTCTGCGCGTCATCCGTGCCTCGGAGCCGGCATGGGAGGAGAACCGGCAAATCGTCGCCAGTTTCCATTCCTTTTTTCAGGACCTTCGCCCCATCGAAATATTGAATCCGGCGGTGGCCGATGCTCCGTCGCACATCATTGAAGATGTCCTGCTGCCGCGGCGTCTGCGTTTGCTTTCCCTGCTCGAAGATCTGCGCGCGCATGTCCGGCGCGAACTGGCTGTCGGGCAGACCCGTTTCCAGGCCGACCGCGCCGCCGCCGCCCGCCGCCTGGTGCTGGTTTTGTCGATTGCCATCTTTTTCGGCGTGATTGTCGCCGTCTGGAGCCTGCGCTACGCTCTCCGGTTAGAGCGGGAGCGGCAACGAAATGTAGAAGCGCTTACGCTGGCCAACTCCGAACTGGAGAATCTGTCCAACCGTCTGCTGGAGATCCAGGAGCAGGAACGGCGTAGTCTGTCGCAAGAGTTGCACGACGAGGTCGGGCAGACGCTCACGGCCCTGCGCATGGAACTTTCCCACGCCATTACTCTGGTGCGCGAACCAGTCTCGCAGGAGCGCCTGCTGCGCGCGCGGGCGCTCGTGGAGCGGACCGTCGCCATGGTGCGAAACATCTCGCTAATGCTCCGTCCTTCGCTCCTCGATGATCTCGGACTGGGCCCGGCTCTCCAGTGGCAGTTGGAACAGTTCAGCAACCGCTCCGGCATCGCCTACACGCTGGAGGGCGGGGAACTGGGCGAACAACTTTCCGATGCCGTTAAAACCTGCGTGTTCCGTATCGCGCAGGAGGCGCTCAACAATTGCGAAAAATACGCCTGCGCTATATCCGTGAATGTTGTACTGAGCCAGCAATCGGACCGTGTGACGCTCATGGTGCGCGACGATGGTGTCGGCTTCACGCTGGATGAGCGGGGATTGCCTAGCCGCGGTACGGGCATTCTGGGTATGAAAGAGCGCGCGCAAAAACAGAACGGAACGTTGACCGTCACCTCGCATCCCGGTGAAGGAACCACCGTGTACCTGATGCTGCCCTCGGCCCCGGACGTAGATCCGGAGGCCGGAATCGCAACTCCAAATATTAGGGAGACTGTGTCCTAATGATCTGCCGAATACTTCTGGCCGATGACCATACGTTGGTCCGGCAAGGCCTGCGTCGCATTCTGGAGGCCCGTGAAGACCTACGTGTCGTTGCCGAAGCCGGTTCCGGCGTGGAGGCTGTGGAACTCGCCCGCCAGCATCTCCCGGACCTGGTGCTTCTGGACGTCGGCATGAAAGGGTTGAACGGTATCGAAGCGCTGGCGCAGTTGCGCCGTATTCTTCCCAACCTCGCCGTCCTGATGCTCAGCATGCACTCGGATGAACGTTACGTGGTCCGTGCGCTACGGGAAGGCGCCCGCGGCTATGTCTTGAAAGATTGCGTGGAGCAGGAACTGTTGGAAGCCGTCGCCGCTGTGCGCCGGGGCGGCCGGTTCTTTAGTCCGGAGGTTCATCGCGTCGTGCGCCGGCATGGTCCCGATGGCGCCGAACTTGCCGAACAGCCCGAGGATCGCTACGATCTGCTCACGGAGCGGGAGCGTCATCTCTACCAATTGCTCGCTGAAGGCAACAGCAACAAGGAGATTGCCGCGCTCCTGTCGTTGAGCCTCCACACCGTGGAAACGCATCGAGCCCGCATCATGGAAAAAATGGGTTTACACAGTGCGGCGGAACTGGTGCTTAGCGCCGTACGGCGCGGCATTGTTTCCTGACCCGCTCTCCCGGCGCCCGGCCGGGGTACAATAAGGTTTCCTCCTTCGCGCGGAGCACTCCACGGCCCTGTCATTCGGCCCGAATTCTTCGGCTATTGCTTGCTAAGGTCAATGTCTCGCGATTTGTTCAGGAAATGCGCCTGGGTTATGGCGTTTGTGGTTCTGTTATGTGCGGCTTACGCCAACCATTTTCACAACAGTTTCCACTTTGACGACTTTCACACCGTTCAAAACAATCTGTACCTCCGGAATCTGGCCAACCTGCCCCGGTTTTTTACAGATTCTTCAACGTTCAGCAATCTTCCCACGCACCAGGTCTACCGTCCGCTTCTGACGGCGTCGCTCGCCCTGGACTACGTACGCGGCAATGGCCAAACGCTGCCGTTTCACGTCACCACCTTTGTCGTCTACCTCCTTTATCTGGGTTGCTGCTACTGGCTGCTCCGCCGGATTGTCAACGACAGCTATTGGGCATTTGCAGGAACCGCCGTCTATGGCCTGCACCCGGTCTGCGCGGAAACGGTGAACTACATCGTCCAGCGCGCGGAGATCTTCTCGACTTTCGGCGTCGTCGCCGGATTGGCGATCTATCTCTCTTACCCTGCGCTGCGAAAATGGGGGCTCTATCTCGTACCCGTGGCGTTGGCCATCCTTTGCAAGCCGCCCGCGCTAGTGTTTCCCCTGGTCCTTTTTGCCGCGGTCTATCTCCTGGAGACGAACCGCGATTGGCGTGCCGCGGCCCGTGCCATTGTGCCTTCGGTTCTCGTCTGCGCTGCGTTCGGCCTTCTGCTTAGCCGTATGACGGCCGCTACGTTTAACGCCGGGGGCGCCTCCCCGGCCCTGTACCGCCTAACCCAATCTCGAATTGTTCTGGACTATTTCCTGGCCTATTTTGCCCCGCTGCACCTTTCGGCGGACAGTGATTGGCAAGTGCTTCCGGATGGCCTCGCCGATCCGCAGGTGCAACTCGGCCTGGCTTTCGTGACTGCGCTCGGCGCGGCAATCTATTTCACCGCGCGGCGCATCGAAACGCGGCCTATCGCGTTTGGGCTCATCTGGTTTGTTATCGCGCTCTTTCCCACCTCCTGGATGCCGCTCGGCGAATCGGCCAACGATCACCGGATGTTCTTCCCGTTCCTCGGGTTGACGTTGTCCGTTGCGCAGTCCTTGCGGCTGTTGTTGCGCAATAGGCCGTCCTGGCAGGTTCCGGTTACCGTGGGACTCTGTCTGATTGCGGTGGCCGAAGCGCGCGGCACGTCGCTGCGCAACGAGGTGTGGCGGGATGAAAGCTCTTTGTGGCGGGACGTGGCGGAGAAGAGTCCGCGCAACGGACGCGGCTTGATGAACTACGGGCTCACCCTCATGGCAAAGGGGCAGTCGAAGGAGGCGCTGTCGTATTTTGAGCGCGCGCATACGTCGCTGCCGAACTATTTCATCCTCGAAATCAATCTCGCCATTGCCAAGTCGGAGCTGGGCCGTCATGCCGAAGCGGAGCCGCACTTCCTGCGTGCTATGAGTCTGGAACCCGCGCGTTACGAACCGCAGTTCTTCTATGGCCGTTGGCTGAATGGGCGGGCACGGACCGCGGAGGCCATTCCCCGTCTCGAAGCCGCTGTCCGTTTCAACAACAACGCGCTCGATGCCCGCCACCTGCTCATGCAACTCTATGCCGCTGCTGGCCGCCGTCCGGAAGGAGAACTGCTGGCCAACGATACGTTACGCATGGCGCCCGGCGACGAGACATCTACGGCCTATCTCCGGCGGCAGGACGCCGCGCCAACGCCGGCGGACACCCCGGAATCTTTGTTGAGCCGGTCTTTGACGCTCTACAATCTGGGACGGTTTGAGGAATGCATTCAGGCGGCGCGGGCGGCTCTCCGGTTGCGCCCCGGATATGCCGAAGCGCACAACAATATTTCGGCGGCTTACAACGCCATGAAACAGTGGGACGATGGAATTCGCGCGGCGGATGACGCGTTGCGCATCAACCCTTCCTATGAACTCGCCAGGAACAATCGCAAATGGGCCATTTCGCAGAAGGAGGCGCGGTGAACGTCTGTATCTTGATTCCGGCTTATCACCCGGGTCCCGAACTCTTGCCCCTTGTGGAGGAACTGGCCGTCGCCGGCTATCGCGCCATCGTGGTGGTGGATGACGGCAGCGGCCCGTCTTTCTCCCGTCTGTTTGCCGCCGTCGCTGCTGTGCCGGGCGTTACGCTGCTGCGCCATGCCGTGAATCTGGGAAAGGGCGCGGCGCTCAAGACCGGCTTCAATCACATTCTGTGCGTATACCCGGAGTCGGCTGGCGTGGTGACCGCTGACGCCGACGGGCAACATGCTCCCGCCGATATTGCGCGGGTTGCGGACCGCCTCGCGTCCGAAGACGGAGCGGTCGTGCTCGGAGTTCGTCAGTTCGCCGAAAATGCCCATGTTCCCTGGCGTAGCCGCTTCGGAAACCGGGTCTCAATCGGCGCGGTTCACCTGCTGATCGGACAAAGCCTTTCCGACACCCAGACTGGCCTACGCGGTCTACCCCTTTCATTCCTTCCTCATCTGCTGCGCATGCGGTCCACGGGCTATGAGTTCGAACTCGATATGCTCATCGCCTGCCGTCATCATTCGTATGAGGTGGCGGAGGTGCCCATCCGCGCCATCTATCTCAACGGCAACCAGTCGTCGCATTTCAATCCATTGCTCGATTCGCTCAGAATCTATTTCGTACTCCTCCGCTTTGGATTTGTCTCTCTCGTCACCGCCGTACTGGACAACGCGGTGTTTGCGCTTGCTTTCAATCTGCTGCACGGTATCGGTCCGGCGCAGATTGCGGCGCGCACGGCCGCCGTGGCGTTTAACTATTTCGCCGCCCGCAAAGCGGTCTTTCTATCGCGGGAAAATCACGCGGCTACGTTCCCCCGCTACCTTCTGCTTGTGGCCGCCAGTGGTCTCGTCTCCTACGCCCTCATTCAATTGCTGACTCTCCATGCGGGCCTCTCGGTCTTCACCGCCAAGCTCGTTGCCGAGGCCACGCTCTTCATTGCCAACTTTGCCCTGCAGCGCGACTTTGTATTCCGCAAAGAGAAACCGGACTCCATGAATCCAGAAGCCACCGATTGGGATAGCTACTACAAAAACGTCCCGAAAACTGCGCATCTAACGCGCAAAGTGACTGCCAACGCCATCTCGCACGCTCTCACTGCCTTCCGCGCGCCCAACGCGCCCGCTCCCGTCATCCTGGAAATAGGCGGAGCTAATAGCTGCTTCATGGATCGAGTGGTCGCCGATCTCCGGCCACGCGAATACCACGTCATGGACACCAACCGGCATGGCCTGGATCTACTCGAGCGCCGTTCTGCCGGAGCCGCGTCCCCCGTGCTTTGCCACGAAGAGAACTGTCTGCATCCGTCCACCCGGATGGAGGCCGATATCGTCTTCAGCATCGGACTTATCGAGCACTTTGATCCCGAAGGTACGCGGCAGGCCATTAAGACGCACTTCGATCTTCTGAAGCCCGGCGGCTGGGCGCTCATCTCCTTTCCCACGCCCACCTGGCTCTACCGCGTGGCGCGCGGCATGGTCTCGGCGCTTGGCCAATGGAAATTTCCGGATGAGCGGCCCTTGCAGCGCGAAGAAGTGGCCGCCACGCTCGCCGACTACGGGGAAGTGGTTCACGAACGCCTTCTCTGGCCGCTGATCTTCACCCAGCGGCTGATGCTGGTACGGAAACGGGCTTAGCCGTTCGCCCTGCTTCCTTGTGCATCGCAGGTAAGGTCCCGTCCGCTTGCATTGACTTATTGCAACGGTCGCGAATACACTGTTTTCTGCCAATCGCAGCGTGAAGAGCCTAATCTCACCTAGTCGTGGTGTCCTGCGTCCGAAGCAGGTGCGCGGCAACAACAATGCCATCGTCCTCCAGTTGCTGCGCCGGGCCAGCCGGATTTCGAGGGCTGAACTGGCGCGGCTAAGCGGATTGTCGGAAGGAACCGTGTCCCGCATTGTGGCGGGGCTCCTTTCGCAGAGCTTGGTGGTCGAAGAAGGCGCGGAGAACTCTACCGGCGGGCGCCCGGCCACGCAATTACACCTTTCGGAAGAGCCGAAAGCCATCGGCGTCGAAATACAGAATTGGGAAACTCGCTTCGCTCTATCCACCATGCGCGGCACGTTGACGGACCGTACCTCGATGCGTACGCCGCCTTCTCCGGAGCAGACGGTCGCGCGGATTGTGGAACAGTCCAGGCAGTACTGCGCGGAGCATGGAAGGAAGCGGATTCACGGACTGGGCGTCTGCGCGCGCGGCCTTGTAAATGCGCACACGGGAGTTGTCGAGATCGGGAACGCGCCGGGCTGGACCAATGTTCCGCTCCGCCGCATGTTGGAAGATGCCCTGCGCATGCCGGTTTATGTCGATAACGATGTGCGCGTCGCCGCCACGGCCGAGTACAACTACACGGAGTCCGGGAAATCGGCTCCGCATTGCCTTCTCTACGTCCGTGTGGGCGAGGGCGTCGGCATTAGCGTTTTTCTCGACGGCGAACTCTATACAGGGCCATCCATGGGCGCCGGCGAGTTCGGACAGATGGTCATTGCCGATGACGGGGGCAACATGACCCACGATCGCCCGGGCTGCCTCGAAAAGCTGATCTCGAATTCGGCGGTCTGCGCGCGGTACGCCGCGGCCGCGGGGCGCGCCGCTAGCGGTACGGCCGATAGCGGCGCCCGGGTTCGCCGCATCTGCCAACAGGCCATGGCCGGGGACGCCGTCGCGCGGCAGGTTCTGGAAACCACGGGCCGCTTTCTCGGAATCGGCATTGCGAATCTGGTGTGGGGCTTGGCGCCGGAGGTGGTTGTCATTGGTTCCAGTTTGAATACGGCCTGGCCCATCATCCGGGAGGCGATCCTGCGCCAGTTTCCCAACCCGGCCGATTGGCCCAGTTTCCGGGGGCTCAGCATAGAGCGTTCCGCCCTGGACGACCAGGGCGTGTTGACCGGGGCCGCCACCCTCGCCTTCGCGCCCTTCTTCCGCCCAGAGTAACGTTACAGTCTCTTGACGCTGTGGCCTCCTCCAGGCTACACTTTCTTGCAACTCGCAAGAATTGGTCCGGAGATTCAAAACATGCGCATGGTGACAGGGGCGGCAACGACGGTTCTTACGGCCGCCTATTGCGTTTCTTGTTGGGCGCAAGCGTCTCCGCTCACCCCTCTGTCCAGGTCGGTCCTTGCCGCCAACGACGTTGATCACGCCATGGAGACCGTGCAACTCGTCTATGCCAGTGACCGGTACTTTAC
>DASTML010000214.1:0-56659 GCA_035714175.1 Bryobacteraceae bacterium | reverse complement strand
GCAGCGGCCTGCTATGGGTTGCCACGGCCGATGGCCTATTCCGCTTCGATGGGCACCGGTTCTCGCGCTATGGAATGGACCGTGGTTTGCCGGACATCAAACTGGAAGATCTCCATGTCACCTCGGCGGGAGCGCTCTATATCGGAGGTTCGACCGGCATCAGCGTAGTGGATGGAGACCGCGCTCGTGTTTTGCCGGCGGAAGGGACGGAGGAGTCGCCCATCTGCATCGGTACCGGGTGCCTGTCCGCGCTGCCGGATGGAAGGCTGGTTTCGGCCTCCCCGCGAGGGCTGGCCGTGCTGGACGGCGGGGTATTCAAGTATCTTCCGGAAACAGCCGACTGGAAACTGCGGGCCGTGCACATCACGCAGGATGGCGTGGTGTGGGCCACATCGGTGGATGGCATCCGCCGGGGCACGCTGCGTCCTGGTATGCCGGTTCAAGGTCTAGTGGATTGGTCCGGTCCCACGCCGGACGGTCTGCCGGAGGCCGAGTATGGCGCGCCCATTGTGGACGGCGCCCGCCGGCTGTGGATTCGTTCCAAGGCGGGGTTGTACGTCTTGAGTCCGGGCGCGACCTCTTTCCGCCGCGCAGACCTGGATTTTCCCTCCGTGGGCCGCATCACCGGGTTGGCGGTCGATGGGACCGGGCAACTTTGGGTGCCTACCTTTAACGGGCTATGGCACCGGGAGAAAGCCGGCGGAAAGGAGCATTGGCAGCGCTACAGTTCAGCGAATGGATTGCCGGCCGACCCGGCCAGCTACGTTTTCTGGGATCAGTTCGGTACGCCGTGGGTGGGGATGGAAGCGCACGGTCTGGCCCGTTGGAATGGATTTCCCAACTGGACGAGTTGGCAGTTGGCCGATGGACTGAGCAACGACGTGGTGATGTCGTTTGCCGAAGACGCCAAAGGCGCCTTGTGGGTGGGAACCAAAGACGGGCTGAACCGCATGGATTCCGACAACCGCTTCCGGATCTGGAATACGCGCAATGGCCTGGCCGCCAATGAGGTGCGCGCGCTCGCTGCCGCTCCCGATGGGTCCGTGTGGGCGGGCAGCAACGAGGGCGGGCTGAGCCGCGTCACGCCGGGCGGCGCGATTCAGCGCTTTGGCGAGGCGGAGGGATTGCCGGACAACCGCGTAGTGACGCTGACGGTTGAGACTTCAGGCGACCTATGGGTCTGCACGCGCGCCGGCGTCTACCGGGGGGACTGGCGGAAAGCGAAACCCGTGTTCACGCATTTCCCCACACCGCTTACGGAGACGCCGCGCGTCATGTACCGCGTGGTGCGCAGCACGGACGGGAGTCTGTGGTTTGCGAATCTGGCCGGGTTGGCGCGGCTCAAAGACGGGCACTGGCGATCGTACTCCATTGCCGAGGGCTTGAAATATGAGGGCGTCGTCTTTCTGGCGGAACGCGAGCCGGGCGAAATGTGGATCGGCTACACCGGCGTCAACGGCGTCGCCAGGCTGGAGATTGACCCGGTGGGCGCTTTGCGCCGCGTTACGGATTTCCGCCGGGGCAGCGGGCTGCACGACGACAACATCAGCTTTGTGGAAGCGGACCAGCACAACAATTTGTGGGTGGGTACCGATATTGGAGTCGACGTCTTCTCAGCCGGCCGCTGGCACCATCTGGGCACGCAGGATGGGCTGATTTGGCACGACATCATGCTTGGCGGGTTCTTCGCCCGGCCGGATGGCCGCATCTATGTCGGCACGACCAGCGGATTCTCCGAACGCCGCCCATCCAAAGAATCTCTACCCCGCCAACGGGTCATCATTACCGCCGTTTCCAGCGACGGCGTGAGTATACCCGGCGCGCAATGGCGTAATTTACGGATCTCCGGGCGGAACCTGCATGTCGAGTTTTCCAATGTGCGGCTGCTCAATAATGTGCGCTACCGGTATCGCCTGTTGTCGCGCGGGGCCACCCCTCTACCGGGGGCGGGATGGATCTACACGGACCATCCCGTGGTGGACCTGAGCCTCCAGCCGGGAGCCCAGCGGCTGGAAGTGCAGACCGCCGACGCGCCCACCGGCTTTGGCCGGGAGACCGCGGCCCTGGATTTCACCATCCAACCGCATTGGTCGGAGACAATCGCCTTCCGCGGCACGATGTTCATCGCGGCCGCCGTGTTTGCGCTGCTGCTGTGGCGCCGTCGAATCGCCAAAGTGGAGGCGCATCGCGCCGATCTGGAAGCCGCCGTGGACGCCCGCACCCGCGAGCTACGGGAACAGTCCGGCCGCATCGAACATCAGAAACAGGAGATTGAGGCGCTTCTCGCGCAGGCCCATCACGCCAACCGTTTGAAGAGTGAGTTTCTGGCCAACATGAGCCACGAGATCCGCACCCCGATGAACGGCGTAATCGGCATGACTTCCCTGGCCTTGGCGACCGAGTTGTCGCCCGAGCAGCGGGATTACGTGGAAACCGCGCGTTCCTCGGCGCGGAGCCTGCTGCAGATTCTCAATGACATCCTGGACTTTTCCAAAATCGAGGCCGGCCGCCTGGATATTGAGTCCGCGCCGTTTTCTCTCCGGCAACTCGTGCAGGAATCCACCCGGCCCTTTCTGCCCGCGATTGGCAGCAAGGGACTCCTATTTGGCGTGGACGTGGAGCCGTCCCTGCCCGACCACTATCGCGGCGACCCCACCCGCATCCGGCAGATTCTCAACAATCTGATCGGCAACGCGCTGAAGTTCACTGAGAAAGGATCGATTTCGCTTCGCATCCAGAAGGGCGAAGGCTATACGCAGGAGCGTCCGGTCGTTCAATTCTCCGTGACGGATTCCGGTATCGGAATCGCTGCCGAAAAATTGCCGATCATCTTCGAACAGTTCCGGCAGGCGGACGGGTCGACTACCCGAAAATATGGCGGAACGGGATTGGGCCTTTCCATTTCGCTCCGTTTGGCGACGCTCATGGGAGGAAAGGTATGGGCGGAGAGTACGGAGGGGAAGGGAACGGCCATTTACTTCACCGTGACAGTGGAACGCGGTACGGCCGAGCCTAAATCTTCCCAGACCGCGGAGTTCCCGGTGATCCGGCCGCTCCGTGTGCTGCTGGTGGAGGATAACGCCGTCAGCCAGAGATTGGCGCAACGGCTTCTCGAAAAACAGGGACATCTCGTGTCCATTGCCTCGAACGGTCTCCAGGGCGTGCAGGCCTTCGGCCAGCAGACGTTCGATTTGATCCTGATGGATGTGCAGATGCCGGAACTGGATGGACTGTCGGCTACACGCGCCATCCGCCGGTTGGAAGCGGGAAGCGGCCGTCGCACTCCGATTCTGATGTTGACCGCCAACGCCATGAAGGGCGACCGGGAACGGTGCTTGGAGGCCGGCGCCGACGGATACCTGACCAAGCCCATTGAAGCGGGCCAACTGGTACGTACCATCGCCGAAATGGCGGAACGGGAAACCGTCGCTGGCCAGGACGGCTAGTCTAAAAACCGCGGCTGGGCCGGTACCCCGGGCGTGCGCGGATCCGATACTTCTTTCCGGCGTCGCCGGCAATTTCCACGGCAATTTTCCGGAACCCTTCGTTCGGATTCTGCTGCGGATAGTAGGTCACCGTGTAAGAGTTGCCCAGGTCTTCGCGGATGGATTCAAACGCTTCCACCTGCTTTTGCCAGGTTTTGGCGAAATAGGCCTTGCCGCCGGTACGCGTCGCCAGGCGGCGGAATACGCCGCTGGAGATCGCGTCTTTGCTCGCCTCCGCGGTGGAGATGACGTAAATGGGAATCCCTTCGTCCTCGGCTACGGCGCGCACGTCGTCCGGGGCTACCATGCTGGCATTGTCCGGGCCGTTCGAAAATACGATGACGACTTTCCGCCCGGGCACCTTGGCGGCGTCTCGCAGCGTCAGCAGCAGCGTGTTGTACAGGGCCGAATCGTCGCCGGCCACCGCTTTGCGCAGTCCCAATATGGCGTCGTTCCGGTCTTTGGTCAATTCGGCCGCACGCGTCAGGTTCCGGCTGAAGGTGTAGACGGCCACCGAATCCGCTCTGTCTAGCCCGCGCACAAAATCAGCGATGGCGTCGGAGGCGTACACGAAGCCGCGGTACATGTAGTTGCTGGTGTCGAACAGCACGAATACGTTGGTGCCCACGAAGGCGTCGGACCGCGAGTCGGAAGCAGGTTTTCCTCCTTCCTGCGGCTGCGGCGGCTGAATGGCCAGCGGGCGCATGGACCCGTCCTCCAAAATCTGCATCACCGGCTTGTTGCCTTCGGCAAACGTATTCAGCTTTTGTACGATTCCGTCTTCCAGAATGCGAAAATCAGCCGGTTTCAGGCCGTTTACATACTTTCCCTTGTTGTCGGTCACCGTGAAACCGAGCACCACCATATCGACTTTCACACGGAAGGTCGGACGGCTGGTCTCCTGGGCCAAAGCACTTCGCCCAGCCAACATCGCCGCGGCGCTCATGCCAATCATTTTGCGTCTCGATGTCACTCGTGTCTCCCTCGCCTGCGATGTTTGGAACCGCTGCCCGGACTCGCCGTTCGAAACTACTCTCCGCCGCCCTGGGCCTGGACCGCCTTCTGGGCCTTATTTCGCACCTCATCGCCTACTTGCCGCATGGAGCGCAGCAGGGCCGGCCAGTCCTCCAGGTGCGTTGCAAAGATCTTTTCTACCGTGTGCCTGGTCCACTCCGGTACCGCCACATTCAATTGCGACGGCATCATGTACGATGAATCGGCCACGGAGGCGAAGTACAGGAGGCTCGACTCCCAACTCTCGGCCATGATCCGGCTAGAATAACCCATTAACGTCGGGAATGTGCGGATATTCAGCAATTCAGGGCTGTAGCTGTTCGTCAGCGTGGGTTTCGAGGTGCCGAAGGCGCGGGAAATCGCCGCATAGCTCGCCGCCTCCGGCGCCGCCTTGGCGATCTGCCGGATTTCGGCCGCCAACTGGTCGCCCTCCTCCGCCCGCAATCCGTGCATTTCTCTCGCCAGCAGGAAAAGCTCCGAAGGCGTCACATTGTCCAGTGCCTTCTTCACGCGGCCCTCGGCCAGCCACTCGCCAACCTGCCGCGCGCGCGCCGGCGGCGCATACTGGGCCAGCGTCCGCGTCACCCGGCCGCGAAGCGCATCATCTAACGCAGCTTCCGCCAACATGACTTCGCTCAACCGCATGTGGAGCGCCACCCACTGCATCTGCGTCGGCGTGACGTTCCAGAACCGTTGAATCTTCGAACTCTGCACAATCTGCGGCACCAGGTCGCCCCAAATCAGCGCCTGCTCCCGGCTCGGAATCAGGAAGTTCTGCTCGGCTTCCGCCAAAGCATACGGCAGCCCGCATAGCGAACCCACCAGCCTTCCGCCCGAACTTGCCGGCCAACCGGACCCCACCACTTCCGTCTGCCGCCATGTCTGCGCCGCACCCTGCAGGCCCAGAAAATCGTGGCTGCGTACGAACACCGGGTTCGTATAGAGAATCTGCGCGCCCGGCGGCGCATAGTGGGCGTAATTCAGACCCACCAGCGTATCGCGCAGCAACGGCGTCAAAGCGCCGCGTACATCGGCCAGTTTGTTCGCGTCCCCGGCCGCTTTTTCCACCTGCGCCCGCAAGTTCAGTTTGCGCTGCATCTCAATGTGGCGTTCGCTCCAGTAGCCGAAAATCATGGCGTTCTTTTCCACGCCCGTCAGGCCGGCTCGCGGCAGTTGAATCTCCGACAATCGCCCCGAAACGCGCTGCACCATGCCCGGGTCCAACTTCCCGCCCTTGCCCAGCGCATCCAAATGCGCCGACAAATCGCCCAGCGCTTTCAGCGAAACCAATCGTTGCGCTTCCACGACCCGGATCAGGTCCTGTACCAACTGCGTGTGCGTTTCCACATCCTCGGCGTTGGCGGTACCCGCCAGCAAATCGACAAAACGGTCTTGCGGGTTGGCGCCCTCCGGCGTGTGCGTAGCTTTCAGCAGCGTTTGCACGCCCGCCCAGCCGGCGTCGAAGGTGTCCCGGTCGTTCTTCACTTTGGCGAATGACGTCAGAATCGCTGCCATTACGCCGTCGGCCTCTTTTTCCGCAATCGATCCCTGGCGGACCAGAATCTGCCAAATGGAAAGAAGACCCTGCATCGTACCCACCGCGTTGGCTCTCGCGCCCAGGTCGCGAATCCCTCCAACGGCCGGCATCGTATCGAGGTAGGCCAAAATAGTCGATTCCTGGAGCGCGCCGGTCTCGTTCAGCAAGGAATATTGCGAGCCGCTGAAGCGATACTCTCTGGCCAGACGGTCAATCGTCGCCGGCGACATCGGCTGCGGCCGTTTGCGATTCATATCGCTCAGAGCCATGAAGACCTTCAGCGGCTCATTTTCCACAGCCTTGCGGCACAAGGCGAACAGCGCTTCCAATATGTCGTCGGCGTCTTTCCAGCCAGCGGCCGCTTTGGTCAATTTGCCGTCGTACTTACCGTGCGGATGCTTGATGAACAACTGCTTCCAGACTTCCACCGTGCCCGGAATGTGGGGTTTGCCGTCGGTGTCGAAGCGGAGCCGTGTCGTCAACAGCAGCAGGTCCGTGTTGGCGCGGAAGACGGGGCGGGCCGGACCGGGGCTGGTTACCCGGCCTTTCACCGCGCCGTAGAAGCGGCGTAGCCGATCGGCCTGTGTCAGATAGTCCTGCGCCGGACCGCTGACGCGCATCAGCGAATCGTAATAGCTAGCCAGCCAGCCGTCGTCCTTGGAATTCAGCTTGTCGAAGAAGGCGGCGGGGTCGGAAACGGGCGAGCCCGCCAATTCCCCCCAAATTCCCTCCGCTTTGGCGCCGCCCGGTACCACGGCCTTGCCGTCCCGCACCGTGTACATGCCGCCGAAGAAGTCCAGCACGTGAGAAAACGCCTTTAACCGGGTTACAGCAACCGATGCTTTCAATTTCGCGGCCACCTCGCGGTCCAGCTTCGACATTCCGAGGTAGAGCCGGCACAACTGCGGATCGCCGATATAGAGGTCGATGAATTCGCCGGCGGCGGGTTTGTCTTTGGTCCCGAGCCAGTATTCGGCTCCATAGAGAACCGGCACGCGGGTCGGCTGGTAATCGTACTCGAAAGGCCGGTTGGCCCGAAGCGATTGTTCCAGGGCGGCCAAGGGAAATCCGGAGTCAATTGTCAGAAACGCACGCGAGGCGTTCACCGTCTCCAGTACTACATCGGCGCCGCAGCCCCCGCGCATCCGGTAACCCAATGCCCGCAATAAATCTCCAGTTACGGCGGACTCGCACTGCTCCACGCGGATTTTCTTCGTGTCGCCAGCCAGTTTGTTCAGTTCCCGGGCCTGGGACAAGTACCGGACGACCAACTTCAGATATTCGGTTGGTTCCAACCCTTCGTTGCTGTTGGCGGCTTGGTAACCGTTTGTCACCACATTGCGCGCCAGCGCCGGCAATATTTCTTCGCCCGGCAACTCCGGGCTTAGCGCGGCCATCCGGGAAAAAGAACGGATGGGGCCCGGAATCTCGATGTACTTATACTCGGCGTCCAGCGCCTTCTTTTGCGTGGGAAAGGCTCCCGCCCCGCTTTGCGCCAGATGCTTCTCCGCGGCCTCCGGTTCGCCGGCCAGCATATCCAGCGCTGCCAACCGCTTCGCATACCGGCTCCGTTCCCGGGAGCCATTGCGACTGAGTACCGCGATCAGCTTCTCATACGTGCCTCTTGCGGCTGGGTCGCCATGACGGTCCAGGAACTCCGCGGCGATGGTCAACGTCACCGGATCGTTGGGCGCTTCCCGCGCTGCCGAAAGGATGAGCGTTCGCGCGGCCCCCGCTTGCCCCTTCTCTTCCAACTGTCTGGCGCGCGCGGCCAACTCCTGCCCTAGCGCCACCGTTCCACAACCCACGAAACACAGCGTCAAAAGTAGTCGCATCGGTGTAACCGTCCCCGAGAATTGTGCTCTTACTCTAGCACTACTTCCAAGGGCAGGATAACGCCGTTTCACTCCCGTTGCAGAGTTAACAACCGGCGGTCAAACAAAAAAACGGGAGCCGCATCCCCCTAAGGGCATGCGGCTCCCGGTCTCTGCGGGCGGGCGCGCGGGATCTAGTGAATGAGCTGTTCGCCAGAGCCGGCCGTTGCCGTTGTCATCGGATCTGCCAGCCGTGGGCGGTCCGGAATGACCAGCGCCTGATAACCCTGCGCCAGATTCTTGCTGCCGAAGTCGCTAATGAAGGCGTAGCCATGCGCGAATTGGAAGTCGCAGCTCACCATCATGTACCCCTGGAAGTTGGGCCGCGTTCCGGACATAGTGAATGTCCACTGTTCGCCACCGTTCAGAGTCGGCGAGGCGAGCGGTTGAAACTGCGCCTGCGTCGTGGCATTGAAAGGCGTCGGGAAGAACGTGGCCGTACAACGGCCGGTCTGCGGGGAGGTCGACAACGTATCCCGGGAGGTGTTGCTGACGGAAACGCCCGTATCGAATCCGGCCTGGTTGGTCAGGAATTGGAACAGGAGCGTCGTGCGGCAAGCATTCAGCGCCACCATCGGAACCGGCGACGACAGACCCTGAAACCGCGGCGTCGGATCGGTTGCCGTCGCGATCCCGCTCGCCGACTGCGGGCCAAAGCCCCCGCTGGTCGTAATGGTCGAAGCTGCCGGTTGCGGCGTGTTCGAATAGGCGACAACGACAACGAAAGACACCGATTCCGTGGCGTTCACATCCGTGTCCAAAACCTCCCACGACACTTCGCCCGAAGCTGGCACCTGTTTCAATCCGCCTTCCAGTGCGCTGTCGGCCCCCAACGCCGTAAACGGCGAACCGGGTGTTGCCGTCAACCGCGCCTTAGTGGTTGGTACCCCCGCGGCATCAACCGTGGAACCCGTCGCCGCTTCTTGCGTCCCGACAAATACTTTCACGCCGGCCGGAATATTTGTGAAAACAGCGCGAAGAATGGTGCCGCTGTCCGCCACGCCAATCCGGTTCAGCCCGTTCGTTGCCGGGAACGTGCCATTGGAGTAGCCGCTTTCTGTGTTGTAGTTGTATCCGGGGCTGTCCTGCGGGAACATGGCCTGCGGTTCGGCGACGCTCGTATTGGAGGACCGTTTCCTGAAGGCATTCGGGAAACCTGTGCCTTCATTGAACTTCACCAGCATCGTCCTTCCGCCCGGCGTGGAATAAGCCGAGGCGGCGCTGTTGCCCGCCAAGTCGATGTTGTACCCGGTGCAAGCGGTCAAGGCAATCGGCGTCGTCAATGCGGTATCGGTCGAACTGCGTAATTCGTAGGAAATGCCCTGCCGCACGATGCCCAACGTCTGCTGCTGATTATTGGTTGCCGAGACCTGCGCACCCGTTACGGATACGAAAGCAAATGCGGAGGCGCCCACCGCCAGATTATTGGCGTTCAGCCGGATGTTCTTGAATCGTAGAATCCGGTCGGCGTTCGGACCCGGCGGGTTGATCGGAATATTGGTAAACGAAAGCGAGTTGAAAGAGTCCAGCTTGCCTTGAAATACGTTGTCGGTATTGTTGCAGACCGTGCTCAGGCAGGGCCGCTGGTCTGGTCCCAGAATGTTGTCCAGCAGCAGCACCGCTTCGGTTGTCGCCGGAACGGGAGGGATGGATGCCACGCCGGGCACCACGATCTTGCTGGTCACCGCTGTGTTGAAGAATAAGGAAACGGTCACGGTCGGGTAGGCGCCGCTCGTAACCGGAGTGCCTCCCCGGCAAACGACGACCAAGTCACCGGCCAACTCGGCCGAACCAGTTGCGCGCAGGTTGGTCGGGTTCGGTGATCCCGCCGCACACACCATCTGGCCATAAGCGGGGACAAAGGCGAATGCCAGCAATCCCAACGCGCGTAGAAAAATGCGCTGCATAACTCCTCCTGGACGTGTGAACGCGGGACACACGGATACCAATAAACTATACCAAAACAATTTTTATGCAAATTGTTTTATGTAATCGTGTCCGCGGTTACGCGGAGAGCGAGGGGAGGAAGCCCGGAGTAGGGCCAGTTACTGGGCCAAACGGAGGATTTCGCCGGCAATCCGTGCGAAAGCGGCATTCAATTCCGCGGAACTGGCCGCGTACACATAGAGGCCATCCGTTTTCGCATCATCATAGATGTTGGATGCCGGATCATTGGCCATGCGGCGCAGCAGCGTCCCGTCCACGCCTCCGTTGCCGTCCAGCCCGAGCGTGTAAGTGACGATATTTAGGGTCGAGTTGTTGCGCGATGTCTGTGCGGCGTTATCGGCCAGATTCATGGCCGTGTTTTGGATATTGATCGGCATATCCAACCGTTTGCGGTTCGGATAGGCGGCGTGATTGTTGGGGAACAAAGTTACGCCTTGATAGCCAGTGGTCAGCAATCCATTGATATCCGAGTCGGGAATATAAGCCAAGTCTCGCCGTGCATGGATCCAGGTGTTGGATTGGGTGATCATCGCGCAGCCGCTTAGAGTGGACGCGGTTTGCATCGTGTCGCCGCTATTGGAATCCGTGGCGAAACGCTGCATCAGTCCCAGGGTGTTGCCCGTCGAAGACGACGACGGAGTGGCGGCGGCAAGGGAACCGACTTTGCCATTAGGGAATGATCCCCAGCCGGACTGCCCGGACGTCTTGCCGGCCTCGTCCGTACAGAGCGATTTGGGAATCGTGCATTGGCTGCCTGTAGTGCAGCTATACCCTTGCGCCCCGTAGCGAGTGTCATCGACGGTCTTTACCGGGAAGCGGGCCGTGAGAGCGGTGGGATAGCCGTCCGTGAAGAACACGATCATGTTCAGGGCCAAGGGTTCGTTAATCGCCGTCAACTGGTTATAGGCCATCATGTAGGAATCGGAGGTATTTGTGCCGCCGGAGCAGGCAATACCGTCAATGGCCGTGGTAATCAGCGAACCGGACGTCAGGAACTCTTTCGACGGCGGATAGGCCAGATAGATGGAACTGCCGAACGTGACCAGCCCCAAACGATCCCGCTGGTTGGAGAACATGTTGGCGAAGTTCTTGGCCGACGAGATCATCGTCGAACACGGAGTACCGGCCATGGAACCGGAGCGGTCCAGCACCAGCATCAGGTTTACGCCGCGCCGAGAGGCTTTGCCGTAGGCCCCCGCCACCGTGGCTGACCCGCCCAGAATGCGCATAAAGTAGAGCGGCGCGCTGGTGGTGGCCGTGGCCGATACCGTGAGAGTGCTCATGTTAGTCTGCGCCAGCGTGATGGTGGGAGTTGCGCCGCTTGTACCCAGGTAGCCGTCCGGAAAGTTAGCCAGGAAGAACACCCTTCCGCGTGCGATGGCGGCCGATTCTTGTGCGGCCAGCGTCGTGCCCAGGTTCAAGTTGCGTGCTGTCGCGAGCGCCGCTGCGTCGCAGGCCGCCGTCAGACGGCCGCGGATTACATACAACAACCCCGCATCAATCGCCAACCCCACTGCCGGAAGAGTGAATAGGAGCATGATTGCGGTCAGCATCACCGCCAACCCCTGCTCGCGCTGCTCCCGTCGGCGGGATACCTCCCGGTTCAACCGCCTAGAAGATATTGCGTTGGTAGACATAGGTGTTGTTCCGGTATCCAGGCAGGCTGATCTCCGGCGTCAGAAAGTAGGCCTCGGAGATATAGGCGAATTCGCCGTCGTTCAAAGTCATCACCGACGCAAACGCATCGGCCCGGGCGCTGGCGTCTTTCAGATAGTTCGCCGCCGCAATGGAGCCATCGCTGGTGATAATGCTGGCCGATGGAGAGCCGAACGTCGTTGTGTAGACCGAGGTGTTGCCCACGGTCACCCTTTTCACCACCACATTGCGTCCATTGTTCAAACACTGCGCCGCGGTTAGTCCGCCCGCCGTGCATTGTGCATTGCCGATCTTGGTGACCTGCGTCATGATCACCACGCCGTTCCCGCCGGTCGTGGTCATTCCCATGCCGTTGGCCAACCGCACCAGCAGATCCTTATTCGCGGTCAGAGTGAAGTCTACATACCGCATGAACATAGCCCCGGCATCGCGCGAAACAATGCCCGCCTGCACGCTTTTAGTCAACGTCATGCCAATGGAAAATGTGCCGAAGATTAGCGACATGAGAAAGGTCACCACCAGGGCAAACTCCACAATGGCGTTGCCCCGTTGCCGTTTTTCTCTACGAATCCCTAGTCGCATACGATTACCGGCACGGCGGAGATGCCGCGTCGGAGAGTCCTTCCATCCGGTCCGCCGCATAGACGTTGATGACAAACGGACTGGCGCTTCGCCACAGGGGCGCAATCCAACTCCAGCTATACCCTTCCACGCCCACTTCCACCACGTTTCCCGGAATATTGCTGTTGGTCCCGGTGACTTCTACCGTCAAGTTGGTGGGCTTGTAGTAGCGGATCTTGATTTTGGAGTCGTGTTCCGCCGCGGAAAGAAATCCCCCAGCTGAATTTTTCACGATCTGCTTGATGGAGGCATCCTGACACATGGTGCCGATCCTCTGATAGGTAACGGCATACCGGACCCCTTCCCGCACCGCATTCTGCATCGTTGCGCGCATGAAGATGGCCACGGAAAAGTCAAACAGGCCGAACAGCAGTGCACACAAGGGAAGAAAGATCAGCGAGACTTCCACCAGTTGGTTTCCGCCCTGTCTCCTCTTGCGCGCACCGGTAATAGCCCGCTGCTTAAACAATGGTTAACACCGTTCCTGTTAACCATTCTCGGGCGCTACGGCAATATTGCCAATCAGGCGACCGCCTTAAGGCTTCGCCGAAAGTTCTGTAGGGGACGTAGAACCCAGGCCTCGTGCCTGATACCAAAACCACGCTCCCAGAGCCACAAATCCCAAGCTCATCCATTGCGTCAAGGACAGGCCCACCACCAAGTCCTGCGCATGCGATCGCACAAACTCCACCCCGAACCGCACCGCCGAATACATCACCAGGTAAAATCCAATCTGCGCGCCCGGCCGCAAATTCCATCCCGCCCGTTGCCACAGCAGCCCGAAGATTACAAACTCGGCAAACGCTTCATACAATTGCGTCGGATGCAGCGGCACGTTGAGCGGCACGCCGGTCAAATCGTGCGCCTCCTGGTTTCGGAAGACGACCGCCCACGCGCGGTCGCATTGCCCGCCCCAGCAGCACCCAGCCGCAAAACAACCCAGCCTGCCAATGCCGTGACCGATCGCAATGCCGGGAGCCAGCAGGTCCGCCGTCTCCAAAAACGGCATTTGCCGCCGTTTCATATACCACCAGGCGAAAGCAATCGCCAGCAGCAGTCCGCCCTGGAAAACACCGGCAGCCTGCAATGTGCTCACCGAAAAGATATCTCCCAGGTGGTCCTTGTAGTGGCTCTCCCAGTCAAAGAGAATCATCGCAATCTTCGCCCCGGCCAAGCCGGTGATTGCACAGAGCACGACGAGGTTCGAGATTTTTTCCGGGTCGCGGCCCTTACGCTGGGCCAGCGTCGTGCTCGCCTGTAGGCCGGCCAACACGCCCAATGCAACCAGGACGCCATAAGCGGGCAGAAAGAAGTCGCCGAACTGGAAGATTTTGGGAAACACCTACGCCGTCTCCTTCTGCCGCCACAAGTCGATCAACAGCAGGACCGCGCCCACCGAAATCGCGCTATCCGCAACATTGAACGCAGGAAATTGCCAATCCTTCCAGTACCAGAGCAGGAAATCGGTGACGCTCCCCCGCAGTATGCGGTCATAGAGGTTCCCGAGCGCCCCTCCCAGTACCAGCGCCAGCGCCAATCGTCCGGCGCCCGTATACGTTTCCGGCTTGGTCAAAGCTCCGCGGAACATCCACGCCACCACCAGCGTAACGGCGCCGGACAGGCCAATCAGCACAAGGCCGCGTACACTGTCGGGGGCATCGGCCAGCAAACTGAACGCCGCCCCGCGATTCTGCGCGTGCACAATCGAAAACAACCCCGGAATCACCACGTGGGCGTCCCAGAAGGACACGTTCTGCTCAATCCAGCGTTTAGACACCCAGTCCAACGCAAAAATCGCTGGAATCAGCCCCACCAGAGCTGTCTTCGATAACGTCAAGCGGCGAACATCTCCTTTACGGCCGAACTGCATGGCGCGCAAACGGTCGGCAAGTCATTGTCAGCGCCCACGTCATGCGTATATTTCCAACAACGCTCGCATTTTATTCCCGTTGCCCGTGTCACGGAGGCACGCAGGGCCTCGCCCGCCGCCAATTCCACCTCGCTGACGATGAAAAGGGACGGCAACTGTGCCGCGTATTGTTCCAACAACGGCAGCAGATCGCTTCCGGCCTCCAGCCGTACCCTCGCCTCCAGCGGAGCGCCGATCACCTTTTCCTGCCGTGCCGCTTCCAGCACCTTCAGTACCTCATCGCGCACACTGGTAAGACGATCCCAGGCTTCCACGCGTTGCGCATCCATCCGCCCGCCCAGTTCTCCGGCGACCGGCAGTAGCTGCAAATGCACCGAACCGGCTTTGCCAAACGACTTCCAGATCTCTTCGCAGGTGAAAGCGAGAATCGGAGCCAGGAGCCGCGTCAATGAATCCGTCAGCAGCCAAAGCGTCGTCTGGGCCGCCCGGCGTCCAGCGCTCTTGGCGCTGGTGGTATAGAGACGGTCCTTGACGATGTCGAAATATACCGCGCTCAGGTCCGTCGCGCAGAACGCATACGCGGCCTGATACACCCGGTGGAACGCATACTCGTCATAGAACTTACGGCACTTCGCGATCAGGTCATCGGCCCTAGTCAGAATCCACTGGTCGATCTCCGGCAGTTCGGCAAACGGCGTCTGTTCCGTTTCAGGATCAAATCCGGCCAAATTGCCCAGGGCGTAGCGGAACGTGTTACGGATTTTCCGGTAGGCCTCGGTCAACCTCGTCAGAATCGTATCCGACAGCCGGACGTCTTCCCAGAACTCAACCGACGAGACCCACAGCCGCAGAATCTCCGCACCGTACTGCTTGATGATCTTCTCCGGCTCAATCGTATTGCCCAGCGACTTCGACATCGCCCGGCCCTCGCCGTCCAGTGTCCATCCATTCGTCAGGCAGCCCCGGTACGGCGCGTCCCCCTTCAGGCCCACGCCCACCAGCAGCGAAGAATGGAACCACCCGCGGTACTGGTCGCCGCCCTCCAGATACATATCCGAGGGCCACGGCAGCCCGTTTTTCTCCGTCAACACGGCCAGATGGCTCGATCCGGAGTCAAACCAAACGTCCAGAATGTCCCGTTCCTTTTCGAACTCGCCGCCGCCGCAATGTTTGCAAGCGAACCCGGGGCCCAGCAGTTCTTCCGCCGTTCTTTCATACCAGACGTCGGCGGAATGCTCTTTGAACAACTCCACCACTTTATCGAGCGGCTCCCGGTCATGGACCAACTGCGAGCAGTTCTTACACGTAAACGCGATGATCGGCACGCCCCACGTGCGTTGCCGTGAGATGCACCAATCCGGACGGGTGGCGATCATGTTGCTGATGCGTTCTTCGCCCCAGGCCGGCCACCATCTCACCTTGCCGATCGCTTCCAACGCCTTTCGCCGCAGTTCATTCCGCTCCATGCCGATGAACCACTGCTCCGTCGCCCGGAAAATCGTCGGCTTGTGGCAGCGCCAGCAGTGCGGATAGCTGTGCTCAATCGGCGTCAGCGCCAGCAACGCGCCCTTTTCTTTCAACAGCTCCACGACAATCGAGTTGGCTTCCCATACCGTCTTGCCGATCAGAATCTCCGGCAACGTACCCGGCTCATCCGCCGTGTGGTACATCCGCCCCGCGCCGTCCACCGGACAGTAGACCGGCAGGCCGTTCTGCATACCGGCCACATAGTCTTCCTGGCCATGTCCGGGCGCTGTATGAACCGCGCCCGTGCCCTGTTCCAAAGTTACGTGGTCGGCGACCAGGCCCAGGGAATACCGCTCGATAAAGGGATGCCGGAACGCCGCCTGATCGAGCTTCGCACCCGCGAACCGGGCCACTTCCACACCGTCCGTCCAACCCAGCGCCGCCTTCACCGCGTCCAGCAATCCTGCTGCCACGATGTAGACCGCCCCGCCCGTTTCATACGCAACATATTCAAAACGAGGATGATAGGCGATGCCCAGGTTCGACGGGATGGTCCACGGGGTCGTCGTCCAGATCAGTCCATAAACCTCTTTGCCTGCCAGTGCCGGGTCAACAAGTGCCGCATCCGACGTCAACCGGAACCGGACATAAATGGACGGGCTCTTGTGGTTCTCGTACTCGACTTCGGCTTCCGCCAGCGCCGTACGGCAGTTGATGCACCAATTGACGGGCTTTAACCCGCGGTAGATGTAGCCTTTGGCGAAAAAGTCCACGAAGGCCCCAGCGATGACGGCCTGGTACTCCGGCGCCATCGTCAGATAGGGGTCCTCCCACCGGCCAAAAATGCCCAGCCGCTGGAACGAGGCGTTCTGCAGGTCCACGTACTTTTGCGCATACGCCCGGCAAGCCTTCCGGATCTGCGCCGGAGTCATCTGGGCTTTTTTCGAGCCCAACTCTCCGTCCACCTTGATCTCGATCGGCAGTCCATGGCAATCCCACCCCGGAATGTAGGGGGAGTCCAACCCGGCCATTGTTCGCGACTTCACAATGAAGTCCTTCAACAGCTTGTTAAACGCGTGGCCCAGATGAATATTGCCGTTGGCATACGGCGGCCCGTCGTGCAGCACATACATCGGCTGTCCCGCGCGTGCTTCCCGAATCTGCCCGTACAAGTTCCCGTCTTTCCATTCCGAAAGCAGCCTCGGTTCCAGGGTTCCGAGGTTTGCTTTCATGGAAAAATCGGTCTTCAGCAGGTTGACCGTCTTTTTAAGTTCGACTTGGCTCCAGTCCATGGGGTAAATTCCATTATCCCCGGTAACCCCCGGTTTGCGAAATCTACCGCCCCAACGCCTTTTTTCCGGCCTGAATCACCGCCAGAATCGCGTCAACGTCGTAAACCGCCCCGCCCCAGGACCCGCCGCTCACATCGACAAGCGCCGCCCAGAGCCGCGTGTCGTCGGGCAGTTGGGAATCCGGCCGCAGGTCCGGCCGCGCCTCGCGTTCCGCCAGCAATCGCTCCCCGTCCACCAGGTTGAACGATCCCTCCATCGTGTTCCGGTTGATGACGATTTCAATCTCATCGCCGTCCAGCACTTTCCCGATCGGTCCTCCCGCCAGCGCTTCCGGCGAAACGTGCCCGATACAGGCCCCCGTGGAGACCCCGCTGAACCGCGCATCCGTCACCAGTGCCACGTGCTTGCCGAACGGCAGGTGTTTCAGCGCGGAGGTCACCTGGTAGGTCTCCTCCATGCCCGATCCCAAAGGGCCCCGCGAGCAAAGCACCATAATGTCGCCCGCCGCGATCCGGCCTTCCTTGATCGCCGCAATCGCCGAGGCCTCCGTCACAAATACCTTCGCCGGCCCCCGCTTCCGGTACACGCCATCGGCGTCCACCACCGACGGATCAATCGCCGTCGCTTTGATGACAGACCCCTCCGGCGCCAGGTTTCCCACCGGGAAGCAAACCGTTGACGACATCGCCTTGTCGATCGAACGCACCACGCGCGCCGGATCAATGCCCTCGCGCTCCTCCAACTGCTTCCGCAGCGAGTGCCGCCGTTCGCTGCCTTCCCACCAATTCAAAACCTCATCCAGCGTGCAGGCCGCCGCGGTTTTTACCGACGTGTCCAGCAACCCGGCTTTTCGCAAATGCAGCATTACCTCCGGCACGCCGCCCGCCATAAAGACCACCACCGTCGGGAAGTTCTCCGGTCCGTTCGGCAAGGAGTCCACCAGACGGGGAACCTTGCGGTTCACGCGTGCCCAATCGGCAGCCACCGGGCGCCGCAATCCCGCCTGATGCGCTACCGCCGGCAGATGCAGAATCAGGTTGGTTGATCCTCCGAATGCCGCGTGCAAGACCATGGCGTTTTCCAGGGAGGCCGGCGTCAGAATATCCGCCATCGTCCAACCCAGCTTTTCCATTTCCAATACCGCACGCCCGCTCCGCCGGCCCATGTCGAGCCACAGCGGATGCCCGCTCGGCGCAAGCGCCGCATGCGGCAGCGTCATGCCCAGCGCCTCGGCGATCACCTGCGCGGTTGCCGCTGTTCCTAAAAACTGGCAGCCGCCGCCCGGAGATCCGCACGCCCGGCATCCCATGTCGGCCGCATATTCCAACGTGATCTGCCCATGGGCGAACCGCGCTCCGATTGTCTGTACCTTCCCGGCGTCCTCCCCGTCGGAAGGCATCAGCGTCACCCCGCCTGGAACCAGCACGCACGGCAGCGATTTCTGGGCGGCCAGTGTCATCATCATCGCCGGCAATCCCTTGTCGCAGGTTGCCACGCCCACCACGCCCCGCCGCGTCGGTAAGGAACGGATCAGCCGCCGCATCACCATCGACGCATCATTCCGGTAGGGTAGGGAATCGTACATCCCCGGCGTGCCTTGCGTCCGTCCGTCGCAGGGGTCCGTGCACGCTCCCGCGAACGGCACAGCGCCATGCGCTTTCAGCTCTTCCGCCGCCGCTTCCACTAACAGGCCCACCTCCCAGTGCCCCGTGTGGTACCCCAGGGCCACCGGCGTTCCGTCCGGCCGCCGCACGCCTCCGTGCGTCGATAGCAGCAGAATCTCTTTGCCCTTCAAAAGCCGCGGATCCCATCCCATCCCCGCGTTTTGCGTCAATCCGAATATGTCGCCGGAAGGCCGTTTCAGCAGGTCCTCCGCCGTAATCGGCAAGGATCCGGACGGGCCGGCATGTTGTGGGTGCAACTCGAACAGGGAAGCGTCTTGCAGGTCAAATACGTGGGCCATGGGAAACCCAAAGTATATCGCCCGCCGGAAAACCCCAGGTGATAAAATTCCGCCGGGTACCCATGTCCAGAGTGTCCACTCGCCGTCACTTTTGCCTCGCCGCAACCACTGCCCTGGGAGCCGCCCGTGTCTGGGGCGCGAATGATCGCGTGCAGGTCGGTTTCATCGGCTACGGTCTCATCGGAGCCCAGCACGTTCATGACTTCAAGAATCAGAAGGACGTGGATCTCGCCGCCATGGCCGAAACCTACCAGCCCCGCCTGGAAGAGGGCGTCCAGGCCTGCGGCGGCAAAGCCCGGCCCTATTCCGATTTCCGCAAGCTCATTGAGGATAAGGAACTGCAGGCCGTGGTCGTCTCCACGCCCGACCACTGGCATGCCCTCATGACCATCATGGCCTGCGCCGCCGGCAAGGACGTTTACGTCGAAAAGCCGATGACGCTTTTTCACGCCGAAGGCCAATGGATGATACGCGCCGCCCGTAAGTACAACCGCGTCGTCCAGGTCGGCACTCAACAGCGTTCCGGCCAACACTATGCCCAGGCGCGCGCCCTGCTCCAGCAGGGAGCCATCGGCAAGGTGCATTCGGTTCGCTGCCAGGCGGTCCGCAATATCATGCCCGGCTTCTCCGTTCCGCCCGCGGGCGCCGCCCCAACCGGTTTCGACTACGACATGTGGCTCGGACCCGCTCCCTCGCGCCCCTACCAGGCCCACCGCGGCATCTATCACTTCCGCTGGTTCTGGGACTACTCCGGTGGTCAGATGACGAACCTCGCCGCGCATTCCCTCGACATCGTGTACTGGAATCTCAATGTCAAGGGCCCCCTGTCAGTGACATCCATCGGCGGCCGCTTCGCCCTGCGGGATGACGGCGAGACCCCCGACACACAGGACGCCCTCTTCGATTTCGGAACATGGACCGCTGCCTGGCATCATCGCGAAGCCAGTCGCGGCATGCCCCGCACCGGCTCTCTCGAATTTTTCGGAACCAAGGGCAGCTTGGTCATCGATCGTGGCGGCTTCGAAATCGTTTCGGATACGAAGGGTGATCCCAATGCCGCCATCCCCCGTTTTCAGGGACATAGCGCGGGCGGTCCCCGCGTGTCGGCCATCCAGCCGCAGCCCTGGACGCAGGCCCGCAAGGAAAAGGGCTCCAGCGACGAACAGTTTGACCTTCACGTCCGCAACTTCCTGGACTGCATCAAATCGCGGCAACGCCCCGTCGCCGATGTCGAAGACGGCCATCGTGTCGCCACCGCCTGCCATTTGGCCAACATCTCCCTGCGCACCGGCCGCAAACTACAGTGGGACGTGGGTCGCGAAACCATCACTGGTGACCGGGAGGCCGCCGCCATGCTGGTCCGTCCCTACCGCAAACCTTGGGACTCTGTGCTCAAAAGCTTTCAACTCGGATAAACGCTCATGCTCAACCGCCGCCAGTTCACCCTTGCCGCCTCGGCCGCCGCCGCTGCTGCCGCCGCGCCGCGGCCCAAGACCATCCTGGGCGTCTGCACCACCAGCTACCTCACCGCCACCCGGCCGCGCGATACTTTGGCCTTCCTGGAACACTGCCGCTCCCAGGGCGCCGGCGGTATCCAAGCATCCATGTCGAGCGCCGATCCGGCTTTCGCCAAAACACTCCGCGCCAAACTGGACGGCTACGGCATGTTCTATGAAGGCATGCTGCCGATGCCGAAAAGCGATAACGACGAGTCCTATGAAGCCCAGATTGTCGCCGCCAAGGCCGCCGGCGCGGCCGTCTTTCGCACGGGCTGCCTCTCCGGCCGCCGCTACGAAACCTTCAACGATCTCGCCTCCTGGAAGACCTTTGTAGCCAACTCGGAGAAGGCCATCGAACGTACCGCCCGCGCCGCTGATAAACACAAGGTTGCTATTGGGATCGAAAATCATAAGGATTGGACCACCGGCGAACTGGCCGACCTGATGCGTCGCTACAGCAGCGAATACCTGGGCGTCACCCTCGATACCGGCAACAATTTTTCTCTGCTCGATGAGCCCTACTCGTTGTTGGAAACGCTTGCCCCCTGGGCGGTAACGACGCATATCAAGGACATGGCGCTGGGAGAATATGCCGATGGCTTCCTGCTCTCGGAGGTCAACCTCGGCGACGGCATGCTCGATATGCCTCGCGTGTTGCAGATTGTTCGGAAGGCGCGCCCGAAGACCCGCTTCATTCTGGAAATGATTACCCGGGATCCTTTGAAAGTCCCTGTCTGGACCGACAAATACTGGATCACCTTCGCCGACCGCCGCGCCACGGCCCTGGCCTCCACCATGCAACTGGTAAAAAGGAACCCGCCGCGCGTGCCGCCTCCCGTCACCAGCGGGAAACCGGTGGAGGACGTTAAAGTCATGGAGGCGCAGAATGTCGGCGCCTGCCTACGGTACTTCTACGAGAAGCTGGAGCCGGCCCTGCGTGTCTGAGAGCCGTTGATGGCTGCCGCCACGCGGTCGAGCCGGGCCACTTCGCACACCGCGTCGGCCTCAATCGCCGCGCGAGGCATGCCGAACACCACGCAACTCGCCTCGTCTTGCGCAATCGTCCAGTAGCCGGCTTCGCGCATGCGCCGCAGCCCCGCCGCGCCGTCCTGACCCATCCCCGTCAGCAAAACGCCCACCGCATGCGGCGCATGGCACTGTGCCACGGATTCAAACAGAATGTCCACGGCCGGCCGTTGATGCCAGACCTTCGGCCCGCTGTCCAGCCGGACCACCCACCGGTCCCCGGCCAGCGCCACGCGCATGTGCCGGTCGCCCGGCGCCACCAACGCCATGCCGTCGCGTATGGTCAATCCGTCGGTCGCCTCCCGCACCTCCCACGGCGTCACGCGGTTCAGCCGTATGGCGAACGTGCTGCTGAACTGCCGGGGAATGTGTTGAGCGATCACAATGCCCGGGTTGTCGGGGGGCAGCATTTGCAGCACCCGTTCTACCGCCTCCGTGCCGCCGGTCGAGGCGCCGATGGCGATCATACGGTACGAAGCCTGCCGCGCGGTCCGCTGGCCTAGTGTCCGCGCCAGTTCCGCCGCGGTGCGCGATTCGTCGGCAAACCGCGTCAATACCGTCATGTCGGCTCCCGCAATGGCGGGCGCCTCCTTGGCCGTCGTCAGCAGGATCACCGGCATCGGATAGTACTGCGTCAGCCGCCGAACAAACTCACACTGTTCATTGCCCGGCATGTCGGCTTCCAGCGCCAGCACTTCCGGGCGGAGTTGCACAATCTTGTCGCGCGCTTCCCGGATCGTGCAGGCCGTCTCGCACGCCCAGCCGGTCCCAGCCTGCAACGCCCGGACGGCGTTTTGTCGGAGGGCGGCGGAGCGATCCGCCACCAGCACCAGCCGGGTCCCGCGATCCGTGCGCGGCGTCATCCGGGTATCGTGCCCCAGCACACCCGCAGGTCCATAAAGCCGTCCATCAGTTCCAGGCCCCGGTGTATCCCCGGAATTTCGCCGATGGCCGGCCGGATCACCTCCGGCGACGACAACGCAAACAGCCCTTCTTTCTCGAATCGGCTCAGAAAAGCGCCGCAAATCATATTGCCGAGCTCTCCCATCACCTGCTCCACCTCCACCTCATTCGGCCCAGCCACCGGATCCGTACCCAGGAAACTGCCGGCCAGCGATCCGGCCGCCAGATCGTCCACCGCCAGACGGAACTCTCCCGACTGGTCCCCCGTAAACGTCACACGCACCTGAATCGGAAACGGCTGCGGACACGCGCACTCCTCCCCCTCTTCCAGAATGTCGGTAAAGAACATCACGTTGAGGACATCGCGCGCGGCTCCCACCATCTCCGCCGCCATCAACTCGTCCCGATGCAGTAGTTGTTCCGTCATGGCTTCCCCTCCTAAGTAGAGGCCTGTTAAACCGCTTCGCCCAAAATCTGCTGTACCTTCAACCGGATCATCTCCGGCTGGCACGGCTTGCTGATATACCCTTGTGCGCCCAATTCCCGAAGCCGCATCACGCGGCGCTGCGTCGCATCGGTCGAGATGATTAGTACCGGCACCTTGGCGTCCCGCTCGTCTTCCCGCAGCCGCTGGACGAACTGTTCGCCGTCCATGACCGGCATATTCAAATCCGCAAAAATCAGATCCAGTTTGTTCGGCTCCCGGTTCTCCCGGTTCACAATCGCCAGCGCTTCTTCTCCGTTGCCTGCCTCGAAGACGCTGTCCACCGGCAGTGAGGCCAGTTGCACGGTGCGGCGCACATAAGCGCGCATGGCCGGCGAATCGTCCACGATCAATATCCGCAATGCATTCAATTCCATGTGTTTTCCTCTTCTTCTCCCGTTTCCACTACCGCACGCCGGCCAGCGGCGCGCGCCGTATTCCCGTGTCTCCCGCTCCGCCGCCGGCCGCCTCGGCCGCCGCCCCGGTTCCGCGCGTCTGCACCCAAAAGTCTCCGGTACCTACGGCCAGGCCCAGATTCCTCGATACCGCTCCGCCCACTGCCTCCATCTCCACCATGACCCCCAGTTGCCACAACAGTTTCCGCGCCGCCAGGTAATTTCGTTTCCCCACCGCCAACTGCGCCTCATCGTTCAAGATCTGCGCCCCGCCCGCCAACCGCACCCGCATCCGCCGCCGGTCGGCGCCCATTCGTTCCATCGCCCGTAGCAGGAGCGGAATTCCGGTGTCGGCGTAGCTGGCCGGCTGCGCCTCCGCGCGCGAGGGGTCCTGCCGCGAATCTGGCAGCAGGAAATGCAACAATCCGCCCACGCCGGCCGTCGCGTCGTAGGCGCCCACGCCAATGCAGGAGCCCAGGGCGTATGTGACGATACTCGCCTCCGCGTCGGACGAACACCGGAATTCGGAAATCCCGACTACAATCAGACCCATCGTTCTCCTCCTTGCGTGGCCGCGGCGCGCATTCCCGGACGCCGCCGGTACACGGCCGGACGTACATAGTCCGTATCGGCTTCCAGGCCGCTCAACCCTTCGGCATGTCCCACCAGCAGGTAGCCGCCGGGCGTCAGCCGCTGCACCAGTTTTTGTACAATCTGCATCCTTGTCTCCTGCGAAAAATAGATCATGACGTTCCGGCAGAAAATCACCGGAAACGGACCCATCTGCGGAAACGGTTCCACCAGGTTGAGCCAACGGAAGTGCACCATCTGCCGGATTTCGCTCTTCACCCGGCTGCGGCCTTGCCACGCTCCCTTTCCGGGCTCGAAGTAGTGCCGTTGCCACGCCTCGGGTAGCGTCTGTATGCGGTCTTGGTCAAAAATGCCGGCCCGCGCCGTATCCAACATTCGTGTGGAAACGTCGGTGGCCAGAATCTGCACGCGTTCCGGCGCCGCGGGCCCCATCGCCTCCCGCGCCACCATGGCCAGCGTATAGGGCTCTTCGCCGCTCGAGGACGCCGCGCACCAGATCGTCTGTTTGGCTCCCGCCTTCCATTGCCGCAACTGGTCCTGCAGCCATTCGAAGTGGTCCGGTTCGCGCCAGAAGGCCGTATGGTTGGTCGTCAGTAGATCCAGCAGTCCCTGCAGCGTCTCTCCCGAAGAATCGTTTTCAATCACCCGCATATACTCGGCCGGGTCCTGAATTCCCAATTCCCGCATATGCCGCGCCGTGCGCACGCTGAACAGCAACTCTTTCCCCGGCCGGTTCTCCAGACCCAGGCGGGCCGTCGCCAACTCCTGCAACCGGACGATGGCCGAAGGCGGAAGACTGGAAGCCTCCCTATGCGGCGACGCCATAGCCTTCCCGTCCTGTCACTCCATCCAGGTCCAGAATGATGCCCACGCTTCCATCGCCGAGGATGGCTCCCCCGGCCACGCCGCGGACCCGGCCCATCCATTCGCCGAGGCTCTTGATCACGACTTCCTGTTTTCCCACCACCTCGTCCACGGCCAGCGCCACCCGCTTGGACCCGGACTCCACCACCACCAGCACGGAGTCCTCGGTCTTCCGCGCCGTTCCGGTTTCGTTCTCGCCCAGGAACGTTTCCATGCGCAGCACCGGCACCACCCGGTCGCGCAACAGAGCCACTTCGTGCCGCCCCTCCACGGTGTGGATGGACTGCCCCCTTGGCTTTAGAATCTCCCGTACCGTGAATAGCGGCAGGATGAACCGGTTTGCCCGGTGTTTCACCACCAGGGCGTCGATAATCGCCAGCGTCAACGGCACCCGCAGCAGAAACGTTGTACCCTTCCCTGGCTCGCTGCGCACCTCCACCCTCCCGCGTAGTTTCTCTATCTCGCGTTTCACGACGTCCATACCGACGCCGCGTCCGGAGATTGCCGTCACCTGCTCGGACGTGGAGAAGCCCGGCTCAAAGATCAGGTCGAGAATCTCGGAGGGCGACAACTGTGCCTGTTCTTTCACCAGCCCTCGCTCCATCGCCTTGCGGAGAATGCGGTCCTGGTCCAGGCCCCGGCCGTCATCGGAGACTTCAATCACCACGTGGCCCGACTGGTGGGACGCCGCCAGCCGGATCTTGCCTTCGGCCGGTTTGCCGGCTTTCTCGCGGTCGGCCGGTTTTTCCAGCCCATGGTCCACCGCGTTTCGCACCATGTGCATCAGCGGATCGGCCAACTGCTCGACAATGGTGCGGTCGAGTTCGGCGTCTTCGCCTGCCAGTTCGAGCGTTGCCTGCTTGTTCGATTCTTTCACCAGGTCGCGGAATACGCGCGCCATCCGCCGGAACGTCTGCCCTACCGGCACCACGCGCAACGACATCGCAGTCTTCTGCAGTTCGGTTGTTATCCGGCCCAGTTGATTCAGATTCTTCGCTGTTTTCGGATCGTTCAGCGCCAGCAGCGCCGGATCCAACTGCACCAGCGACTGGGCAATCACCAATTCGCCCACCAGATCCACCAGTTGGTCCAGTTTCGCCGTGTCTACCTTGACGGCGGACCGGCCGCCCCCGCCACTGTTCGCACGCGCCGCGGGCTGGCCCCCGGTGCGCGCCGAACGAGCCGGCATGGACGGGGAGGCGGCCTCTCCCGGGCCTTGCATCGCGGCATGGAGCGAATCCAGCAGCGCGCCTGCGTCCTCGGGGATCTCTACGGCTTCGCCCTGATCGATCTGATCGGCGGCGGCCACCACTTCGCCCAGAAAATCGGCGCTCGCCAGCGCCAGGTCGATCAGGGAGGAGGAAACGGCGCGTTTGCCGCTGCGCACCTCATCGAGCAGATTCTCGGTGTGGTGCGCCACCTCACGCGCCGTCTCCGTGCCGGCGATGGCAGCCAGTCCCTTGATCGTGTGAAAGCTCCGGAACAGCGCATGGACCGCTTCCGAGTCGTCCGGCGAGTTCTCCAGGCGCAGCAACTCCTGCTCGATCTGGGAGAGGTGCTCGCGCGATTCGAAGACGAAATCGGCCCAGGGCATCCCGGGGCCGGCCGGCGGAGGCGGCGCGCCGGCCGTCATGCGCATTTCGATTTCCTGTTCGGCCAGCGCCTGGAGTTGCTCTACCTGCGCTTCCAGTTGCGGCTGCCAGTCCTCGCCGACGGCCTCGGGTTCGAGCAGCGCCGCCAACTGCCGCGCTGCCTCCTCGGTTCCGGTCATCGACATCTCTCGCGCCGATTCGGCCGCCTGGATCGCCTGTTGACGCAGCGCCCGCCGGCCTTCTCCGTCCGGACTGCCGGCTCCGGAAAACACGTCGCCGATGACGGCGTCCAGCAGCCGTAAGAGTTGAGCTTCGCGTTGCATGGGTATGGCTTACTCCACCCCGGCGCCGGCGAGTTCCATGGTCCCCACGGCATCGGCGTCTTCCATCGGTCCGGCGAGCACGCTATCGATCTCCAGCAGAAGGATGACCTTCCCTTTGCTCTTGGCGATCTGATTCACGTAACCCAGGTGCATCCATCCGCCGCCCAGCGTGGCGGTCTCTTCCATCTCCGCCGGCTGAATCTGCAGCACTTCGCTGACGCCGTCCACCACCACGCCGATCGGCGAGCGCGACTGTTTCGGGTCCGGCTGCATGACCACGATGCAGGCGCGGTCGCTCTTTTCATGGAACGCCATCCCCAGCCGCAACCGCAGGTCCATCACCGGCACGACTTTGCCGCGGAGATTGATCACGCCCAACACATAGGAGGCCGCCTGCGGCACCGGCGTTATTTCCTGCCAGGGAATGATCTCGCGGATGCGTCCCACCGGCACCGCGAACTCTTCCTTGCCCAACCCGAACGCCAGATATTTTCCCGCGCCTTGCAGGTCCTGCCTCATTGTGTGTGCGATTTCGTCCATGCCGCTGCTTCTCCCGCGGGGCGGATTGGTGTGGGCCCCGGTACAGATTCCATATCGTTGCAATGCAGCGCGGCTTTAGGCGGGATTGCGGTTTCCGGAGAGAATGTTTTTCTCTCAAGCGGGCCACGGATTGGCCGAAATGCTTTAAGTACCCGCCAGCCGGCTCCCGCTCTCCATGGAAGAGGGGGAGGTGTACCTCCGTTCTGGCGACCCCCCAAAGCAACTTGCAAATCCTTAAGGAGAAACTACCTATGTCCGCATTCCGATTCCGCACCGCTGCGTTCGCGCTTCTTGGCGCCGCGTCTTTATTTCCCTGTCTGGCCGAAATGCGCGTCGCGCAGCCGGACGCCATCCGCGCCGCGATCAAGAAAGTGCAGCCCGACTACAATCCCATCGCCAGGCAGATGCGCGTCCAGGGTGACGTGGAAGTGGAAGCCCATGTTTCCGATTCCGGGGAAGTGACCGAGGTGAAGGTCATGAGCGGCAATGCACTGCTCACCGCCGGCGTCGTCAAAGCCGTGAAAGATTGGCGTTTCCAGCCGTTCCAGGAGAACGGAAAGGCTAGCCAGGCCGTGGCCACGCTCCGTTTTAGCTTTAAACTCTAACGCCGCCCGGGCGTGGACGTTCAGTTCGAAAAATCGCTCACAGAATAGGGACTCATTATGAAATGGTCAGCAGGTAAGAAACTCGTCGTGTGTGCGTGGGTAACGGTCGTGCTCACGCTCTTGGTGGGAGGAAGTGCGCTCTGGGTAGCCAATCACTTAGGTACCCGGCTCACTTGGGCCGTGAACGGCAGCGCGCGCCACCAGATGTTGTCAGGGCAGATTGCAGCCTCCACGGAACGCCTGGAAAATCTGGAACGCCAATTGGCGATTGCCACGATGCTGCAACAGGCCTCCTCCGCCGATCAGGCCCGGAGGGATCTCGCCGCCGCCGACGAGGCGACCGGGCGCCTGCTGACCGAGTTCCAGCGTGCCAATATTGACGACGAGTCGCGCCAGGCGATTCAAATGCTCCGGGGAGAATTCGACGCGTTCCGCATCAACCACCAGCGGATCGTTGATAAGCTGCAGGCCCAGAAAATGGACGAAGCCCTGGGCGATCTCAACGGCAGTCTTCTGCCCAAGCTCAGCCAGATGAACAAGACCGCCCGGCAACTGGTCGAAAACGAGGAGCGGGTCCTGGCCAAGCTCGGCACGGACGCCGAGCAAACCCGGCTTTCGGTGCTTACCATACTGGGCTTTCTCTGCCTGGTCAGCATCTGCGTGGGCATCGGCGTGCTCTACAATCAGCGCAGCGTCACCACGGCGCTGCAGCGCAGCATTGACGAACTGACCCAGAACTCCCAACAACTGGCCGGCACCGCCGGACAGGTCTCTTCTTCTTCGCAGTCGGTCTCCCAGGCCGCCAGCGAACAGGCCGCTTCCCTCGAAGAGACTTCCGCCTCCGCCGAAGAGATCCACTCCATGACCGCCCGCAACGCGGAACACGCCGGCGCCGCCACCGAATGCACCAAGGAAGCCAGCCGCATCATCGGCGAAGCCAACTCCGCTCTCCACCAGATGATGGAGTCCATGAACGAGATCAGCAACTCCTCCGGCCGGATCTCGAAGATCATCAAAGTCATTGACGACATCGCCTTCCAGACCAACATCCTCGCTCTCAACGCCGCTGTCGAAGCCGCACGCGCCGGGGAGGCCGGCATGGGGTTTGCCGTCGTGGCCGATGAAGTCCGCAACCTCGCCCAACGCTCCGCGCAGGCCGCCAAAGACACGACCCAGCTCATCGAAGAGTCCATCGCCCGCGCGGCCGAAGGCAAACAGAAACTGGACGAAGTCGCCGCTTCCATCAACGGCGTAACCTCGGCCGCCAACAAGGTGAAATCGCTGGTCGAAGAGGTCCATGGCGGATCCGAGCAACAGGCCCGCGGCATTGAGCAGATTGCCCGCGCGGTCTCCCGGATGGAACAGGTGACGCAGCAATTGGCCGCGACCGCCCAAGAGTCCGCTGCTTCGGGCATGGAGCTCAACTCACACGCTCGCGGTATGGACGACATCGTCAACAACCTCCGGCAACTCTTCTCCACGACGGGCCCAGCGGCTCCGGTCGTCGTCGCCGCCCCGGCGCCCGCGGCCCGCTCCGCCGCCTCGTTCCATCCCGTGCCCGCAAGGGACAACGGCTTCAAGAAGCCCGCGTTTTCCATGGCTGGCGCTGGCGCGAACCCCAAGTCGGTCATTCCTCTCGACCGCGACTTCGAAGGGTTCTAGCCCGCCCAGCTCTGCCCTTGCCCTCCGGGCGGTCTGTTTCCCTGGCAGGCCGCCCGGTTTTCTTATCCGTGCAACTTTCGAAAACTCGTCAGGCACCGTTCCGCCGTCTCCATAGCGGAAAGCCGGCTCCCCTCCTGCTCCACCAGGTACGACTCAATCCCGCCCCGCTTCTCTGCCGCCGCAAATATCTTTTTCCATGGCGCGTCGCCTTCGCCCAGTAGCGCCTGGAACCCCACCGCCTTATCTTTGGACCAGTCCTTGCAATGCATCGACACGGTACGCCCAGCATGCTTCTCGATCCAGGCCACCGGATCCACCCCGGCTTCCACGCACGTGCCGATATCCAGTTGCAGCACCACACGTTTCTCCGTCCCGCTGGCCAATACATCCATGGGCCGCTGCCCCTCCAGCGGGAGGAACTCCACCAGATGGTTGTGGAATCCCACTCGCATCCCGGCCGTGTGAGCTTTCTCGGCGCTCTGGTTCAGCCGCTCCGCCACGCCCTTCCAACCCGCAATATCGGTCACCTTCCCCGCGCTCGCCATCACGATCAGCTTCGACCCCAAAATTCCATTCAGCTCCACCGCATGGCCAATCTTCTCCGGGGTAAACGTCGTGCCGCTATTGTGGGTCGACAGGCACCGCATACCCAATTCATCCAGCAGTTTCCGGATCTCTTTCGCCTTCGCCGTGTCCCAGTTCAAATACGGCGAGTAGAACTCCACGCCCTCGTAGCCCATCTTGGCCACCGCGCGCAGCGTACCCACATCGTCCTTCTGCAACTCCTGCCGGACGGAGTAGAGCTCCAGGCCCACCGGAATCTTCTTCCCCTTGGCAGCCAACCCCGCTCCCGCGGCCGCCGTCTGCATTAGAAATGTGCGTCGATTCATCTCATTTCGCACGGTATCACAGCGCCGCGCCCAGCAAGAGTTGCACCGCGTTGGACAACACGCCGTCCGCTTCCACCATCACCAGCACTGGCCCTGTCTTTTCTCGTGGCAACTCCACCTCCACACGGTCGAGCCCCGCTGTTTCCGTGTCCGGTGCAAATCGCCGCACACGAACCTCGCTGCCGTCCATCCACGCCCGCACCACCTTTGCCCCGCGCAGCCCCGTCGCCCGCAAGAGGACCGTTCTCCCCGACAGCGCCCGGCTCCGGCATCCTGTCTCTCCGCAAATAAACGTTGGCGACGCTCCCTCGTCGCTGACCGCCTCCGCATCAGCGGGACCCTGCCCCTGCCGCGTGGTCGAAAACAGTCCCGGCGAAACCGTTTCCACCAGCAGGAAGCCGTCAAAACGCATACGCGCCGTATCAATCCGGACCTGGGCCAACCCGGCCGCCGTCTCCTCCGGAACGACATAGTTCACCTGCGTCGGCCCCGTGTAGAACGCCCTCGCCTCTCTCGCAATTCCCTGCGAATCCGTCACCACCACGCGCGACAGGGAGGGTGCCGTGCCGGCTTCCTCCTCCAGCACAAACCCGGACCCATACCCCAATACAGCCGACCCCGCCGCTACCGTCCACGTTCCATGGCACGCATGCACGTTGTCCAGCCATCCCGCTGCCGGGAACACCTGACCCTGCTCGGTCACCGGATACCCCGTCGATCCCGAGGGGTCCAGCATCACCGCCTCGCGCGGTTGTTGCGCAAAATCAAACGCATCATACAGGTCCGGAACCGCCAGGTCCGGAACCGCGCCATCACCAGGTTGCAGTCCGAACCGGTTCTCGATCGAACGAACCCAGCTTGCGTGCGTATACACCCGGTGGTCGTTGTATCCCACGCGGGTCCACGGGCTAATGACCAGGGAAGGAACGCGTCCGCCCATGCCCTTCGGCGCCGCGACATGGTCCGCAAACCCACCCGGACCCTTCCACGCAACAAACACCGCCGAACGCCGCCACAACCGGCTCCCGGCAACGCCATTCACCACCCGCGTCACGAACTCCATCCCCACGCCGTCTACCTGGTCCGGAATCAACAGGCTCACCGCCGGCAAGATGTCACTCTCTACATCGGCGCGAAACGCCTCCAGGTCCGCTCCATACGCCTTCCAGCCAAGGCCCGCCGCGTCCCACCGTGCCGTTTCCGCACGCAACATCTCTACTGGATCGGAAGACGAGAAAAAATGGTCCTGCACCGTGTACAGATCCCCATACGCCCAAAGGTTGGGAACCTCCTGTGCGCCTCGTTCGCCCGGAACGCCCTCGGCATCCGGAAACGCCCCAAAGAGCGAATCAAAACTCGCCTCCGGCAGCAGCACAAACACAAAATGCTGCACCCGTTCCCAGTGCGGCCGATCCGCCGCGCACACCGCGCAAGCAAAAATCATCCAAAACCAAAACCGCATGCCGCCAGTCTAATCAATCACGTAGACGTTGACACGCCAAGTCCACTCACGCAAACTATACCTAGCTAGTTATGCCAAAGAGCAAAAACGATAAGCTGCAAGGCACCCTCACACTCCTGGTCCTCCGCACCCTGGCCTCACGAGGCTCTCTGCATGGCTATGGACTTTGTGAGCACATCCACGCCGTCTCGAACGAACTGCTCCAGGTAGAGGAAGGCTCTCTCTACCCCGCGCTTCACCGCATGGAGCAGGATCAATGGATTGCCGCCGAATGGATCGTTACCGGCAAGGGCCGCAAGGCCAAGGTCTATTCGCTCACCGCCGAAGGCCATCGCCAACTTGCCATTGAGGAAGACGCCTGGCAGCGTCTCACCAGCGGCGTCGCCCGTATTCTCCAATACTCCTGAGTTTCCCATGCCCTGGTATCAACGCTGGCGTAACGTCTTCCGCCCCGCATCGCTCGATCACGACATCGAGCTGGAACTCCAGTACCACATCGACGAAACAACCGATCGCCTCATCGCCTCCGGCCTTCCGCCCGCCGAAGCCCTACGCGAAGCCCGTCGCCGTCTCGGCAACTACGGCATCCAGAAAGAGAAAACCCGCGACATGAACATTGCCGCCTGGCTCGACAATACCCGCTCCGATCTCCGCTACGGCCTCCGCCAATTGCGGAACAATCCCGGTTTCACCGCCGTCGCAATCCTCTCGCTTGCTCTGGGCATCGGAGCCAATACGGCCATGTTCCAGCTGATTAACGCGCTGCACATGAAGTCGCTGCCTGTCGCCAATCCGCAGGAACTCGCCTACGTCAACTTCGCTCCCGGCTCCGCCCGCGGCGGTTGGTGGTCCAGCCGCAGCGCCAACATGACCTACACCATGTGGGAGCACCTTCGCGAGAATCAGCAGGCGCTCTCCTCTATCTGGGCTTGGAGCGCCGGGCACTTCAATCTCTCGCCCGGCGGAGAACCTCGGTATGCGGAAGGTCTTTTCGTCAGCGGGGAATTCTTCCCCGGCCTGGGCGTCCAATCGCAACTGGGCCGTCTCTTCACCGCCGTGGATGACTCGCCCTCTTGCCCCACCGGCGTCGTCATTAGTGATGCCTTCTGGCGGCGTGAATACGCGGGCGATCCGGCCATCCTCTCGCGTACCGTCAGCTTGAATGGCCTTCCTTTCCCGGTCATCGGCGTCACGCAACCCTCCTTTTTTGGCGTCGAAGTCGGTAGCCGCTTCGATATCGCCCTGCCGCTCTGCGCGGACCGTCTACTGGCCGAAAACAAGGCCGGCCGCATTCCCAACACAACCGCTTACTGGCTTTCCGCGATGGGCCGCCTCCGGCCCGGCCAATCTGTTGAAAGTGCCAATGCCCATTTCCAGGCACTGTCGCCGGCCTTCATGAAGGCGATTGTGCCTCCGGAGTATGACCCAAGTTTCGCTCGCCGCTTCCTCGCCAACAAACTCCAGGCCACCTCTGCCGCCACCGGCATCTCAGGTCTCCGGGAACGGTATGAGCGTCCTCTGTATCTCCTGCTCGCCATCACCGGTCTCGTCCTGCTCATCGCCTGTGCCAACCTTGCCAATCTTCTACTCGCTCGTGCCGCCGCGCGAGCCTCGGAAATTGCCGTGCGCCTGGCCATCGGAGCCTCCCGCGCCCGTCTCATCCGTCAGTCGCTGGTCGAAAGCCTGCTCCTCGCCGCCATGGGCGCTGCGGGCGGCGCCGCGCTCGCGGTTATCTTAAGTCGCGGTCTGCTCACCTTCCTCGGGACTTCGGCGGACCCCGTCTTTATTGACGTTGCCACCGATTGGCGTGTCCTGTCCTTCACCGTTGCTCTGGCAATCTTTACCTGCCTGCTCTTCGGCCTCGCCCCGGCCATTCGCGCTACCTACGTGGCTCCGGGTCTTGCCATCCGCAGCGAAGGGCGCGGCATAGCGGGAGGCGGCAATCGCCTCCGGCGCGCGCTCGTCGTCGTGCAGGTGGCCCTTTCCCTTGTGCTCCTCGTCGGCGCTCTCCTCTTCACACGCAGTCTGCACAATCTGCTCAACGCCGATTCCGGCTTCCAGGCCGAAGGCATCATTGCGATGGAGATGGATGCCAGCCGTGCCAAAATTGTCAAGGAGCGCCGGGCCGCGCTCTACCGCGACATTACTGCGCAATTGACTGCCATCCCCGGCGTGATCTCTGCCGCGCAGGTCCGTATTACCCCCGTCAGCGGCAGCAGTTGGGACCAAACCATCGGTCCGGACGGAGCCCCCGCCGCAACCAGTGGGAAAGAGTCCTATTTCAATCGCACCGCCCCCGGCTATTTCCACACCATGGGAACCCGCATATTGGCCGGGCGCGACTTTACCGAAAGGGACGACCTCTCCGCGCCCCAGATTGCCATCGTCAATGAGCTCTTCGCCCGCAAATATTTCAACGGCGCCAATCCTGTCGGACGCACCTTCCGCATGAATACCCAGGCAGGGAAGCCGGAGCCGCTCTACCAGATTGTCGGCATGGTGGAAAACACGAAATATCACAATCTACGGGAAGAATTTAAGCCTGTCGCCTTTCTTCCCATTGCACAAGACGACTCCCCGGATTCGGGTTCGAACTTTGTGTTGCGAGTCGGCGGTTCGCCTGCCTCGGCTATTGCCGCGGCCAAGGCCATTGCCGCTTCCGTCGGGCCCACCGTCGGCGTCCGGTTCCGCCCGCTGCCGGAGCAAATGCGCGAGTCCGTTCTGCGCGAACGGTTGATGGCAACGCTTTCCGGCGGCTTCGGCTTCCTCGCCGCCCTCCTCGCCACTCTCGGCATCTATGGCGTCATCGCCTATATGGTGGTCCGTCGCCGGCAGGAGATCGGCGTCCGTATCGCTCTCGGCGCCGGCCGCGCCAACGTCATAGGCTTGGTCATGCGGGAGGCTTTGGTGCTGCTGGCGGCCGGTATCGCCATCGGGGCCATGCTCGCGCTGTGGGCCGGCAAAACGGCATCCGCCCTTCTTTTTGGGCTGGAGCCCAATGATGTGCCTACCTATCTGCTAGCCGCATTCCTGCTGGCCGTCGTCGCCCTGTTGGCCAGCTTCCTGCCCGCGCGCCGCGCCGCTGGACTGGATCCCATGGCAACATTGAGAAATTAAACAAATGCGCCTCTTTTTGTTTTTGGCTTCCCTCGGCCTCGCCGCCGCGGCGGAGCTTGACGTAGTAGCCCTCCAGCGGGATCTCGATAACATCTCCGCCGAACCCGGAGCCCGCATCGGAGCCTGCGTCCATCACCGCGCCACGTCCGTCTGCATCCGTGAATCCGAACGCTTCTCCCTGCAGAGCGTCATGAAGCTCCTGGTCGGCGTAGCCGTACTCGACGCCGTCGACAATCACGGCTGGCGCCTCGCCCAATCCGTCACAATCCACAAGAAAGACCTAAGCCTCTTCGTCCAACCCCTCGCCAAGCTCGTCGGACCCGAGGGCTACACCACCAACATCGGCGACCTCGTACGCCGTGCCATCATCGACAGCGATTCCGCCGCAACCGATATCCTCATCGCCCGCCTAGGCGGCCCCGCCAAAGTCCAGGCAGCCCTTGTCGCCAAGGGCATCCAGGGCATTCGCATCGATCGCGACGAACGCCGTCTGCAAACGCAAATCTACGGCATCGAATGGCGGGATGAGTTTGTTGATGCAGCCGTCCTCGAACGCACCATGTCCGCTGTTCCCCCCTCGGCCCGCCAGCGTTCCTATGATCTTTATCAGGTCGATCCGCGCGACACCGCGACACCCAAAGGCATGGCCAATTTCCTCCTGCGCCTGGCACAGGGCCAACTCTTAGCCAAGTCTTCTACGGAGTTCGTGCTCCAAGCGATGCGCGAATGCAAAACCTTCCCGGATCGTTTGAAAGCGGGCGTCCCGGGAGCTTGGCAGATCGCACACAAGACAGGCACCAGCGGTTCCTGGAACGGTCTGACGGCGGCAACGAACGATGTCGGTATTCTCACCGCGCCGGACGGCGGCACGCTGTCCATCGCCGTTTTCGTAGCGGATTCCAGGCTTCCCGCTCCCCAACGTGCCGCGCTCATCGCCCGCATCTCCGCCGCCGCCGTCAAACACTACCGCTAAGCCCTACGAGTCGATTCCCAGCTTCTTCCGGCCCAGTTCGCTCAGCCGGTTCGAACTCCAACCCGGTTCCCACGTCTGTTCCACCACCACTTTGCTTACGCCGGGGACCTTCATCACCTGTGTCCGTACCGGCGTCGAGTTGCCGCCGGAACCATAGGTGAAGAATCCCAGCCGCGGCCGCCCCCGGTGCGGCATGGTCATAACCACATGCACGACATCCCCGCGTACGCGCACATCGTAAACCAGGCCTAGGTCCACCACGCTCGCGTCCGTCACATACAACTGCTCGTCTTTGCAGGTGGCCAGGGCATCCCAAATCGCACGTTTGGAGATCGGGCTATCCCCCGCCTCGCCTGCGCGTGCCAGCCGTCCCGGTGTCGCTGCCGCGCCCGCGGTGGATAGCGTTCCCCGCGCCGCGACATACGGGTTGACCAACCGGTGCCGCAGATCTTCCAGCCGCTTCAGGCCATCCGCCGTGTCGAACGGAATCACCGAATAGGCGTTCTTCTGGTGCAGCACCGCGCCCGCCGGCATCGACTTGCCCGGAAGTGGATACCGGCTCCAGCACGGTCCATGCCACCGGTAAAACTCCAGCGGGTTCGCATTGTGCTTTAACTCCGGCAGCCCCTCGCCGCGGTGTTCCAAAAACAAACCTACGAAGGCATCCCGGCTTGTCGTATTGCAGAAGCCGATTGCCCACAAATCGTCTTTGTACTGCGGGTCCGGCTTGCCCATGTGCATCTTCTTGTCCGGACCCATCCAGAGCACGTCTGTGAACGACTGTCCCGAAAACACCCATTCGTCATCCCGCAGCGCCTGGATCTCCACATCTTTGGTCGCCGTCATCTTGCCCATCTTGTGAAACCAGGGCAACCCCGCATAGAACCGGTATTCCATGTCCACATGAACCCGTGACGGCGAAAAGACCGGATGCACCGGCGAGTACGGGAACCCCCAACGCCGCACCATCGTGCACAGCGGTCCGCGCACCACTTCGTAGTCGGGACACTGCTCCCACAGCGTAATCCGCATCTTCTGGATATTGCCCGAGGTCACATAGTCATGCGCCCAGTCAATCCCTGGCGGCTCACCGTGTCCCTCGCCCCCGGCGAACAACTCCAGCCCGTGTTCCCGCTTCAGCGTCAACCGTTCCAATTGCCCCATCTGCCGGGATAGCGACGCCTTGAAGAAGTCGTTCTCAATGTCCAGCGCCACGCCCTCGCCGTGCGTTTCCAGGTCGCTCGGATACTGCGGCATCTCCGCTTCGGGGTTACCGTACAAAAGCAAATAGGTGTGTCGCTGGTGGGGCGCCCCGCCTGCCAGAAACAGTACATTGGCCAATCGCTCGCCGGGCCGCCGCACCTCCTGATGCACCTGCGAAGGAACCTCGCGCAGTTGTCCGTTCACCACCCGCGCCACCCGGACCTCGCGCGTCAACGACGTCGCATGTTCTAGCGGGACCCGCAGCGTAACCTCCACCGGCTCCGGCGGCCGGCTCACCCCCGCCGTCTCATCCAGCGTGATTACCTGGTAATGTTGCCAACCCTGCGCCCACACCTTCCAGGGCGCAGGCAGGTCCGCCACCGATTCTTCCCGGAATGCCAGCGGAGCCCCCGGCGATTCCCCCTCCGCCTGCGCCTGCTTCACCGTATTCCGCAGGGAATGCGCCAGCGCCCGCGCCATCCGGTAATCCTTCCGTTTCCACGCCGCATCCAGCAGGCGCATCTTCTCTTCGAAGCTATCGGTCCGCTCCCAATACGTGTTCTCGCTCATGGACCCTCCCGTTGTATACGATTACGTGCCAAACACCCGCAGCATCTGGTCGCGCGATATGTGGATGTGCTCCGCCATCGCCCTTGCCGCTTTCCGCGAATTCCTCGCCTCAATCGCGCGCATGATCTCCCGGTGCGATACCGGCCGCGTGTCCTTCTGCGAGGTGAGTATGTCCAACCGCTTCACATACTCCAACGTCAACTGCAACTGCTCCACAATGCGTTGATTTCGCGCAATCTCCGCCAATCGCAAATGAAACTGTTGATTCGTCTCTAAAAACCGGATCATATCGGCTGACGGATCGTCTTCCACAGTCACGATATCCCGCAGCGACTGCAGTTCTTCATGGGTCCCATCGGACGCCGTCCGCTCGGCGTTGAAACACTCCAGTACTTTCCGATATTCGTAGACCTCAATAATGTCCGGAACCGAAATCGGCGGAATCACATAGCCTTTGTGCCGGATTCGCTGGATCCACTTCTCCTGCGACAGCAGATTACACGCTTCCCGCACCGGTGTCCGCGACGTTTCGCACTGCCGCGCCAGCTCCACTTCGGAAAGGAACTCGCCGGGGCGCACCCGCCCTTCCAGAATCCAGCTCTTCAACAAGCGGTACACACGATGCACCTCGCCCTCTTCTTCCGGGAGCACATTGTGAATTCGCATCTTCTCTTCCCATAGATCGTATACCAAAGAAGATTGTTCTGGCGAAATCTGTATGCAGTGAGTATACTCCTTGAAATGAAATGGAGGGTTCCCGTGCTACCAGGTACTTCGATGGGGCGAGCCGCCAAGGTTCTCCTTCTCCTTCTCGCTGCCTTTTCTGGCCTCCAGGCCCAGACAACATCAACCGAAATCCTAGGAATTGTGCGTGATTCGACGGGTGCTGCCGTCCCCGGCGCGCAGGTCACCATCACCCGTACCGCCACTGGTCAGCGCCTCACCAAAACCAGCGACCAAAACGGCGAATATGTATTCCCTTTAATCGAAATCGGCCAGTATACAGTTCACGCCGAAAAAACCGGCTTCAAGTCCCAAACCGTCACGGAACTCCGCGTAGAAACCCAGCAGAAGGCACGCGTCGATTTCACCCTCACCGTCGGTAACGTCACCGAATCCGTGGAAGTCGTCGCCTCCGGCGCCGTTCTCGAAACCGAAAACTCCACCGTGGGCCAGGTCATCGAAAACAAACGCGTCGTCGATCTCCCCCTGAACGGCCGGAACCTCATCCACCTGGCCGCCATGGTCCCCGGCGTCCAATACGGTAGCCGCAGCGGCGGCGCCGACGGCCAGGGCGGTTTCCCCATCCCCGGCGGCGGCATGTCCATCATCGCCAACGGCCAGCGCGAGGTGCACCAGAGCATCACGCTCGATGGCGTCGAATCCATCGCTCCTCTCTACAACATCTCCAGCTTCACTCCGTCCATTGACGCCGTGGAAGAGTTCAAAGTCCAGACCGGTTCCTACTCCGCCGAATACGGCCAAAGCTCCGGCGGCCGGGTGGAGATTTCCCTCAAAGGCGGCACGAACTCCCTGCACGCCACCGTTTGGGAGTTCCTCCGCAACGACGCCTTTGACGCCGAAACCTACTTCCTCAACTTCCAGCGCCCCGAAAGCGCCGGCCGGCTCAAGAAGGACCGTCTCCGCCGCAACCAGTTCGGCGGCTTCTTCTCCGGCCCCGTCATCAAGAACCGCACCTTCTGGTCATTCAACTACGAAGAGCGTCGTCAAACGCAGGAAAGTGTGGCTACCGCCTGGTGGCCCAGCCAGGATTTCCGCAACGGCAACTTCTCACTGCTGTTGAACCCGCCCACCAATCCCGCCACTGGCCGCCCTGTCCGCAACTCCATCGTCATCTATGACCCGGCCACCGGCACGCCTTTCGCCAACAACATCATCCCAGCCAATCGCCTCCACCCCGGAGCGCAAAACGTCATCAGCAAATACCTGCCGCTTCCCGACTTTCAACAACTCGACCCGCTCGATTTCACCGCCAGCCGCGCGATCCCCAGCATCATCGGAGCCCGTCAGTACTTCGGCCGTCTCGATCACACCTTCTCTGAACGCGACAAAGTCTTCGGCCGCTTTGCCCTCGACAAGTCCGATTGGAAAGCAAACCAGATCAACCCCAACTTCCCCGAAGACCGCATCTCGGATGCCTATAACGTCGCCACCCAGTGGATTCACACCTTCAGCCCCAGCATCATCCACGAGTTCCGCTTCGGCATCAATAACTGGGGCGACAACTATATCAATCCCCGTTCCAACTCCGACTTCGACGTTGACTCCCTCGGCATCGGCAAGTTCCGCGTCGCCGGCGACGGAAATCGCAAATTCACCCCCGCCGAAACGGGAATCCCCGGCATCGGCTTCACCATCGGCGACTTGAACGGCCGCACGGATGACACCTACAGCTATCAATTCGCCGATAACCTCTCCATCGTGCGCGGCAAGCACTCCATCAAAACAGGAATCCTTGCCGTTCACGCGGCTATGGACCGCCGCGCTGCCAACCTCACCCGCGGCGCTCTCTCCTTCTCCCCGAACGAAAGCGGTCTCGATTTCGCCTCTTTCGTCCTTGGCTATCCCAACCGCGCGCAGACCGCGGAAGGCTACCCGTCCGTCGCCATGCGCTCCCGCCGCATCGGCGCCTATGTTACCGACGAATGGCGCGCCCGGCCCAATCTCACCATCACCTTCGGCCTGCGCTACGACTACATGGGTAATCCCTATGACAAGCTCGGCCATGTCCGCACCGTCGATCTCACGCGTCTGTATACGACGCCCACCGGCCAGCAGATTCCCACTCTCTATCCGCCCGTCGAATCCGCCGAAGCCAAGGAGAAATTCTGGAAGCAGGTGGCGCCGTTCTGGCAGCCGCGCCTCGGCATCGCCTATCGCCCGTCCAACAAATGGGTAATTCGCACCGGAGCCGGTCAATACACCAGCCCCCAGCACTTCGTGCAAATCAGCACCGCCAACCTGATGCCGCCGCTATCCGGCTTCCAGCAGTACGACTCCATCACGGATGCCGTCGCCGGTTCGCCTACCCGCACCTTCCGCCCCGGCCTTCCCGTGTTGACTCTGAACGATCCCTTCGTCGGCGCGCAGGCCAACCCGCCCGTCAGCGTGTGGCGTCTGGAACCGGATCGCCAGGAACGCAACGTCTGGCAGTGGAGCTTTGACCTCCAGCGGGAACTCCCCGGCTCGCTCGCCTTCACCATCGGCTATGTCGGCAGCAAGACCACCCATTCGGCGAACTCCTACGAGAACTTCAACGGAGCCCTGCCGTCCATGAACACAAACTTCCAGTCCCGCCGCCCCATCCAGCAGTTCTTTGATCCCTCCATGCCGCAACTCGGCGTGCAAACCCTCGGTCGCATCTTTGCCTTCGACTCGTATTCGAACCAGCATTATCACGGCCTTCAGACCAAGCTCGAAAAGCGATACTCCAAAGGGCTGAGCATGGGTCTCTCCTACACCTACAGCAAGGCCAACGGCGACGGCGAAGACGGCGGCAACGAAGGCGCTGGCCGCCAAGTCTATCTCGACCGCGCCGGTTCCCGCGGCCGTACCAGCTTTGATCTGACGCACAACATGGTCTTCCACTTCGTCTACGAGCTCCCCTTTGCCAAGAACCTCACCGGCGTTCCCGGAGCGCTGCTGAAGGGCTGGCAGACGAACGGCATCTTGTCGCTGCGCAGCGGTTTCCCCTGGACGCCCACAGTTGGCCTCAACGATCTCAACACCGGCGGCGACGGAACCCCCATCCGCCCGGATCGCCTCCGCGATGGCCGTCTCGATAATGCCAGCCGCGACCTCTGGTATGACCCCTCGGCCTTCCAGCGCGTCAATTGCAACATCGCCAGCCGGCCCGACCTCTGCCACTACGGCAACTCCGGCCGCAACGTCATGACCTCTCCCGGACAACGGAACCTGGACTTCTCTCTCTTCAAGAACTTCTCCCTCACGGAGCGGGCGAAGCTCCAGGTCCGGGGAGAGACCTTCAACGCCTTGAACACTCCCTTCTTCGGACAACCCAACAACCTCGGGTTCGTTTCGCTTGCCTCGGTCACGCCGGACGCTCCTCGCGTCGGCGAAATCCGCTCGCTCCGTGCCGCCATGCGCGTCATGCAGTTCGGGCTTAAACTGAGCTTCTGATATGCGCCGAACGCTCTCTCACAACTCCATCAACCGCCGCCAATTGCTCTTTGGCGGCGCGGCGGGAGCGGCTTCGGCCGCTCTTGCCCAACCCGCTTCGCAGGATCGTCTCTCCGCCTGGATGTACATGATCTGGCCGTTGGAACAGTGGCTCACCGATTACCGCCGCATTCTCGACGCCTGGGACGAAGGCGGCGTGCGCGGCATCGTCATCGGCCCGCTCCGTTTCTGGGACGGTGAACCGAAGTTCGACTTCACCTACCGCCGCGCCGGAGCCACCATCAACACCTGCGCGCCGGACCCAGCCATCTATCGCAAGTACGGTGTCGATCCGCCGGAAAACGTCCGCCTCGACGCTGCCAAGGAGAAGCAACTCCAAGGTCTCCTAGACAATATCGCCAGCCGCGGCTGGGATCTCCGCCTCTTCGGTCCTGCCCACTACGGACGCCGCAAGTCATTTCAGCAAGACCCCTTCGGCGCACTCTCCCTCGCTGCTGGCGTGGAAGACACTCTGCGCGCCTTCCCGCAAGCCAAGGGCGTCATCATCGACGGCGCAGGCGAACACCACTACGAACTTGCGTTTCACCACGGCGGGGATCTCTTCGAGATTCGCGAGCACCACCGCGCCATCTACGGCCACCTCGGCTTTGACATCGCTCGTATGGAACGCGGCATGAACCATCTCAAGGCGCGTTTCCACTCGCTCACTCCGTCGCTCGTCCGCTTCCATCAGAACGGCGGCATGCTCGGCGGCCTCTCTCTCTTTGATCTGAATGAGGACGCCCTCTACTGGCTCCGCATGCGTCAGGAGTCCACGCTCCGCAACATGGCCGCCATCCGCAAGCAGTGGGACGCACTATCCAAGAAGTCGAAGCTGGGCACCATTCCCCGTTCCGCCGCCTTCTCCGTCCTCACTACGCAGGACTACCAGAAGACGCACCATTTCTTCGACACCATCTTCCCTAAGCACTACTACTGGCACCGTGGCTTTGACGGGATGTATGGCACAATCGCCCGCTGGGTCGCCACGCTCCACGAATGGAATCCGTCCCTCACCGAGGAGGATTGTTTCGGTGTAGTGAAGGTACTCTTTGGCCTCAACCTGCCCAAAGTCCGTAAACTGGCCGACCTCGAAAACGGCTTCCCGGACGAGTTCTTCGATGAAATCGTCTTCGCCGAAACCAAGCGCGCTCTGGATGCCACCGGAGACCCCGAAAAGGTTATTGCCTGGGTGTCTACCGGCCGCAACCCCCACGCGGGTGATCCCATGCCGGCCCACGATCTCCGCCGCCTGCGGGTCGCCTCGCACAAGGCCGGCCTCAAGCGGTTTATCTATCACCCGGACCTGAACCTCGGCGCCGCCGAATGGAAAACCATCTCCAGTCTCTGCGGCAAAGAGTGGAAGGAAGACCCAAAGGGCTACTGGCCTCCCGATACGCCCCTGCCCGACACCTGGAACGGGGGCCGAAAACCGCCAGTGTGATCAATGCACTCGCATAGTTGTATGCACGAACATTCTGAGAGTGCGGCAGTAATTAGAACCGCTTGCCATTGCCTCAGCGACGAGAGATAGCTCATTCGTGCAGAACAAGGGGGGGATCTGCAATTGAATTTGCATTGGGCTATCAGTGTGAGACATAGGGGCTGCCAATTGGATCAGCCTCTACGTGTAGGCGCGCGATCGTCGCGTTGCCGGTAGTCTGGCCAAGGTTCGCATAGAGTAACATATTTACTACCTATGCACATCAATAATGATCACATGTACCATGGTGCGGCGCTAACTCAGATTGCCGATAGGCCGGAGTTCAAGGCCATCAACGCGTTTGACGACCTGAAGGCGCGCGGAGCATTTCGAATCAATAATGATGTCGCCATCTACATTAAGCATGCAGCAGCTCCTACGAAGACTGTTCATGCAGAGTATCTCTTTGGGTTCAGCGCAAACAACTGTGCCGATGTAAGGGAACTTGAGAATCGTTGCAAGAAAGTATTCGTAGTCCTTGTCTGTGTGCACGATAAAGAAATTTGTGTAATTACTAGTGCTCAGTTCAACAAGCTCATCGCGGATCGGAAGCGTGACTATTTGTCCGCTTACGGGAAGGATGAGGCGCAGCCCACGATTCTTGTTACAGCTAGGCCTCGGAGCCAATTTCGAGTCTACGTTAATCAGGCGAAGAAGAAGGGGGCACTCATCGGGGAGTTGAAGGTGGCCCGCAATGATTTTCCCTCACTACTCTTCCTGCCATGAGTCCTTGGTCCGCAAACTTGCCGACCTCGAAAATGGCTTCCCGGACGAGTTCTTCGATGAAATCGTCTTCGCCGATACCAAGCGCGCTCTGGATGCCACCGGAGACCCCGAAAAGGTTATTGCCTGGGTGTCTACCGGCCGCAACCCCCACGCGGGTGATCCCATGCCGGCCCACGATCTCCGCCGCCTGCTGGTCGCCTCGCACAAAGCCGGCCTCAAGCGGTTTGTCTATCACCCGGACCTGAACCTCGGCGCCGCGGAATGGAAAACCATCTCCAGTCTCTGTGGCAAAGAGTGGAAGGAAGATCCTAAGGGCTACTGGCCCCCTGATACGCCCTTGCCCGACACCTGGAACGGGGGCCGCAAACCGCCACAATAACCAGTTTAGCGCGCAGGGCGCGGAAGGCGAATTCGCCCAACGGGTTACCGTGGGTATATGACCCCTACTTCGCGAGTATTCGCAGACGTCAGGAGGGTTCGCTGAGATGGCTCTAGCCCTGGTTGGCGTTGGGCAGCACCTGCCCACCTTCGCCCTGCCCGCTGGTTTGTTTGTCGCTGTATTCAGCGTCGGTTGGATAGCGCGCGGTGTGCTATTCCGCATGTTGGACAAGTGGGCGGTCCGCAGTCCCACCCGCTTGGACGATCTCTTTGTCAACGCAATCCGGAAGCCGTTCCTGCTCTGGATTCTCATTCTCGCGCTCATGGTCGCCACCCGTTCGGCCGACCTTCCCGTGCGTGTCGAAACCCTTCTCAGCCAGACACTCCTGGTTCTTTGGATCGTTTCGCTCACCATGGTCGCCGTCCAGATTGCGGGGACACTGGTCGCTCTCTACGGAAAGACCAACACCTCGGCGCTTCCCGTCACCACGCTTACACAGAGCATCGCCAGAATGGCCGTCGCCACCATTGGCGCTCTGATTCTTCTGGATTCGCTCCAAATCTCTATCGCGCCCATTCTCACGGCTTTGGGCGTTGGCGGTTTGGCCGTCGCTCTCGCTCTTCAGGACACGCTGTCGAACCTCTTTGCCGGCTTCTACGTCACCATCGCCGGCCAGGTCCGCGTGGGTGACTACATCAAGCTTGATTCCGGCGAAGAAGGCTATGTCGCCGATATCAACTGGCGCAGCACCACCATCCGCGCCCTGGCCAACAATCTGATCGTTGTTCCAAACGCCAAGCTCGCCCAGGCGATCGTAACCAATTATTACCTGCCCGAAAAGCGAACCGCCGTCTTCATCACCGCCAGCGTACCGTTCTCCTGTGACCCTGAAGAGATCGAAAACATGCTCGTTGAAGAAGCCATGTCCGCCATGGGCAGCGTTAAGGGTCTGCTGGCCGAACCAGCCCCATTTGTCCGCTTCAACCCCGGTGTTGGGGCCTACTCACTCGATTTCACCCTCATCTGCCAAGTCGCCGAATTTGTGGACCAGTACTACGTCCAACACGAAATGCGAAAGCGGATCTACAAGCGTTTCCGCCTGGAACGAATTGAGGTGCCGTATCCCTTCCAGGTCGTCTCGCTCAAGGACCGTGCGGGCAACCTGCCCGTCCCCGTTCCAGAGTCTTGACACTCAATTCCCCCGGAGTGGTCCATTCGCGGGCTGCTCCGGTACCGTGTCTGGTTGGCCTACAAAAACTGTGCAATATCTACGGCAACAGCTAGAATGGCGGCGCAGGAGATCCCCGCGCCGGACCAAAGGTACCGCGACGCCCTCTTGTGCCCAGCCTTCCCGGTAGCGCGCAACTCCCGTCCTCGCTGATAAAAGTAAAGGGCGCAGAGGACCAACACCGCCGCGCCCGTTACATCGAGGCCAGGCTGGCTCCCTGTCACTTCGCGGCACAGTCCTGTGAGAAGCGCCGAAGCGTGGAGCGAAAGAATGAATGCGGTAGTCGCCTCCCTCCAGGCAGGCTGCTCACGGAACCAGACTCCACGGGGCATCGCTGTTTCGCTCTTCCTACGCCAGAATCTCTTTCACCACACGTCCCGACACATCCGTCAGCCGGAACTGCCGCCCCTGGAACAGGTAGGTCAGCTTCTGATGGTCAACGCCCAATTGATGCAGAATCGTCGCCTGCAAATCATGGACATGCACCCCGCCCTCGGCCACATTGAATCCGTAGTCATCCGACGCGCCGTAAGAAAACCCAGGCTTAATTCCGCCGCCCGCCATCCACAACGAAAACACACGTCCGTGATGGTCGCGTCCATAGGAATCCGGCTTCGAAGGACCCTGCGCATAGGGCGTCCGGCCAAACTCGCCGCCCCAGATCACCAGCGTCTCATCGAGCATGCCGCGCTGCTTCAAATCCTGCACCAGCGCCGACGACGGACGGTCCACATCGCGCGCCAGCGAAGGCAACTTCTCCGTCAAACCGCCATGATGGTCCCAGCCGCGATGGTACAGCTGAATGAACCGCACGTTCCGTTCCGCCAGCCGTCGCGCCAGCAGGCAATTCGCCGCAAACGTCCCCGGCTTCTTGGACTCCTCGCCGTAGAGAGCATGGATATGCTCCGGCTCGCCCGAAGAATCCACCAGATCCGGAACGCTCGCCTGCATCCGGAACGCCATCTCATACTGCGCAATCCGTGTCTCAATCTCCGGATCGCCGACGCGTGCCTGCAAATGCTTGTTCAACGCGGCCAAACCATCCAACTGTCCGCGCCGCTGCTCCCGCGTAATCCCAGGAGGGTTGGAAAGGTGGAGCACCGCGTCGCCCCCACCTCGGAACTGTACGCCCTGGAACTTCGACGGCAGAAAGCCGGAGCCCCACAACCGTGCCAACAGGCCCTGGTCCGGCATGCCATTGCTCGGCAACGAATTCAGCACCACAAAGGCGGGCAGATTCTGATTCTCGCTGCCCAGTCCGTAGTCCACCCACGCGCCCATGCTCGGCCGGCCCGGCAACTGGCTGCCGGTCTGGATAAAGGTAATCGCCGGATCGTGATTGATTGCCTCCGTATGCATGCCGCGCAACACGCAGATATCGTCGGCAATCTTGCCCGTTTCGGGCAGTAGATCGCTCAGCCACTGGCCGCTCTTACCGTGCTGCCGGAAGTTGTACATCGTGGGGACAACCGGGAACCGGTCCTGGTTGGCCACCATGCCCGTAATGCGCTGCGTGCCGAACACCGACGGCGGAATGTCTTCATTGAACCGGCCCTTCATCGTGGGCTTGTAGTCCAACATATCCAGGTGCGTGGGGCCGCCCGCCTGAAAGAGGAAGATCACGCGCTTGGCCTTCGGCGCAAAATTCGGAAAGGTGGCCGGGGCCGCGCCCAATAGGGACTGCAACGCCGCGGCGCCAATCCCGTAACCCGTCCGTGCCAACAGGTCACGCCGGGACAACAAGGGTTTGAATTTTCCGCAGTTCATTTCCGTCTCTCAGCCTTTCGTGATCACTTCGTCCATGTTCAGAATCAGGTTCGCCACCGCGGTGTAGGCCGCCAATTCCGCCGTCGGAATTTTGCCATCCACCGCCGCATCGCCCACGCCCAACAAAGCCTTTGCGGCCTTCTCATCGGCCCGGTAGGCGGTAACCATGCGTTCGTAGGTAGCCTGCAATGTCTGCAACTCCATCGTGTCCGGCGCCCGGCCCGTGGCCAGGCGGAATGCATACGCCATTCGTTCCTCGGTGCGCTTGCCGCCTTCGCGATAGGCACGCTCGGCCAACTTGCGCGCCGCTTCCACGAAGATCGGATCGTTCAACAGGGTGAGCGCCTGCAACGGCGTGTTGGTATTGGAACGGCGGACAATGCAGAACTCGCGGTCCGGGGCGTCAAAAACCGTCATCGTCGGATGCGGCACCGTCCGCTTCCAGAAGGTGTACATACTACGGCGGTGCAGTCCGTCTCCCTTGCTCTCAATCCACCGCGTACCGGGATAATCGGCCGCGACGACGATGCCCTTATAAAGATCCTTCTGCTGGTACGGGAAGACGCTCGGACCGCCCACCTGCTCTTTCAGTAGGCCGGCTACGAAGAGGCTCTGGTCCCGGATCACTTCGGCGGGCAACCGGAAACGGGGGCCGCGCGACAGCAGCCGGTTCTCCGGATCACGGGCAAAGTTCTCTCGCGTCCCGGCCGCATCCTGCCGGTAGGTCTGGGAAAGCACGATCTTCTCCACCAATGCCTTCACGTTCCATCCGGAGTCAATGAACTCTCGTGCCATCCAATCGAGCAGTTCCGGATGGCTGGGGAATTCGCCCTGCATGCCGAAGTTATCGCTGGTCTTCACCAGGCCCAGCCCAAAAAACTGCTGCCAGAACCGGTTCACCACCACGCGCGCAGTCAACGGATGGTCCGGCTTCGTCAGCCACTGCGCCAACCCGAGTCTGTTCTTGGGAGCCCCGGCCGGCCAGGGTCCCAGCAGGGTCTCCGGTACGCCCGGTTCCACCCGCTCGCCCGGCATGTTGTACTGCCCACGCAGCAGCACATGCGTCTCCCGCGGCTTGCCCGGCAACTCCTCCATCACCATCACCATCGCCACGTTGCGCTGGAGCGCCAGACGCTGTTCGCGCAGCATCTCCAGTTCCAGGTCCGCCTCCTTGCGCCCGGCCAGCGCCCGGACCTCGTCCGAGGTCAGTGCCTTGCTCCAGAACTGCGGCTCCTTGATCTCGCCCGCAATCGGCAGCGGTTTCAGCTTCACCGGCGACGGTTTGTCGGACTTGGCGTCCGGCATGGCCAACCCGTCATTCAGTACGCGGGTCTCTACCTCACGTCCATCGACGTACAAACGAACCCAGGCAGCCATGGCGCGCATCGCGTCGGGAGAGTTCGCGGCGCCCTCGTAGACAAGCGCCACATGCCGCGCCGTATCGGCCGTCAACCCCGCCCCCACCGTCTGGACCCGGATCGAGTACGCCGGCAGCCGGTCGCAGTACCGGAACTCCAACTCACTGCCCACCAATCGCAACTCGATGCCGCGGCCGAACCCGACCGCGGCGCTGTTTTTCTTATAGTCGATCGAGGTAAACAGTGGCGTATCCTGCCCCGCCGCCCCCGGCCGCAACCACATGCCGAACGAGACCGCGCCGTGCTTGGAAAGCGGCACTGGGTTCGTTTCCGCAAGCCCCGTCCCCGGCGCGACCGTCAATGCCGCAAGGGTTGTGGGTTTGGAGCGGGCGGCGCGCTTGGCGATAGCCGCCTCCAGCGCAGCCAATCGACGCTGCTCATCCTTCGTCGGCGCGGGCATCTGCGGCACCGCATTCGCCACCCGGCCGTCCTCACCGAACTCCGGGACATTGTTGAAGAAGGCGAAGAACCGGTAGTGGTCCTTCTGGCTGATCGGGTCGTATTTGTGGTCGTGGCACTTGGCGCATTCCAACGTCAGGCCCAGCCATGCCATGCCCAGCGTTCGTACTCGGTCCGCCACATACTCCACGCGGTACTCCTCTTCGATAATGCCGCCCTCGGAGTTAATCACATGGTTCCGGCCAAACCCGGTCGCGATGCGCTGGTCAAGCGTCGGTTGCGCCAGCAGGTCCCCGGCCAACTGCTCGGTCAGGAACCGGTCGTAGCGCATGTTGCTGTTAAAGGCATCGATCACCCAGTCCCGCCACCGCCACATGGAGCGCGTCGAATCGTTGTTGAATCCATGCGTATCGGCATAGCGGGCCACGTCCAGCCAGTCCATCGCCATGCGCTCCCCATACCGGGGGGACTGGAGCAGCCGGTCCACGGCGGCCTTGTAGGCCGCCTCGCCTTTGTTCTTCGCATCTTTCGCAAACGAACCCAGCTCGGCCGGGGTGGGCGGCAGCCCGGTTAGGTCCAGGGAGACCCGCCGGAGCCATGTCTCCGGGGAAGCGGGAGGGTTGGGCTTCAGTCCCTCCTTCTCCAACCGCTTCCGCACAAAATAGTCGATGCTGTCGCCCGCCGGACGGACCGGCGGCTGAAAGGCCCAATGCTGGCTGTAGGCGCCGCCCTCGGCGATCCACCGGTTGAGGGTAGCGATCTGCGCGTCGGTCAGCTTTCTGTTCGAGGAGGCCGGAGGCATGCGGAGGGCCGGGTTGGACGCGCTAATGCGCCCCTCCACCTTGTGGAGCGCGGTGCCGGGGACATCGAGCCGTAGGCCCGCCATCCGGCGCTTCCCGTCCTGCCCATGGCAGTGGAAACAGTTCTCCGAAAGGATCGGGCGCACGTCGCGTCCGTAGTCGAGCCGCGCGTCCTGTGCCAACAGGGACAGGCCTGCCATGAGAAACAGCCAATACATATTCGCAACCATGATATCGGCCGGTGCGGGATCATGGGTATAGACCATGAAAACGTGGAAAGTAACGCTGGAGTACGACGGCACCAAATACAGCGGTTGGCAGGAGCAGAATAACGCCCGGACCGTGGCCGGATCGCTGCGGGCGGCGGTGGAGGATACCCTCGGTACATCGGTGGAACTGATGGGCGCGGGGCGCACGGATGCGGGGGTTCATGCGCTGGGGCAGGTCGCCCACATCAAACTCCGGAAGTCCGACCGCCGGCATCCGCGGTACGCGCCGGAGCAGTTGGTGCGCCAGTTTAACGAGCGCCTGCCCTCCGATATATCGGTTATCGATATAGAAGACGTCCCCGTAAATTTTCACGCCCGCCACTCGGCCACAGCCCGCAGTTACGTGTACCAGATCTCCACCCGGAAGACGGCCTTCCATAAGCGTCACGTCTGGTGGATCAAAGAGCCCCTAGACATCGCGGCGATGCAGGCCGCGGCGGAGAAATTTGCCGGCCGGCACGATTTCGTCCGGTTCGCCCAGAAGGACCCGTCGAAGCCCAACGAGTCAACCATCGTCTACGTCGATTCGGCGGAGGTAACCGAGGACGATTCGCTTGTATTGTTCCGCATCGAGGCGTCGCACTTTCTGTGGCGGATGGTGCGGCGTCTGGTCGGTGTCACCGTGAAGGCCGGGCTGGGAGAGGTGACGTTGGCCGAGGTGGATGAGCTCCTGGCCGGGAAGGGCGGGGCGCGGTTGGACGTTGCCGCCTGGACCGCGCCGGCCGCCGGTTTGTTTTTGAACTCAGTCCGCTACTAACAGAAGTGCGCGCCCTGCGTTTCGACGTAAACGGAGTAGAGCGACTGGCTGCCGGTCATGAACAGCCGGTTGCGCTTGGCTCCGCCGAATGTAAGGTTCGAGCAGATTTCGGGTAGCTTGATCTGGCCAATGCGGACGCCATCCGGAGCGAAGATATGCACGCCGTCGTAGCCGTCGCCGACCCAGCCTGCACTGGACCAGATGTTCCCGTCAATATCGCAGCGGATGCCGTCGGCCAGGCCCGCGCCCAGGTTACCGAGCTTCATGTCACAGAACACTTTGCCGTTGGCCAGCTTGGCTCCGTTGATGTCCCATACCTTGATGACCTTGGGGGCCTCGGGGTAGTGGGTGGCCCCGGTGTCGGCCACATAGAGCTTCTTATAATCCGGGGAGAAACAGATACCGTTCGGTTTATAGATCTCGTCGGTGACCTTGTCGATACGGCCGGTCTTATCGATACGGTAGACCGCTTCTTTTAACTCCAGGTTGCCTTTGTTGCCTTCGTACCACATCAAGGCGCCGTAGCCGGGGTCGGTAAACCAGATGGCCCCATCCGGGCCTACGACCACGTCGTTGGGGGCGTTGAGGGGTTTGCCGTTAAATTTGTCGGCGAGCACGGTGGTGGAGCCGTTGTGCTCGTAGCGGAGAACGCGGCGGTTGCCGTGTTCGCAGGCGATCTGGCGCCCTTCCCAATCGAAGGTGTTGCCGTTGCTATTGCCGGCGGGGTTGCGGAAGGTGGAGATGGCGCCGGTTTCTTCCGTCCAGCGGATCTGGCGGTTGTTGGGGATATCGCTAAAGAGCAGGTACTTGCCAACGCCGGACCAGGCTGGGCCCTCGGCCCAGAGGAATCCGGTACCGAGCCGCTGGATGGGAGTATTGCCGAGCTTGTACTTGGCGAACCGCGGGTCGATGACAACAATGTCCGGATCGGGGTAGCGGACCGGGTTCTTCCCGCTCCAGTCGCGCTGCTGCTGGGCGAGGAGGGGGGCGGCGGCAAGGGCGCCGGTGGTGAGGAAGGATCTGCGATTCATGGGCGATTCCTTTGTAATGTTTGGCAAGTATATCAACCCTTCTCTTGGTACACTCACCTTTAATCATGGAGGGAACCACGTTGCGGTTTCATAGTGTTCTCAGTGTGCTGGCGATTGCCGCGGGACTAGGTACGACGGGTTGGGGGCGCGAGCTTCCGATGCTGATTGAACGGACGGCCGATTCGACGTACCGGGTGCGGGGCAATGGCTATGCGATAGCGATCGATGGCGCAGGGATGGCGCTTTCGACCGGAGGCGGCGCGGCCCGATTGCAGTGGCTCGGCGCAAACGGCGGCACATTACAGGCGGCGGAGCCGCTGGCGACACGTATCAACTATATGACTGGGCAGGACCGGAGCCAGTGGCGTCTTGGCGTCCCGACCTTCGGGCGGCTGCGGCAGGCGGGACTGTACCGGGGCATCGACCTTGTCTATTACGGGACGGACCGGCAACTGGAGTATGACTTCCTGGTTCATCCGGGTGGAGACCCGGGTGCGATTCGCTTCTCGGCTCCGGCGACGCTGGAGGCCAATGGCGACCTGCGGTTGGCGAATGGCCTGTTATGGCATAAGCCGGTGGCCAAGCAGGGCGGTAAAGAGATCGCCGCGCACTTTGTCCGGCGCGGAAAAGGTGAGTTTGGCGTCGCGGTGGCCGCTTACGACCGTACGCAAGATCTGGTGATTGACCCGCTGCTAACCTATGGCACCTATCTGGGCGGAACGCTGGCGGACGAGGCGAAGGGCATTGCGGCAGACGCGGCCGGCGCGGCGTTTGTCACCGGCACAACGGCTTCCGGCGATTTTCCCGGCACGACGCGGGGGATTACGTTTGGCGGCCAGGATGTTTTCGTGGCGAAGTTGAGCCCATCCGGGAAGACGCTGGAATGGGCGACCTATGTGGGCGGCACTGGCGCGGACCAGGGCATGGCGATTGCTCTTGACGCAAGCGGTGACCTCTATGTGACGGGGAGCACGGCGAGCACGAACTTTCCGGTGACGGCGGGGGCTCCGCAATCGGGGCTTTCCGGCGGCAGCGGGGTGACGGACGCCTTTGTATTCAAGCTTTCGGGGAACGGGCAAAATCTCATCTACAGCACCTATTTGGGCGGATCGCGCAGCGACGCGGGCCTTGCGATTGCGGTGGATGCGGCTGGCGCGGCGTATGCCGGAGGCCGGTCCGAGTCCACGGATTTCCCCTCGACGACGCGGGATACGTTGCCGGCGCGAGGAGCGGGCGACGGGTTTGTGACGAAGGTCGCCGCGGATGGGAAAGCCCTAGTGTATTCGAGCATGCTGGGCGGCTTTGCGTTGGACCAGGTAAACGGGTTGGTGGTGAACGCTGCCGGCGAAGCGATTGTGACGGGCGAAACGCGATCCGACAACTTCCCGGTGACCGACGGCGCCTACCAAAGAGAGCGGCGCGGCAATTCTGACGCCTTTATCACCCGGTTATCCGCGAATGGAGCGAGCTTGCAGTTTTCCAGCTACTATGGCGGCGACGGGCCGGACGAGGGCCGGGCCGTGGCGGTGGACAACTTTGGCAATATTCATATCGCCGGGAGCACGGGTTCCGTGAATTTGCCTGTCAGCTACAATGCGGCACAGCGTTCTCCTTCCCTGCTGCCGGACGCATTTGCGGCGAAAGTGGACTCGGTGGGCCGCAGCCTGCTGTACGGCACCTATCTGGGAGGCGATGCGGAGGACCAGGCTACCGGGATTGTACTGGAGCCTACGGGGAGCGCTTATGTTACGGGATTCACACTATCGGCCAATTACCCGCTGCTGAATGACGGTCCTCTGGGCGCCGAGGGGCCCAAGGGCGGGTATGACGGCTTTCTGAGCCGGTTGAGTTCCGGCGGCAACTTTATCCAGTACTCGACGTACTACGGCGGTTCCGGCTCGGATCGAATCCAGGGAATTGCCACGGACGGCCGTGGGCGACTCTGGGTGGCCGGCGTAACTGATTCACCGAATCTACCGACTTCGACCGGGGCGCTCGCTACGCGGGCTGTGGGGGCGACGGACGGGTTCGTGGCGTTGTTGAGCGAGATTTCCGTGGCCATCACCCCAGACAAGGTAACGCTCGGGCCGCGCGAATCGCAGCAGTTCACGGCGACGGTTTCGAACACGGCCAACACAAGCGTGCGGTGGTCGGTGTTCCCGGAAGTCGGGACGATTACACAGACCGGATTGTATACGGCCCCGGCCACGATAGCGGCCTCGCCCGTCGTAACGGTGTCGGCAATTAGTCTGGCGGACGGTTCCAAAGTAGGGGAGGCGCTGGTCACACTGGTGAACCGTGTGTCGGTAACTGTTTCTCCCACGGAGGTTGCTTTGCGGCCCGGCGGCACTCAGCAGTTCACGCCGACGGTGAGCGGAACCGACAATACAGCGGTTACGTGGACGTTGTCGCCGCCGATCGGCACGATCTCGGCAAGCGGCCTCTATTCGGCTCCCGCTACGTTTTTGGCCGAATCCACGGTGACGGTCCGGGCGACCAGCGTGGCGGAGACGTCGCGGTTTGCGACCGCCGTGGTGCGGCTGCAACTCGCCCCTCCTCCGCCGCTGCCCGCGATTACGGCCGAGGGCATCACGAATGCCGCGAGTTTCCGCGGTTCGCTGGCGGAGCGGGGCATTGCGCCGGGCGAATTGATCACGCTTTTCGGCACGAACATGGGGCCAGCCAGCCCGGTGACTTTGCAGCTGGATGGACGCGGATTTGTTTCCAACCGGTTGGGAGGTACGCGTGTGCTGTTTGACGGAACTCCGGGCGCGATGATTATGGCCAGCTCCGGGCAGGTGAGCGTGGTGGTTCCGTACGGACTGGAGGGTTTGACGGCGACCAGCGTGCAGGTGGAGTACGAGGGAAGAGTTTCGCCGGCGGTTACGGTTCCGGTGACTGGTTCGGCCCCCGGGATCTTCACGCAGAACTCTTCGGGCAGCGGGGCGGGCTCGATTATCCGGCAGACCGGCGAGTTGATCACCGGGGCGCGGCCGGCGGCGGCGGGCGAAGTTCTGACGCTGTTCGGCACGGGAGAGGGCGCGACAAATCCGGTGGGAGTGGACGGCAAGCCGACGGGCACGCCGCTGCCGCTGCCGAAGTTGCCAGTGAAGGTGGTGATTGACGGCATTGACTACGATCCGTCGTATGCCGGCGGCGCACCCGGGCTGGTGGCTGGGGTGTTGCAGGTGAACTTTACGATGCCGGCGGGTTCGCCGGGCGCGCGCAAGATCCGACTCCGTATCGGGGATCAGTTGAGTCCCGATGTGGTTACGGTTGACCGGCAATAGATCCGAGTTAGCTACGTTCCAGACCGGCCCAGAGCTATGCCCGCCCTGGGCCGGTTTCTATTTGGACTATGGAGTTGTCAAAGACTTGGCGGCGTGCTCCGGCGATGGGAGAAGGCTGGAGTGGCTGGTTGTTGTTTGGCCGCGCCCGACGGGCTAGAAGAGGCGGCCTGGACCGTAGAGGCTGGGGAGGCGGCGGGCCCTTTGTGACTCTTCGGTTTCCGGGAGGAGTTCGGGGGCGTCGTGGACGGCTTGCCAGGCGGCGAGGGCAACTGCAATTGCCAGATCGTCGTGCGCCTGGCCCGAGACGGGCTGCGAGTTTCCAGCGGACAGGCCCAGAAGCTCGTCCCGCAGCCGGTCGACGCCGGGCAGGTCGCGCTCGCAATGGAGCGAACGGGCGGCGAGGAGGAGTTGGATATTCGATATCAATGCTTTGCGGGGAACACTGGTGAAGCCGCCGGAGAGGTGATTGGAGGCCATGCCGCCGGTAATGACGACGGGTTTGATTTGGGTTCGTTCTCCGAGCGAGACGCGGAGCCGCTCAATGACAGGGAGACCAGGGCCGCCGGCGTCGATGACGAGTTGCTGGTGGGCCCGCGGCGGGATGGCCTGCTCTAACAGCCGGTAGAGTTGCTCGTAGGGCGTTCCCAGGGGGAACCGGCTGAGATGGCGGATCTGGAGCGCCGGGTCAAAGAGGAATCCGAACGTCACCGGACAGCGGCCGGCCGGCGTCCAGGCGAGGTCCAGGGCCGCCAGAGCGGAGTGGTCCTGGCGGTGGCCCAGGTCCAGACCGTAGAAACGGCGATTGGGCGGGACGGACGTGGCGGAATGGACGAGCCGGCGAGTAGAAGAGGGCATTTCAGTGATTCCAGAGGTTATCGAGGAGTTGTTGAGAGAAGAGGAAGTTAGGGGGTTGGAGGAATTCGCAGAGGAAGTCCTGGCGGAATTTGGTTTCGTCGGCGCGGCGTTGCATGTCGAGGAAATCGGGGTCGATTTCGGGGCAGTCGGTGACGGGGGAGAAGATTTTGTGCCAGCGGGAATCGGTGTCTTGCCAGATGTTGTAGAAGAAACCAGCCTGGCGGCGGGGCGTGGACAGGAGCCAGATGGCACCCTTGGTACGGCCGACGGCGGGGGAAACGGAGAAATAGACTTCGTCGCGGACGAGGGCCGCTTCATCGACGATGAGGACGTGGGCGGTGTTGCCGACGGAGGTGTCGGTGCTGTGGGGGACGGCGAGGATATGGCTGCCGTTGGGGAGTTGGAGGGAGAAATCGTAGCCGGGGACACGGCGGGTTTTGTGGCGGAGGGAGAGGGCGAAATGGGTGGCGCGGGCGATGAGGATGCCGGCTTGGCGTTTGGTGCGGCTGATGATGACGATGGTTTGGTTGGGATGGTGGAGGGCGTGGTGGAGCGCTTTGATGGCGATGGTGGTGGTTTTGCCCCATTGGCGGTTGCAGCAGAGGATGAGGAAGCGGGCGGAGGAGTCGAGG
>DASTML010000213.1:0-12529 GCA_035714175.1 Bryobacteraceae bacterium | reverse complement strand
GCCCGCCGCCTCCGCAAGGAGCCGGCGGGCCATTTGTTTTTCTGGCCGCCATCCCGCAAAAAAAGATTCGCCCCACTCCTGCGGACATCTTCTTAGGCAGAACGCTGCCATCCAGCGTTTTCATCGGGAATCTCACGGCGCTCCGCCGGTTCCGGCCACCGCCGCGGCCTGCGGAGCACCCCGGATTATTCCCAGTGAACCGCAATGCCGGTTTGCATCTGGATGTGTTGAATACCCGTCGCATCGTCATGCGAACGGGTGGTCTTGTCAGCTTGATGAGGAAGCAGGAAAGGAAAACATAGTCATGAACATTCGCAGGATGTTTCTTGCCGGAATTGCCGGCCTGGGTCTTTCGCTGGCCGCTCCGGCGGCCGATATCGTGGATACAGCCGTCGCGGCAAAATTCAATACCCTTGTGGCGGCGGTGAAGGCGGCGGGCTTGGTGGACACGTTGAAAGGCGCGGGGCCCTTTACTGTCTTCGCGCCGACGGACGCGGCTTTCGCCAAACTCCCCGCCGGAACGCTGGAGTCTCTCCTGAAGCCGGAAAATAAGGCCAAATTGCAGGCGATCCTGACCTACCACGTGGTAGCCGGCAAAGTGATGGCCAAGGACGCAATGAAGCTCTCGACAGCAAAAACGGTGGAGGGCCACACGCTGGCGATCCAGGCAAAAGGCGGGACCGTGATGATCAACAACGCAACGGTAACGAAGGCGGACGTCAAGGCGAGCAACGGCGTCATTCACGTCATCGACACGGTGTTGCTGCCGCAATAATTAGACGAGGCCGTACGGCGGGAGCGGCGGTTTTTCCGCGGCGCCCGCCCCTACTTGCCTTGCTATGCGGAAGGAGTCTTTGTGCGAATCTTTCTTCTCGCTATTTTGGCGATAGGCGCTCTGGCGGGAGAGACGCCAGCGAAGGAACCGGTTCAGGAACTGGCGGTGGGTGATGCGCTGCCGCCCCTGCGCGGCTCGTTTTTGACGGGGAAAGCGGCAACGCTGCCGGAGGCGGCCAACGGCCGGCCAGCGCTGCTGCTTCTGGGTTTTACTTACGATTCCCGTTTTGCCGTCGAAGCTTGGGCCAAGGCCTTCCGCGCATCCGCGTCCGGCGGAAGCGCCGTCCTTTTCGAGGTCCCGGTCATCAGCGGTATGGCCCGCATGGGCCGTTGGTTCATTGAGAGCGGCATGCGCCGCGGCACGCCCAAAGAAGATCACGAGCATGTGATCACCGTTTACGGAAACGCGGATGCGTGGAAAAAGCGAGTAGGCTTCCAGGATCCGCAAGCTGCCTATCTCCTCCTGCTGGACGCGAAAGGTCACGTTGTCTGGCGGCATCAGGGCGGCTACAGCGAGCAAGGTTTTGCTTCGCTCACGCGCGCTCTAGACAGTCTGCGCGCGTCGCACGGCGGAGCCCTCCGCGGAGCCGTTCTCCCACGGTTCTCCATATAGGGTGCAAGCATTGTGATTCTTGATCAGCACCAGTTGGCAATCACTGACGTGCCGTTCCAGGAACGCGCCTTCGCAATAGACAAGGTAGTAGTCCCACATGCGCACGAAACGCTCGTCGAATCCCAGGCCGCGTACCTCATCTAAAGATGCGTGGAAGCGTTCGCGCCATGCCGCCAACGTTCGCGCGTAGTGCGTTCCCAGATCTTCGGCGTGGTACAGCGAGAGTTGCGTCGCGCGGGCGAGAGAACGCAGAATCTCGCTTACCGAGGCTAGTTCGCCGCCGGGAAAGATGTATTTCTGGATCCAATCGCTCCGGCGAATATAGGCGGGAAACGCCTGTTCGTTGATGGTAATGGTCTGCAGCAAGGCAATGCCGTCCGGCTTGAGCAGCCGGTCACAACGCTGGAAGAACGTGTCGTAATGCCTTAGGCCGACAGCCTCGAACATTTCGATGCTGACGAGTTTGTCGAACTGGCCTGTCAAGTCGCGATAGTCCGCTTTGCGCAGCACAATCCGTTCGCCTGCCGGCGAACCGGCAAATCTCCGTTGGCAGTAGTCATGCTGTTGCTGGCTGATGGTCGTGGTCGTCACCCGGCAGCCGTAGTGGCGCACGGCGTATTCGGCGAACCCGCCCCAGCCGGAACCAATCTCGAGAATATGGTCGTCCTTCGTAAGTTGCAGCTTCTCGCAAATACGAGCCAACTTGTGGAGTTGCGCCTGTTCCAGCGAATCGTCCGGGCTCCGGTAGAGGGCGCACGAGTACATCAGATTCTCGTCGAGAAAGAGGCGGAAGAAGTCGTTGCTCAGGTCGTAGTGCGCGGCAATGTTCTTGCGGCTGCCGGCAATGGAATTGTCGCGCGTCCGGTGCCGGAGCCGGTCAAACAGGCGGCCAAGTGCGCCGAACCGGGATTGATCCTGGTCCACGGCGGCCAGATTGCGCACCGCCAGCCGGATCACGGCGGTGGGATCCGGCGATGTCCAGTCTCCGTCCATGTAGGCCTCGCCCAATCCGATGTTGCCGCCAAGAAGCGCCCGTCGATAGAAACGCGGATGGTGTACGTGGACAACGGCGTGCGGCGCGGCGCCGGGCGTTCCGGATTCGTAACGGGCGCCGCCGTCTTCCTGAAGAATCAAATGGCCCCGGCGGAGAGATTGCAAACTCCGCAGGAAGATGTTTTTCGCAAGAGAAGTAGTCAGTCCGCTCATCTGGATTCCTGGCCGCGCGCCGGGTGGGGGAAAAAAGGAACGCCTTTGGCCCAAAGACGCAGGGCCTGCCAATGGATCGCCGCGATGACGCGGGCCGTCATCCAGGGAAAGCGCAGCAGCGCCATCCGGAGTGTGGCGGCGTTCCACGGTTGCCGGTCCAGCAGCAGCGTTGCGTCAAAACAATCCTTGCCGTCCCGTTCCGTTGCGATATGCGCCGCTAGTTTTTCGCCTGGCGGCGTCAACGCAAACCGGTAGTCCAGGTCCATCGGGAGGAACGGCGAAACATGCATCTTTTTGCGGCAACGGAAGACGTACCCGCTGCCGGTCCTGTTGGCGGCCGACAACCAGTAGTGGCGGCGCTCCCCGAACGTGCTGTTCACCTCGGCCATCGTGGCCTCCAGTTCTCCCGCGGCATTGAAGCAGTAGAAAAAGGAGATGGGATTGAAAACGTAGCCAAGGTAGCGCAAGTGCGTCAACAAAAAGATCGGCCCGTCCGGGACGGTCACGCCGTGCGAGGCCGCATCCCGCTGCAGGCGTGTGCGGAGCGGGAGCTTCGGGTCGCCAAAGTGATCGGCCTCGTGAAAAGAGGCCCAGTTCAAACGGTTGTAGCTGGAGAAACGGGAAAGTTTCATCACGGCTGGGATATCGTCGATGTCGAGAAAGGCCAGGAAGAGGCGGTACGAAAATTCGTGTGGAACCGGCTGCAGCCGGCGGTGCCGGAGCGTTCCCGTATAAAGCGCGGAGGTCAGCATGGCGCTCCCAACGCCTGCGCGACCCGGCGGGCCGAGCGCAGGCCGTCTTCATGAAACCCATAGAACCAATAAGCGCCGCAATAGTGGATACGATCGGCGCCGCTGATTTCGCTCCAGCGATTCTGCGCCGCCACGGCGCGCCGGTTGTACACAGGATGGTGGTATACGAAACGATGCAGGATCTTGGCCGGATCCATACCGCCGCCAGGGTTCATGGTGACGCAGTAGTCCTCCGGCGTAGGGAGCGACTGCAAGCGGTTCATGTGATAAGTCAGGGTGGCGCCTGGCGCATCCGGCTCTATGTGATAGTTCCACGACGCGCGCGCCCGCCGGCGGCGGGGAAGGAAGGAGCTGTCCGTATGCAGGCAGACCTCATTCCGGCTGGTCGCAAAGCAGCCCAGGATGTCCCGTTCTCTATCGGTGGGTTCCTCCAACAGCGCGAGCGCCTGATTTCCATGGCAGGCCAAGACGACATGATCGAATGTCATGGCCGGACGCTCTCGGAACTGGATGCGAATTCCCCCGGCCATCCGTGTAGCCGACTGGATGGAAACGCCGGTCAGCACGCGGTCTTTGTAAGGTGCGGTAATCCGAGGCAGGTAGGAATTGCTGCCGCCCCGCACCACTCTCCATTGAGGATGGGTGCCGATGCCCAACATGCCGTGATTATCGAAAAAACGCAACAGCGTGGCGGCCGGGAAAGAACCGATCTGCTCCAGTCCCATCGACCAGACGGCGCAGGCCATTGGATAGAGATAGCGCTCCAGAAAAACAGGGGCGAATTTTCCCTGCTCCACTACCTCCCCGATCGTCAGAGTGTCCAGACCTGGCTGCTGCAGCCATCGCGGCGCCTCGCGGTTAAACCGGAGAATCTCTCGCAATAAAAGGTAGTGGCCCGCCCGCAGTAGATTGGACGACTGCGCGAAATAACCGCCCAGCCCTCTGCTGGAATACTCAAACCCTGTACGGGGGCAGGAAACCGCAAATGACATGTCGCTCGGATTCGTCTCCACGCCAAGTTCTCTGAAGAGCCGGACCAAGTGCGGATAGGTTCGCTCATTGTGAACAATGAACCCCGTATCAATGGCCAACGGTCCTTGACTGGAAGACACGGAGACGGTGTTAGTGTGCCCGCCAACCCGGTGTTCTTTCTCCAGAAGCCACACATCATGCTTGCGGCTTAGGTAATAGGCAGCGGCCAAGCCGGAGATTCCACCTCCAATGACACCGATGCGCATGCGTCTGTCAATAGGTTATCATGGACAAATGGTTGACAGCCGTGTCGCCGGCGCCTAGGATATAGATGGGTGATGTCGTCGGAGTACCCCATTCGCGCTGTCTCACAGTTGACCGGCCTCGGGCTGGATACGCTCCGGGCATGGGAGCGGCGATATCAGGCCGTGGTTCCTTACCGGGGAGAGCGAGGGCGCCTCTACCGGGAAGAGGATATCCGCCGGCTGCGGCTTCTGCGCTCCGCCACCGAGGCGGGCCACGCGATCGGGCAGATCGCGCGATTGAGCGACGCCGAACTGGAGCGGCTGCAAAGCCGCGCCGCCCCCGCGCCGGCGCCCGTATTCGCGGAGGCCTCGCCGGTACAAACGCTGCTGGAAGCGGTTTCCCGGTATGACACGCAGACGCTGGAAGCCGAACTGGGGAGACTCGCCCTCCTGCTGCGGCCAACGGATCTAGTGCACGGCGTGGTGCTGCCTTTAATGCGGGAGGTAGGCAGCCGGTGGGAGACCGGCCGGTTCCGGATTGCGCAGGAACACCTCCTCTCGGGGTGCGTCCGCAGCCTGCTGGGGGCCTTGGTCCGCAGGCAGAATACACGAAATTCCCGGGGAAAAATTCTGTTGGCGACGCCTAGGGGCGAGTTGCACGAATTCGGCATCCTGGCGGCCGCGATGCTGGCGGTAGAGCAGCGGTATGAGGCGGTTTACCTCGGCGCCAGCTTGCCGGCGGAGGAGATTCTTCACGCCGCCCACGCGCTGGCCCCGCGCGTTGTGGTCCTCGCGGTGATGGAGCCAAACGCAACGCCGGCCACGCGGGACGAGGTCTTGCACGTCGGCAGGGAGTTGGGAGCGGCGAGCGAGCTTTGGCTGGGCGGGAGCGGGGCGGCTTCCATCGCCGGAGCGGCCAGCCAGAGGCTGGCCGTGGTCGATACTTTGGTCACTTTTGAGCGCTTTTTGGAGCGATTATTGTGACAAAAACGCTCTTAAAGTGCCTTTTTGTGTGCATTTTTGCGTGCATGATCGCGGTCACCGTTCATGCCAGCCGGCAAATTGCGCTCTGGGACGCCTGGGATCTTTTCGCGGCGAACCCCTGGGCTGTCGCTACGCTCTGGGACGCTTATTTCGGTTTCCTATTCTTTACCCTTTGGGTTTTCTACCGCGAGAAGAGCACTGGCGCCAGAATTCTCTGGTTCGTGTTGATTTTCTGCCTGGGCAATATCGCGATGTCCTTTTACGCGTTTCTGCAGGTAATGCGTCTGCGGCCGGATGAACCGGCGGAGGCCCTCTTGGGGAGACGGGCGTAATGGCGGAAGCCGTCCCGCTGGTGGGTTGGGGCGCGCTGCTGGCGGGCGGCTTGATGCTCGGTTTGTGGCTCCTGCATCTTCGATTACACAACGCTTCGGTTGTAGATCCGGGTTGGGCAGGGAGCCTGGCATTGTTGGGTCTGCTTTATGCGACGTTCGGCAGGGGTTATGCGCCGCGCGCCTGGATGATCGGGGGGATGGCTGCCGCTTGGGGGTTCCGGCTGGCGTTCTTTTTGCTGCTGACGCGGGTGGCCGGGCGCCCCGAAGAAGGGCGTTATCAGGAACTTCGGCGCCGCTGGAAGACGAATCTGGCGTGGAAGTTCCTCTTTTTCTTTGAGTTCCAGGCTGCGACTTGCGTTGTGCTCTCCCTGCCATTTCTGGCGTCGTCGATCAATCCCGCCCCGGAGATCCATTTGTTGGAGTATGTGGGACTTGGGTTGTGGACCGTCGCGTTTGTAGGAGAATCTTTTGCCGACGCCCAGCTCGAGCGGTTCAAGTCCAATCCGGCGAACCGGGGAAAAACGTGCCGGGAGGGATTGTGGCGCTACTCGCGCCATCCCAACTATTTCTTTGAATGGCTCATCTGGGTCGCATTCGCAACGTTCGCCACGGCGTCCCCGTACGGTTATATGGCGTGGCTTTGCCCATTGCTGATGCTGTATTTCCTGTTCCGGGTGACCGGGATTCCCGCTACGGAGGAACAGGCGCTCCGCACCAAAGGCGACGACTACCGGCAGTACCAGGAGACCACCAGCGTTTTTATCCCGCGCCTGCCCAAGGAACGGCATGGCTGATTGGAATTTCCATTCCCTTCTGGAGCGTGACCTGCTCCCGGACTGGATGATCCGGTTGGGTATCCGCCAACTGCTGCGCGCGCGGCTGCGGGAACTGGAGGCAGGCGGGCCGTCCGCCCAGCAGGAGCGAATGGACCGCTTTTTCGACCAATTGCGCGCCGGCCCCATCGCGTTGCAGACAGAAGCGGCGAATGCCCAACACTACGAGGTTCCGGCCGCTTTTTACGAATTGGTGCTGGGACGGCACTTGAAGTACAGTTGCGGCCTCTGGGAGGCGCCGGACACGACGCTGGACGAGTCCGAGGCCGCCATGCTTGCCCTGACCTGCGAGCGAGCGCGCCTGGAGGACGGCCAGGACATTCTGGAACTTGGCTGTGGCTGGGGATCGCTTTCGCTGTATATGGCGGAGCGCTTTCCCCGCAGCCGTATTTTGGCAGTGTCGAATTCCGCTTCCCAACGGCGCTTCCTGGAAAGGCGGGCGGAAGAACGGGGCCTTCGCAATGTGGAGGTAGAGACTGCCGATATGAACGAATTCGACGTACACCGCCGCTTTGACCGTGCGGTTTCCGTAGAGATGTTCGAGCATATGCGGAACCAGGGGGCACTGCTACGGCGCATTGCCGGCTGGTTGCGAGACGATGGTCTCCTTTTTGTTCACATCTTTGCGCACCAGCGATTCGCCTATCCGTTCGAGGTCCGCGGCTCCAGCGACTGGATGGCGCAACATTTTTTTGCCGGCGGCATGATGCCGAGCGCCAACCTGCTCCGCAGGTTTTCCGATTCGATGACCGTATGCCAGGAGTGGGAGATTTCCGGGCTCGATTACTGGCGAACCTGCGAGGCCTGGCTGGAACGTCTGGACGGGCGCCGGCAAGAGGCACTTGCGCTCTTTGCGCAAGACGGCGGCGCCGGCACGGCTCTGCGCAATCTGGTCCGTTGGCGTGTCTTCTTTCTCGCTTGTGGAGAGCTGTTCCGCTACCGGCAAGGCAGGGAGTGGAGCGTCCGGCACTACCTGCTGGAAAAACGTTCCGGCGCAAATAATAAACCGCCCCAGTAGAGCAGGCATCCTTACACACAGGAGTTAATTCCCCATGAGTACTGGCGTCGTCCGCGAAGAGGCTACCGCTTGGGATGTGGCGGGGGTTAGCACGGTTTTGGAGAGATCGGTCACCGAAGGCGGCCGGCGGCTCCTGGAATTGATCGAGGCGTCGCCGGTTTTGCTTGTTTTCCTCCGGCATGCCGGCTGCACATTCTGCCGGGAAGCGCTGGCCGATATCGCGCAGGTCCGCGAGGAGATAGAGAGTACGGGCACGCACATTGTGCTGGTGCACATGGGCGACCGGGAAGAGTTGGGGGAGTTGGCGCACCGCCATCACGTGCAAACGTTGGATCGCATCTGCGATCCGGACCGGGAGCTGTACCGGGCGTTCGGCTTAAAGCAGGGCAAATGGCGGCAATTATTCGGGCCGAAGGTGTGGCTCCGGGGGGTATTCGCAGGCTTGGGACGAGGACATGGACTGGGACGGCCGTCGGCCGATGTCCGGCAGATGCCGGGCGTGTTTTATGTGGATCAGGGGGTAATCGCACGGGCCTACCGCCACAAGAGCGCCGCCGACCGGCCGCAGTACAGAGCGTTGTGCAGCGCCAAACTCCCCAAGGACGGACATGCCGGCCGATAAGCGATTCCTTCCACTCTCCGAAGCCGAGGAAGCAGCACTGGTGGAGCGGGCACAGGCTCGCGACGAAGAGGCTTTCCAGGAGTTGATGCGCCGTAACAGTTCCTCTTCTCTGCGCTTGGCGCTTTCGATTCTTAAAAACCAGGAAGAGGCTGAGGACCAGGTGCAGACTTCGTTTATGAATGCCTGGCGCCGGCTGGAAAGTTTTCAACGCGATTCTAAGTTTTCCACCTGGCTCAGGAAAATTGTCGTCAACCAGAGTCTGATGCGCCTGCGTTCTCAGCGCCGGGCCGCGGTCCAATCCCTGGATCAGGAAGCAGACGGTACGCCGCTGCTGGAACCACCCGACTTGCGCCCCGACCAGGAAACGGCATTGGGCAACCGCGAACTGACGGTACATCTCCGGCGTGAGATCGGCCGCCTGCCGCCGTTATTCCGGGAAGTGTTGGAACTGCGTGACCTACGGGAGTTGGAGCTGCAGGAAGTGGCCAGGCAACTGGGAATCAGCGAGGCGGCGACGAAAAGCAGGCTGGCCCGTGCCCGGCAGATGCTGCGCCAACGCATGGAGCGCCACGTCCGCCTGTTCGAGGCATTGGCCTAGGCTGTAGGCGGGCCGCTACCTGGCAGAAGCAGAGTCCGGCGCGGCGGGTTCGGCTTTGGACTCCTTCCAGCCGTAGGCCTGCATCATGATGTGAAAGATCTGCGTATTCGGCATATAACCCTTGACGCGGCTGGCGCCAGGCCCCATCGCCGCCACCAGCACCTCTTCTCCCGTATGCGATGTACCGACACGGATGGGAACCGGAGCGGCGTCATCCGGCGTGGCCGCCGGCACGACCGGCTGCCCGGTTTTTCCAGTGAGCAGGCGCAGGTCAAACGAGTGGTCGGCCGTGAACAAAACCAAGGTATCGCGGCTATTGACCTGTCCGGCCGTCTGCCGCACGAGATTGTCCATAGTCACGGCCTGGTCCAGCCCTTTTTGAAGATTGTTGGTGTGCATGTCCCACTCGACCATCAGGAAGTACCCTTTGGGATTGCGGGAGAGAATTTCAATCGCTCGCTTTACAATGGGCGCCGGATCATACCGGTCGTCGGTGAGCGCGACAACGCGCTTGGCGTCCGCAGGAACGTCGCCCGGACTGTCGTAGAGGGCATAGCCCTTCTCCGAGAGCGCCTTGCGGAAGTCATACTTGGCATTCCCGGTTGCTTCGAAGATGCCCTTGCGGCCCCCACCAATCACCAGATCCACGCCATCGCCAAAACGGGGATTGGCGATCTGCGCCACAATCTCGGCATACTTGCGGCGGTGATTCGCGTGGGCATAGCAGGCAGCCGGCGTAGCGTCGGCCATGGAAACATTGGAGATCACTCCCGTCGACAGTCCATGTTCTTCCGCGTATTCCAGAATCGTCTTCAACGGAGCGCCGTTGACTTTCCCCGGTACTGCGTCCGCCGACTGCGAGATGACCCCGCTTTTGGTCTTGTGGCCCGTTACGATGGCCGTCATGCCGGCCGCGGAGTCCGTCACCCAGCCTCCGACAGGCGAGGTTTCCGACAAACCGATGTTCGGCATTTGCTGGATGAACAACTTGCCGGGCGCGCCGTGGCCGTGAATGCTAGCGGCATGTAGGGTGGGGATTCCACCGGCGTCTCCCAGGAACACAATGATGTTCTTTGCGCGCCTCTCGCCCGCGGCGGCGGTCAGGAGGCAGGCTGCGAATAAGAAAAGTTTCTTCATCATCAACTTTCCAGAGTAGCAACCCTCAGGAACCATCCATGAAATCCACGATATATACGGCGACAACAGCCCGCACGAAGACCACCGCGCACCCAAAGGCACACTGCGCCCGGCTTTGCGCGACCGTGAAGAGGCCGCCGCCGGCCAGCATACTTAGACCAACGGAAAGGGAACTGCCGCGGGGCTCCACCTGATCAACGACGGTCCCCGCCCATCCACGGTTCCATTCCAACTCCCTCCCGCCCGCGGGAGCGCACGGGCGGGAGGCCGGAGAACTCCATTACCATGCCGGACGGAGTTTCAACGATTTGCCGGCGATAACGAAAACCTTCTGATCAAATGTTCCGCCGCCAGGTTCACGAAGCTCAAAGCTGTATGTCCCAGGCCGCAGATTCATAGTTTTCAACTGGCCTGACGTACCCGCGAAATGGCCATTGATGAAGACCTGCGTTTCCTTCACCTTTGTATCAATTTTGACGGAACCGATATTGGGATTGCCCATCATATATGGGCCTCCGTAGGGATATCCCCACGCCGGACCATAGAAGCCCCCCCAGCCATAGCCGCCGTAGCCGTAGCCGTAGCCGAAGGAAGGCCGCACCACGACCACGCCGCGGCCACGCGCCGAAGCCGTCATGGGGAGCATCATCGCCAAAACGGCGCCTGCTAGGAATAGCTTTTTCATGTTGCACCTCCTGGAGTGCCTGCCTTCCGGGATTCTCCCGGTTTCACTTATATAGACGCGGTACCCTCAAGAACGATTCCTACCGTCGTAAAGGTAGATTTGCACCCATGGAGAAGCTAGCCACGGAGACTCGGCCCAACGCGCCCATGGCAGCGGTGGTGATTGGTTTCGCCGGGCTGTTGCTATTGATGAGCTTTCTCGCCTGGGATTCCAGCCGGCAGATTCGCGAGGTGAAAGAGCAGAGCGCTCGCCTCCGCGCGGAGTTCCGGAGGCGCGACTCTTTATTGGACCAACTCCGCCAGATTCTCTCCGAAGCCGGAGCCGGCCAACGGGAACGGGCAGCGGCCCGGACGCTGGCGGCCGGGCTGCTTTCCACCTACCGCGCACTGCTGCCGGCGGAAGAAAAGGCCGACGTGGACGCGCTGCGGCGCGAGGCGGACCAATACCTGGATCAGCCGCCCGCCCCCCTTTCCTTCGCCGCGCTCGACGCCCATCTGAATGCTTTGGACCTGCGGGATAAAGACACGGGCGAAGACCGGCTGGAGGCTCTACAGTCCAGCTTTCAGAAGCGTGTACTCGCTCTTTCGATCCTCGCCATTGCCGCGGGCGCCGGCCTGGCGTTGGCGGTGGGCGCCAGGCAGTGGAAACTCCAGCGGCAGGCCGCCGCGCGATTTCTGGAGGCGGAGGCAGCGCGCAGAGACCTACGGCAGCTTTCAGCCAAGCTGGTCCAGACGCAGGAAGAGGAGCGCCGGCGTTTGTCTCGCGAACTACATGACGAAGTGGGACAGTCGATGACCGCTATGCTGATGGACCTTGGCCGCTTGGAATCCCGGATCGACCCGGCGGCAGGGTGCGCGCCGATCCTGGCGTCCATTCGAAAGACGGCCGAGGAAGCGGTGGGCCGGGTGCGCGATTTGTCGCTCGTGCTGCGGCCCTCCCTGCTGGACGAATTGGGCCTGGTGCCCGCGCTGCATTGGCAGGCGCGAGAGGTGGAACGCCGGCACGGCCTGCATGTGCGCACCATAGCGGAAGAAGAGGCCGGCGACAACCTGCCGGAAGCGCAGCGCACCTGTATTTACCGGATCGTCCAGGAAGCGCTGCATAATGCGGTGAAATACGCCGAAGCGACCGAAGCACGGGTGACTATGCGCCGGGCCGGCGGCACGTTGGAGGTGGAGGTTCGTGACAATGGGCGCGGGTTCCTCCCCTCCAAACAAAAAGGGCTGGGCATCCTGGGCATGGAAGAAAGAGCGGCGGCCGTGGGAGGGACCCTCTCCCTGCGCTCCCGGCCCGGCGAAACGGCCGTCACCGTGCGGCTGCCGCTACGGGAGGGCCTATGATTCGGATTGTGCTGGCGGATGACCACGCCGTGATGCGGCGCGGTTTGCGATTGGTGCTCGAAGAACAGAGCGACTTTACCGTGGCGGGAGAAGGCAATGACGGCGCCGAAGCCTGTGCGCTGGTGGAGCAACTGGCGCCGGACGTGGTCATTCTGGATATCACCATGCCCCGGCTAAACGGGATTGAAGCCGCCCAACAAATTACGTCGAAGCATCCGCGTACGGCGGTATTGATCCTCAGCATGCATACCGACGAAGCTTTCGTCCTCCGCGCGTTGAAAGCGGGAGCGAAGGGGTATGTGCTGAAGGAGTCGCGCGACGGGGACCTGATCCACGCTGTGCGGCTGGCAGCGCAAGG
>DASTML010000212.1:0-7747 GCA_035714175.1 Bryobacteraceae bacterium | reverse complement strand
TGGGGCGTCCTTCTCGGTCTGGAACAGGAGGGAAACCCTGTTGCCGGCATCGCGCACTTTCCCGTCATGGCTAAGACCTATATGGGTTCCGTGGGAGGAGGCGCCTGGTGTAATGACCGGCCTATCCGCGTCTCCGCCGTTGACCGCCTGGATCGCGCCGTTGTCTGCTTCAACGGCATGCAGAACAACAAAAAGTGGCCGTACCGCGAGATCGTGCTCGATTTCATCTCGCAGTTCTGGTGCATGCGCAGCATGTCCGGCTCTCCCGATATCATGATGGTCGCCAGCGGTCAGGCGGACGTCTGGATCGAACCCAGCGCTAAGGCGTGGGATCTCTGCCCCATGAAGGTTATCGTGGAGGAGGCAGGCGGCAAGTTCTTCAACTTTGAGGGCACGGATTCCATTTATGCCGGCAACGCATTGGTCTGTACCCCCGCCTTTGAACAACTCCTGCGGGATACATTCGTCAAGCCGGGTTATGGGAGGTAGTGTGCCGCCGCAGGCAAGCACACCATTCTTTCGTTAGATAAAAACTGGTCCCACTGGTTGTGCGGGCGATGTTAAATACAAAGCCCCACTCTATGCCGGGTTCCAAAGTTCCCGTCTGTACCATCCGTTTCCTGCCCCAACTCCGAAAGTGGAACTCGCCTCGTTCGGGGTGCAGCCAACCGTCGGTCAGTCGCGGCACACCGCTCGCGCCGCGGGCGAACGCCCGCACGGTGCCCGGAACATCGCCCACGGGAGCCAGTGAGATCCATGATGATACGCGCCCCAACAGCCCCGCCAATAGGAATCGCGCAATGCGGATCAACAACGGCAAGAATGCCACGATCCCCCCGACAAGGCACAGCAACACGGGGACGGCAATCCATGGATATTCGTATGCCAGCGCCAACAGCGCCACCACGCCAAAGTCCTCCGCCACGCTGATGGTGGAATGGGTCGCAGGTTCCGGCGTCGCATGCGCCATGAGCCGCAATCCCATCTTGGAGGAATGCGCGCCAAGCGCAATCGTCCCGGCAGCGATCATTGCCAGAATTTTCACCAGCGGCTGCATATCCGCCGTCGCGCTCAACGCCAGCACCGCCCCACCCACAGGCCGGATGAACGTATGCACTCCGTCCCAGATGGGGGTGAAGAACGGAACCTTATCGGCGATAAATTCCGCGACGTACAAGACGCCCGCCGTAATTAAAACTGCCGGGTGAGCCAGCAGACTGAGCTCACCCGGCAAATTGTGCAGCCAACCATACCGGATGCCGAGTCCCGTCACCAGGATAGCGGCATACAGGTTTAATCCCGCCCCGATCGCAAGACCGAGTACGTTCGAAAGTACTGCCAGATTACCCATTGGCCTTTACGAAGGTCGAATCATTCGATATCCGAACAGGAGTACAATCGCCCCCAGTACAGACATCAGAAACCCCGCCGGCTCGCCAGGCAGATAGAACCCCAAGCTCTGTCCGATCCAACTGCCGATAAACGAACCGACTATGCCAAGCACAATCGTGATGATAAAGCCGCCCGGGTCTTTCCCCGGCATCAACAACTTGGCGACAATTCCAACTACCAGGCCGGAAATCAAAGTTCCGATCAAACCAAACATAGTAGCCCTCCAAGTTCCTAGATATATTACCCGGGCCGCCCGTTACCAATTGCTTGTCAGGCAACCCCGTTTTGTTTGAACCATGCCAGCAGGCGGCGAAATCCGTCCTCCGCGCTGGCTTTATGATAGGTCGGCCGGTAATCGGCATGGAAACCATGGTCGGCATCGTCGTAGACCTTGATCTCCGATTTCTTGCCCGCCGCCTGCAACGCGGCCCTCATCTTCTCTACAGATTCCAGCGAAATCCCACGGTCCTTTGCCCCGTAAAGACCCAATACCGGAGCCTTTAAGTCCGCTGCGACGTCCAACGGATACTTCGGCGTCAGTGTACTGGCCTGTCCAATCAGGCGTCCGTACCAAGCCACGCCCGCCTTCAATTGCGGATTGTGCACCGCATAGAGCCACACAATGCGCCCTCCCCAGCAAAAACCCGTAATGCCCAGCTTGGACGTGTCTCCGCCCGTCTTACCCGCATACGCTACCGCCGCGTCCAGGTCCGACATCACCTGCGAATCCGGCACTTTGCCGACAATCTTCAAAATCTCGCCAAAATCGGTTAATTTGCTGACGTCGCCCTGTCGCGCATACATCTCCGGAGCAATCGCCAGATAACCCAACTTCGCAAACCGGCGGCATACATCCTTAATATGCTCGTGCACGCCGAAAATCTCCTGCACCACCAACACAACCGGATGCTTCATCCCGGTGGCAGGCATGGCGCGGTAGGCCGGAATCGTCCCGTCGGCAACCGGGATCTTCACCTCGCCCGCCGTCAACCCCTCCGCGCTGGTCACAATCGTCTCGGCAGATACGGGACGTACCGCCATCGCGAATCCCGCCGCCAGTTTCGTCACCAGAAAGGCGCGCCGGTCCTGTTCCGGGTTCGGCGGCGCAAGGCTCATCGCATCCATCCCCAAATCGCTCTCCAGGTAGTACAACGGCTTCTTGGTTTCCATAGCAGATCGTCCTTCCGCGAATTCTAACACCTCCTCAGGTATTTCTTATCCTGGTTCCATGAGCACCCTCTATCTGCTGCGTCATGGTCAACCCGGCCCGCGGCACGACTACGATCAACTCTCCCCGCTAGGCCACACGCAAACCCGCCTGCTTGGAACCCACCTCGCCGCCCTTCCCGCCGCCTTCCAATACGCGGTCTCCGGCACCCTTCGCCGCCAGCGAGAATCCGCCGCCAACGCGCTCAGCCAGTTCTCCTCCCCTCCCGTCCTCCGTACCGACGCTCGTTGGAATGAGTTTGACTTCTTCCACCTCTACGACGAACTTCTCCCCGCCCTCCGCGAATCCGACGAACGCTTCCGCGACCCGGAAACCAGCCAGGACCTGCTCGATAACGTCGTCATGAAAGCTTGGCTCACCGGCCAGTGCCAATATAGCGGCGAATCGTGGCCCGCGTTCAGCCAGCGCATCGCCGAAGTCTTTGACGATACCGCCGCCGCCCTCTCCAACGGCCCCATTCTCGTCTTCACTTCCGCCGCACCCACCGCCCTCGCCCTCGGTCGCGCCCTTCAACTGCCCGGCCCGGAAGTCAACCGCCTCGCTGGCTCCATCCGCCACGCCGCCGTCAATGCCATCGCCCGCGTTGGTGGGGCCTGGTTGCTTCGGCACGACAACGAAACGCTCCATCTCGCCTCGGATCCGCTCCTGCAGACCCATCGCTAAAGGCGCGGTTTTCCCGGCATCGTATCATAGAGGTTTACCCTCCTCGATGCCGATTCGCTTCTACAACACGCTCACCCAAAAGGTCGAAGACTTCGCCCCCGCCGACGGCAAGACCGTGCGCATGTACGTCTGTGGACCCACCGTCTACAACTACGCCCACATCGGCAATCTCCGCACCTTCACCTTTCAGGACATCCTGCGCCGCTGGCTCCGCGCCCGCCGGTTGGACACCCTCCACGTCATGAACATCACCGACGTGGACGACAAAATCATCCGTTCCGCCGTTCAGCAGAACATCTCGATCACCCACTACACCCGGCCCTACGAAAAAGCGTTCCTGGAAGACATGGACACGCTCCGCCTCCAGCGCCCGGAAAAGCTGGTCCGCGCCACCGAACACATCGATGAAATGGTGTCGCTCATCCAGTCGCTCACCGAAAAGGGCATCACCTACGAAAGCGACGGCTCCGTCTACTACCGCATCGCCAAGTTCCCCGAATACGGCAAGCTCTCCCACAACGACTTCGGCGGCATGATCGCCGGAGCCCGCGTCGACGTCGACGAATACGAAAAGGAGAACGCCCGCGACTTCGTACTCTGGAAACAGAAAAAGGAAGGCGAACCGAGTTGGGACACTCCCATCGGCGACGGCCGCCCCGGTTGGCACATCGAGTGCTCCGCCATGGCGATGAAATACCTGGGCGAAACCCTCGACATTCACGCCGGCGGCATCGATCTCACCTTCCCCCATCACGAAAACGAAATCGCGCAAAGCGAAGCCGTCACCGGCAAGCCCTTCGCGCGCTTCTGGATTCACGCCGAACACCTGATCGTCGAAGGCCAGAAGATGTCGAAGTCGCTCGGCAACTACTACACGCTTCGCGACGTGATCAAGCTCGGCTACCAGCCCGAGGCTGTCCGCTACCTCCTCGCCGCCGTCCCCTACCGCAATAAGCTTAACTTCACGTTCGACGGCCTCAAAGCGGCCGCCACCTCCATCGAACGTCTTCGCAACTTCGAACTTCGCCTCAAAACCGACAAATTCCCCGAAGGCGAAAACGAAGCGGCGGCCAAACGGACCGGCGACGCTCTCGCTCGCTTCGAAGAAGCGATGGACGACGACCTTAATACCGCCAACGCCCTTGGCGTCATCTTCGAATACATCCGCGACACCAACACCGCCATGGACGCCCACGGCTTCCAGTCCGGCAACGTTCCCACGGCGCTCGCCCTGCTTGCCCGTTTCGATGAAGTCTTCGATGTGCTCAAGCCCACCGCCGTCGAAGGCGGCCTCGCCGACGCCGAAATCGACGCCCTTGCAGCCGAACGCAACGCCGCCAAGAAGTCCCGCGACTTCGCCCGCGCCGACGCCATCCGCGCCGAACTGCTCGAAAAAGGAATCATCCTCGAAGACACCAAGGAAGGCACCCGCTGGAAACGAAAATGAACATCTACACCAAGGCGGTCCACGCCGGCGACCGCAAAAAACAGGGCGATCATATCCCGGTCACGACGCCCATCTACACCGCCTCCAGCTTCGTCTACGAGTCCATTGAGACCACCGATCAAGTGTTCGGCAACGAAGTCGAAGGCTACGCCTACGCCCGGTACGACAACCCGACCAACCACGCGCTCGAAGAGCTCTGCGCCTCCCTCGAAAGCGGTCACGGTTCCCTCGCTTGTTCTACCGGCATGGCCGCCCTGGAACTGGCAATCACCACCGCCCTGCTCGACCGCCGCAAGAAGATCGTCGCCGCCAATGCCCTGTACGGCGCGACCATCAACCTTCTCGCCAAGGTCATGGAACCTTTTGGCATCGAAACCACGTTCGTCGATATTTGTGACCTGGAAAAGGTGGCGGCCGCCATCGCCGAAGAAAAACCCGGCGCCGTGCTCATGGAGACCATCTCCAATCCCCTGCTCCGCGTCGGCTCGATCGAAAAAATCGCCGCGCTCTGTAAGGAAGCCGGAGCGGCGCTCATCGTCGACAACACCTTCGCGACGCCACTCCTGGTCCGCCCCCTCGAACTCGGAGCGAATCTGGTCGTCCACTCGCTGACCAAGTATCTGGCCGGGCATGGGGACGTCATGGGCGGCCTCATCGTCAGCGACGAAGCCCACTTCGATACGCTTCGAACTCTCTCCAAGACCTACGGCCCGACGCTCGGCCCCTTCGAGGCCTATCTCGCCATGCGCGGCATCAAAACGTTCCCGCTCCGCATGGAACGCCAGTGCCAGAACGCCATCGCGGTGGCGGAGTTCCTCCGCAACCACCCGCGCGTCGCCAAGGTGAACTATCTCAACGACCCAGCCCACGCCGACGCCGCCACGCTTGCCGCGCTTCTCCCCGAAGGCAAGTTCGGAGCCATGATCAGCTTCGAAATCAAGGACGCCGGCCGAGCAGAAGTGTTCGCCTTCATGAACAAGCTCAAGCTCGTCGTAAAGGCCACCTCGTTAGGCGACGTGCACACCATGATGCTCTACCCCGCCATGAGCTCGCACCGCGACCTGTCGCCCAAACAGCGTGAGCGCCTCGGCATCCGCGACAGCCTGGTCCGCCTCTCCGTCGGCATCGAAGACGCTGCCGACATCTGCGCCGATCTGAACCAAGCCTTCTAGATAACAACAAAACAAATACAAAAAGGCCGCCTCGGTAGGGGCGGCCTTTTTCATTGCTAGCGGCTGAACCTGGAACTAGAATTCCAGGCGCAGACCCATGGTGACCAAGCGGGGGTTGTTCTGCGGGTTCGAGGCGCGACCGAAATCAGCATTGCCAATCGCACCGTTGACACCGAAGTTCGTCCGGTTAAACAGGTTGAAGATGTTCGCCGAGTAGGTGAACTTCAGTCCACCGTCGTTCCGCATCGGGAACAGCGTGAACCGCTTCAGGATCGACATGTTTTCGGTGAAGATGGGCGGCTGGCGGAAGTTCCCGATGAACTGGGAAACGTTGCCGAACTCAAATTCGCCAGGAGCCACAAACGGCGTGGAGCCGGCAGCGCAGGTATACGCATTCGGGTTGCCCGGCAGCGGTACCGCGTTGCAACCGAAATAACGAGCCTGCGGGTTGGCAGGATCGATATCGCGGCGGTCAACGCCAGTGCGGACCGGAACGCCCGTCGCATTCGCCTTCTTGAACTGCGTGAACAGCGTACCGTTGTTCAGCGTGTTCGGCGGAGCCACGTCGATCAAGGTGCCGGAACGGTACTGCGCAATGAACCCGATCGTCCATCCGCCCACCACGGCATCCAGGCCACGGCCAGAGCTGCTGAGGTACTTCTTGCCACGGCCGAACGGCAGGTCAAACGTGTTCAAGCTGTTGAAGAAGTTCGGCTGGTCGAACGGCAAATAGGTCTTGCTGTCCGACAGATCGTAGTTGTTTTGCGGAGACGTCTGGGTCTGGCTGAAGATCTGGCGATAGTGCAGGAACGTCTGGGACTTCGACCGCACATAGGAGGTCTGGGTCTGCCAGAAGCCGAACCGGCGAATCACCATCACTTGCAGCGAGTCATACCAGGTGCGGCCAACGCCGGCGTTCCGGTCCGCAATATTGAAATACTGCGGATACGGACGCAACGCCTGCGCCAACGGCTGGTTGTCGGGGAAAGCGGCAAACGGCTTCTTGAAGCCAGCGGCCGCAACCTGCGGGTCCGAAATCGGCAGGCGGAGCAGGCTGCCCAGCGACAGGTACTTCGGATCCACCTGATTGATGTACAGCGTGGAGGCCAAGCGGGTCGCGCGGTTGCCCACGTAGCCGATGTCGATCAGGAACTTCTTAACTTCGTGCTGGATGTTGAAGCTCCAGTTCTGCACGCGAGGAGCCTTGCCGAAGTTGTCGCCCAAGTGATCCACGTTCTGGAAGTTGAACGCGGTCGGGTCGATAAACGGAGGCTTGGCGCCCTGCGGAATCCGGAAACCGGTGTCCCACTGCAGCGCGGCTTCCACGCCATTGCCCAGGATCTGGCCGGGAATGCCGCCAAAGCCGAGTTGGCAACCGCAGCCGCCGTTGCCCAGCGTCTGGTAGAAGATACCGTAGCCGCCGCGGAGAACGGTCTTGGACGTCAACTGATACGCAAACCCGGCGCGCGGTCCGAGGTTCGAAAAGTCGGTCGGATAGAAACGCTTCGTGCCCGTACGGCCCACGCCGTTGCCGGCGTAGATCATGGCGCCGGGCAAACCGCCGGCGGCGGCGTTCGGCAGGTTCAGATCAACCATGGAGAACTGGTAGTTCGCCATGTGGAAACCGATCGGCACTTCGTAGCGGATACCCAGGTTCAGGGTCAACTTCGGGGTCACGCGCCAGTCATCCTGGAAGAAACCGGCATGGTAACCGTACTTGATCCACGGATCGGGATAGGGCAGCGTGGAGAACTGCACGTCATTCGGAAGGCCCAACAGGAAGCTGGCAAACGAGTTGCCGGAGCCGGCCGTATTGGTAGGCAGAGCGGTCTGCGCGCGCTCGAA
>DASTML010000211.1:0-2263 GCA_035714175.1 Bryobacteraceae bacterium | reverse complement strand
AAGCCGCCGAAACCATCGCCTCCCGCGCCCTCGGCGCTGATCCTCTGCCAGCCAAACCCGTCGAATTCGAATATCACTCCAAGACCAAAACCATCCGCCGCCTCGATCGCTCCACTATAGAAGCCGCTCACCGCGTCGATTGGGACGGCGAGTACGAAGTCACCATCGGCCTCCCCGGTGAACGCGCCAAGGATGCCGCCCCGGTTCAGATGGGCTTCTGGATGGACGGCAAACTCATCTATCAACAGAAGGTGGAGACCAAGCCCTCCGGCCTCGTCTATTTCAACCCCTACTCGGAAGAGCATTTCCGCCTCTTCCTGCCCGAAGGCGATCACGTCTTTCGCGTCGGCTTCATCGGCGATGACTTTGTGAAATCCCTAACCGATAAGGAGGCCTACAGCGATAAGAAAAACAAGTTTCTCAACATGGTGAAGTTCATCGGGCCGTACCCGGCCAAGGTCGAACGCGCCAGCCGCAAACGCGTGCTCCTTTGTGATCCCAACTCCGGCCCCGCGTGCGTCACAAAAATTCTCACCGCTTTTGCCCACCGCGCCTACCGCCGCCCCGTAACGCGCACCGATATCGCGCCGCTCGAAGGCTTTGTCGCCATGGCGCGCAAGGAAGGCCAGTCCGTCGAACAAGGCATCCAACTCGCCATGCAGGCCGTGCTGGTCTCGCCGCACTTCCTCTTCCGCATTGAGAAACATCCCGCGCCCAACGACCCTTCTCGCGTCAGCCGCGTTTCAGATGTGGAACTCGCCTCCCGGCTGTCCTATTTCCTCTGGAGTTCCATGCCGGATGATGAATTACTGGGCCTCGCCGAATCCGGCAAGCTCCGCCAACCCGGCGTATTGGACGGGCAGCTCAAGCGGCTGCTGGCCGATTCGCGCAGCGCCGCTCTGGCCGATAATTTCGCCGGCCAATGGCTGGAAATCCGCAACCTCGATCAGGTCAAGCCCGATCCGAAGATCTTCCCGGAGTGGGGACCGGAATTGAAGGATGCCATGCGCACAGAAACGCGCCTGTTCTTCGAACACGTTCTCCGGGAAAACCTGCCCCTTACGGACTTCCTCAACGCCCGCTACACCTTCCTCAATGAAATGCTTGCCAAGCATTACGGCATCGAAGGCGTCACGGGCCCCGACTTCCGCAAAGTTGAGCTTGCCACTTCCCAGCGCGGCGGTATACTGAGCCAGGCCAGCGTACTTACTGTTTCCAGTTACCCCACCCGCACCTCGCCAGTAATTCGCGGCAAGTATGTTCTTCAGAACGTGCTCGGCGCGCCCCCTCCCGCTCCGCCGCCGGATGTACCGCCGCTCGACGAAGGTTCCGTCGGCAGCGCTGGTTCTCTGCGCCAGCAGATGGAAAAGCACCGTTCCAACCCCGCCTGCGCCTCCTGCCATAACCGCATGGACACCCTCGGCTTCGGGCTCGAAAACTATGACGCCACCGGAAAATGGCGCGCCAGGGATGGTAACTTTCCCATCGATGTTAGCGGGACCATGCCCAACGGTAAATCCTTCCAGACGCCCGCGGAAATGCGGACACTTCTCCTGGACCAAATGCCGGACTTTACCCGGTGCATTACGGAGAAAATGTTGACATACTCATTGGGACGTGGATTGGAACGTTATGACCGCCGCACCGTTGAATCCATCGGTAAGAAACTAGCCGCCAACGGCTATCCCTTCCAGTTGTTAATTCAGGAAATTGTGCATAGCCTGCCCTTCCAGATGCGGCGCGGCGAAGCACCCGGCCAACAATTAGCTCACAACCAGGTAGCCGAACGATGATTGTAACCAGGAAGTCCCTCTCTCGCCGGACCATGTTGCGCGGCGCCGGAACGGCGATCGCGCTGCCCTTCTTCGACGCCATGGCGCCCGCCATGAACTCGAGCCGCATCCCCGGCGGCAAGCCCGTCCGCATGGCCTTTGTCTATGTGCCCAACGGCATCGATATGCGCCACTGGACGCCGAAGGAGGAAGGGGCCTTCACGGGGGACCTGCCCAAGATCCTGAAACCGTTGGAATCCATGCGCCAGGACATCAACATCCTGAGCAATCTGACGCAAAACAATGGCCGCGCGCTTCTTGATGGACCGGGCGACCACGGCCGTTGCTGCGGAGCCTATCTCACCGGCGTCCATCCGCGCAAAACGATGGTCGATATCAAAGCCGGTGTTTCGTGCGACCAGATCGTCGCCAACCATGTCGGCAAAATTACCCGCTTCCCCTCGCTGGAAGTGGGACTGGAAGACGCGCGC
>DASTML010000210.1:0-73535 GCA_035714175.1 Bryobacteraceae bacterium | reverse complement strand
GCGTCGGAAGCCGTCATTGTAGAAGGTTGCGTGGTGGAACCCTCCGTTTTCTCTGAGAATCGGGAGCAGTTCACCATGGAATTGGCGCCCGGCGCGCGCGGTCGCGTCTCGGTCAATCTCCGTGAGGGCCAGACGGCGCCGCGCCTCCGCTATGGCCAGCGCGTGGAACTGGAAGGCCGCGTCCGTCCGCCGCACAATTTCGGCAACCCGGGCGCTTTTGACTTCGAGGGCTATCTTGCCCGCCGCAATATCTACTGGAACATCTCGACACGCACGGGCGGAACGGTCTCCGTCCTGCCGGGCGAATGCGGCTCGAAATGGGAGGGCTGGCTTTTCGGCATCCGTACGGCCGCGCTGGATCGCCTGGAGGCCCTCTATCAAAATGACGCCTACAAGACGATCATGATGCAGGCCGTGCTCACCGGCGAAAACACACGTTTGGAGAAGGCCTGGACCGAACATTACCGCCGCACAGGCACCTATCACGCGCTTGTCATCAGCGGTCTGCACCTCACCGTTCTCGCCGGCCACCTGCTTTTCCTCCTGCGCTATGCAAGCGGGCGGCCTGGTCTGTCGCTGATTCTCTCCTTTGTCGCCGCCTGGATTTATGCCGGCGCCAGCGGGATGACGGCGCCGATCGGCCGCGCCGCCGGCGGATTTACGCTGTTTCTCCTCACGCGGTATTGGCACCGCCAGACGCATATCCTCAATGCCCTGGCCACAGTTGTCATTTGCTTTCTACTCATCGACCCCGGCCAACTCTTCGAGGGCAGTTTCCAACTCAGCGTCCTGAGCGTCCTGGCCATCGGAGCCTTGGCCGGTCCGCTTTTTGAAGCTTACACCCGTCCCATAGTCATGGGCTTCCGCGACCTCGTCCAGGATCAACACGATGTGGATTTGGAGTGGCGTATCTGTTCCATGCGCGTGGAAGCGCGCCTGTTTGCCCAAACCATTGCCGCCTGGACCGGCATTGCCGAAAAGCGTTGCATCGCCTTGGTTTCCGCGCTGGTGCGCACGTTCTTCTATCTCTACGAAATTTTCATGCTCTCTGCGGTGGTCCAGGTGGCTCTCGCACTGCCCATGGCGCTGTTCTTTCACCGTGTTTCGCTCAGCGGAATGGCGGCGAACGTGTTGATTGTCCCCATCATGAATACGGTGGTCCTCGTTGGCTTCCTCGCTGTCCTGACCAACCTTACCCCGCTTGCCTGGCTGGCTGGATTGCTCCTGGAAATGGCGCGCGGCATCGCCGAATTTTTCTCCCGTCTGGAGCCGGATTGGCGTATTCCCGATCCTCCGCTCTGGCTGTCGCTCGCTTTTACGGCGGCTCTGATTCTGCTGGCCCTTGTTGCCCGGCGCCGCACGCCGGTACGGTGGATGGCCTTCGCTGCCGTTTGCGCCCTCTTTGCGCTATTGGTCATTCACCCCTTTGCGCCGCTCACCGCGGCCGGTCAACTCGAGGTCACCGCCATGGACGTCGGCCAGGGTGACTCCGTTCTCGTCATCACGCCGGAGGGCCGCACCGTCATTATCGATGGCGGCGGCGTGCCTGGTTTCAAAGGGCGGCCCAAACCCAAGCTGGATATCGGTGAAGATGTCGTCTCGTCGTATCTATGGACCCGTTCCATCCAGCGCGTGGACGCCATCGCCCTCACCCACGCTCACGAAGACCACAGCGGCGGCTTAGCCGCGCTGATCGTCAATTTCCGCCCGCGTGAAATCTGGGTCGGCGCCATGGGAGAGAGCGAGGTCTGGAAGCGGCTCCGCGCCGTGGCGGCGTCTCATGGCGTTCGCATTGTGCCCAGACTGGGCGGCGAAACCTTCGCCTACGGAGGCGCGCAGTTCCGCGTGCTGGCGCCATTTCCCGATCACGTGCCCGATGTTATCCCTCGCAACAATGACTCCCTCGTGCTTTCCGTCCGGCTGGGACGCAGGGCCTTTCTGCTGACAGGCGATGCCGAAAAAGAGGTGGAGTGGCGCTTGGCCGGGGAGAACGCGGTGGAGGCCGTAGACGTGCTGAAGCTCGGCCATCATGGCAGCCGGACCTCCTCTACGGCGGAATTTCTCGACCTGGCCCGGCCCACTTTCGCCGTCGTATCAGCCGGGTTGGATAACCTCTACCGCCACCCTCACCCGGACGTCATGGCTCGACTGGAAGAACGTGGCGTACATGTCCTACGCACGGACTACGGCGGCCAGATTCGTTTTCTCACCGACGGGCAACATCTGGATGTCGCCGTCTTTCGCGGCTTGCAACCGCCCGCCCACGGCAAATCGCTCACGGCATCGCGATGATTGGGCTATAACTCCAGCGCCGAACCGGCGCCGCGCGATCCGCCGCTCCGCATATATAGGCCCAGCAACCAAAACACGAACAGAATCCAACAAGTCAAGGAAAAGAGCACAGCTCCCATCCAAGAGCCGGAACGTTCCACGGATTTCGTACCCAACATAACGGTCTCTCCCTTGGCGGGACCCGAATCTAACTGCGCCGGCGCCGGCTGTTCGGGGTTTCGGTAATGGACACCGTCCCGCTTTCCTTGTCACGCGCAAACCTGGCGCCAAAAGGAGCAAACGGCGCAGTGCTGTCAGGCGGCTGGCATTTTTCCAGACGGCACTGCGCGGGAAGCCGTTGCGGGAATTCCGCTGGCCGGGATGGTTCTGCCGGAATGTTTACTCGCCTGACGCCCAGGCGGTCCGGAACTCCGGATACAACGTTAAGCCGCCGCAAGCAAAGATCGTTTGCCCGGTGATGTAGGACGCCTCGTCGGAAGCGAGAAAGGCGAAAACAGCCGCAATTTCCGATGCCGCGCCGGGCCGGCCCATCGGGATGTGGCTTTCCACTTCGCGCCGCGCCTTTTCATCGTTGATCCATGCGAGGTTGATGGGCGTGACAATGGCGCCAGGTCCCACCGCGTTGACCCGAATTCCGCGGTCGGCGTACTCCAGCGCCAACGTCTTCGTCATGTTCTCCACGCCGCCCTTGGTCACCGAGTAGCTCACATACTTCGGCTTGGGAATAATTTCGTGAACAGACGAATTGTTTAGAATTACGCCGCCGCCTCCCTGGTGCAGGAAACAGCGCAACGCCTCACGGGAACACAAAAATGGTCCGCGGAGATTGACGGCCACAATCCGGTCGAAATCCGCGGCGGTCATTTCGTGAGACGGCTCCGGCTTTTGAATGCCCGCGTTGTTCACCAGTATGTCCAGCCGGCCGAAGGCCTCCACCGTCTGCCGGAACATGTTCTGGACTTGTTCTTCGTTGGAGACATCGGCCAGGACCGTGATCTCCCGGCCTGCGTCTGTGCGCGCGGCGGTGACGGCGGCTCGCGCCTGTTCGGCCGCCTCGGCGCTGCCGATATAGTTCAATGCCACATTGGCGCCTTCCTGGGCGTAGCGGATTGCGATCGCCAGGCCGATGCCGGAGGTCGCTCCGGTGATTAATGCGTTTTTGCCCTTCAAACGTTCCATGGTGCGGCTATCCTTTGCTGGGGAGTTATTCCTCCATCATCGACATATTTCTTCTGTTGCGGGTCGTGCCAAAATAGAGGATTGAGGCGGAATCGTTCCGCCTTCCCTCCTTTTCCCCAACCAATACACCGAAATGAAGTCTGGCGACAATCTTTCTCTATCCTTTGGCCTGCAGTTTGAAGAGCTCTACACGTCGGAGGGCCTGGCCAAGGTCGACGTAGCGTTTCAGCGGTTCCTGGAGTCCGGCGATGCCGCGCTGTTGCCGCAGTTGCTGGCGGCCCGTGTCGATCCCAAAGCATTGGACCGCAAAGCCGAGTCGGCGCTGATTCTCTCGCTTGCGCCTCATTTGGAGGACTTCCTCGGGGAGCTCTTCCAGATTCAAAAGGAGGTCCGCGAACTCCAGCATCAGCACTCCGAACTGGCCCCGCTCTACACAGTGAAGCGGAATTTCGTGCAGCGGAAAGCGCTCACCTCCGTGAAGGAAGCGGATGCGCAGCACTTGCACGGCAAGGCGCTGCAAGCGGAATTGGAGACCTATTTCGGCGAACCGCTCTGTGAACTAGCCTACGCCCGCGCTGTGACGAAATGGCTGGACGACCCGGCCGGTCACGCGCATCACCTCGAAGTTGCCGCCAAGTATGCCGCCTGGGCGCATTACACCAAGCCCGGCCGTGAGAAACACAAGTCCGGCATTCTGTTCAAGAAGCCCCACAAACTGGAATGGGAGTCCCTGGTTCCCGTTGAAACTATCACTCAATTCAACGCAGAGCGCTTCGTCTTCCCGGAAAGAGAGTGGCGGCATCGGGAAGGCTTCGGACTGACGGATGCGGGTACGGACCTCACGGGCGCGCTCGATGAAGCCAACTATTGCATCCATTGCCACAACCAGGGCAAGGACTCCTGTTCCACCGGTCTGCGCGAAAAGACGGGAGAGTTCAAGAAGTCGCACTTCGGCGTTACGCTGAACGGCTGCCCGCTGGAAGAAAAAATCTCCGAGTTCCATTCGGCGATGGTCAAGGGCCATACGGTCGCCGCATTGGGGATTATCACCATCGATAATCCGATGTGCGCCGGCACGGGGCACCGCATTTGCAACGACTGCATGAAGTCCTGCGTGTTCCAGAAGCAGGAACCGGTCAACATCCCGCAGGCCGAAACCCGCGCGCTGAAAGAGGTGTTGAACCTCACCTGGGGCTTTGAAATCTATTCGCTCCTCACACGCTGGAATCCGCTCAACTTCCAACGCCCGTTGCCCAAGGCCGATACCGGATACAAAGTGTTGGTGGTGGGGCTCGGCCCCGCCGGTTACGCGCTGGCGCACCATTTGCTGAATGACGGGCACACCGTTTGCGCCGTTGACGGTCTGAAAATTGAACCGCTGCCGGAGCACCTGTCAGGCGTCGATGCGTTCGGAAACCGCCGTCCTTTCCGTGCCATTCGTGAAATTCACGAAATCTATGAGTCGCTCGATGACCGCATCATGGCGGGCTTCGGGGGCGTGGCCGAATACGGCATTACGGTTCGCTGGGATAAGAATTTTCTTAAAGTGATTCGGCTGCTCATCGAGCGCCGCCGTCGCTTCGCCATGTTCGGCGGCGTCCGCTTCGGCGGATCGATCACCGTGGATAGCGCCTTCGAACTCGGGTTTGATCACATCGCGCTTTGTGCCGGAGCCGGCCGTCCTACGGTGATTCCCATGAAAAACGGACTCGCCCGCGGCGTTCGCCAGGCTTCCGACTTCCTGATGGCGCTCCAATTATCCGGGGCGGCCCGCACGAACTCGATCGCCAACCTGCAGCTTCGCTTGCCGGCTGTGGTTATCGGCGGCGGTCTGACCGCTGTCGATACGGCTACCGAATCGCTCGCGTATTATCCCGTTCAGGTGAAGAAATTCCTCCAGCGGTATGAGGGCCTTTGCGCTGCGAACGGAGAGGCTGCCGTTCGCGCCGTCTGGAATGAAGAAGAAAATCTGATCGCCGATGAATTCCTGGAACACGCCCGCGCCATTGTCGCCGAAGACGATGCCGCCGCTGCCGAGGGCCGCAATCCGGTCTATCTCCGGTTGCTGCAATCCTGGGGCGGCGTGACGCTGGCCTACCGCCGCCGGATGATTGACTCGCCTTCCTACACCCTGAACCATGAAGAAGTGGCCAAGGCTCTGGAAGAGGGCATTCATTTCGCCGAATGCCTCTCGCCCGAGGAAGTGGGCGTTGACCGTTTCGGCCATTCGGTTTCCATTACTTTGTCCAAGCTTGCCTGGGACGCCGAAAAACAGAAACTCGTGAACACGGGGGAGATGACCACATTGCCGGCCAAGTCCATTCTGGTCGCCGCCGGTACGCAGCCAAACACCGTGCTCGAACGCGAAGACAGCACCAACTTCATGCTGGATGGCAAGTATTTCCAGGCGCTGGACGAAACGGGCGCGCCGGTTAAGCCGGAACGGGTCGCGAAACCGAATGAAACCCGCGTATTGACATCTCTCCGGGCCGACGGCAAAGCCATCAGCTTCTTCGGCGACCTGCACCCGTCTTTCAGCGGAAATGTGGTGAAGGCCATGGGCAGCGCCAAGCAGGGCTATCCGGTCGTCAGCCGCATTTTGGCTGATCGCCGGAGGCCGGAAGGCATCACCGGGCCGGAGTTGATCGAAAAATTGAACGTCGAAATGCGGGCCTCCGTCTCCGATGTCATCCGGCTGACGCCCAATATCGTGGAAATTGTCGTCAAAGCGCCGATGGCGGCGCGTGCCTTCAATCCGGGCCAGTTCTACCGGCTCCAGAATTTTGAAACCATCGCGCCGCGGACGCCGGAAACGGTTCTCGCTATGGAAGGGCTGGCGCTGACCGGCGCCTCCGTGGACCGGGAATCCGGAACGCTATCGACGATCGTGCTTGAAATGGGCGGTTCTTCCGACCTCTGTTCGCTGCTGCGCAAGGGCGAACCTGTGGTTCTGATGGGGCCCACCGGCACGCCAACGGAGACGCCGGGCAAGGAAACCGTGCTGCTGGTGGGCGGCGGCCTGGGCAACGCCGTGCTGTTCTCCATCGGCCAAACGCTCCGCGCCAACGGCAGCCGTGTGATCTACATTGCCGGCTACAAACGGACCATTGACCGGTATAAGGTGGAAGAAATTGAACGCGCCGCCGACGTCATTGTCTGGTGTTGCGATGAAGCGCCGGGCTTTACTCCCACCCGGGCCGGCGATCTGGCCTTCGTCGGCAATATTGTCGCTGCCTTGGAGGCCTATGGAAAGGGTGCCCTGCAGGGAGAAATGGACGAGCCGCCCGTTCTGAAACTGCAGGACGTGGACCGGATCATCGCCATCGGTTCGGACGGTATGATGGCCGCCGTCGCCCGTGCCCGCCATGGCGTTCTGGCCCCCTATCTCACCAAGAAGCCGCACGGCATCGGGTCCATCAATTCGCCCATGCAGTGCATGATGAAAGAGATCTGCGCCCAGTGTCTCCAATTACATCGCGATCCGGAAACGGGCAAGGAAACCGTGGTATTTTCCTGCTTCAATCAGGATCAATCGCTGGATCATGTCGATTGGGTAAGCCTCCGGCAGCGATTGTCGCAGAATTCCACCCAGGAAAAATTGACCAAGCTGTGGATCGACCGGTGTCTCCGGCAGTTGGGCATGCGCCCGGAGATGGCGGAAAAAGCGTAAGAAATTAAGCGAAGATCTGAAGCGTTCACGAGGGGGGAGAGATTTTTATCTCTTTCCCCTTCAATTGTTTATGGGGTTTCGGAAAAACGGTTGGACTATACGTGCCTGCTAATTTCGTGGCTGGAGGTTCGTATTTTATGTCTAATCAAGGCGAAGTGCGGTACGGATTGGAATCGCTGTACCTGTTCCCTTACTACCAGACGCGTGAGGATTACCAGAAAGCCACCGGCCATGAGCCGCCCAAATGGGATAGCACCCGGCCGCCGAAGTACTGGACGGATCCGACGGCGAAGGACTCGCTGCGCCGGAACATTACCTATGACCAGGTCATCGCCTATACCGCCAGCGGAGCGCCCATCTTTGACGAGAATGGCAACCCGACGACGGAATTGATGATGCTCTACAAGGAGGACGCCATTGCGGTGAACATTCCTCCGAAGGGTATTGGGACCGCCAACATCGAAGGGGCGGACGTGCCCGAAGTACCGCCGCCGTTGCGCGCTCTCAAGCCTGAGGAAGAGCTGTTCGTGCCATTTGGCAGTATTATCGCCGTCCGCATCAAAGGCACGTTGGAGCCGGATCGCGGCTTCACGGAAGAAGACCGGACCCTGCTCCTGCAGATCGCGCGTAAGCTCGGCGTCTAACCGGACCGCCGCTTAGCCCTTCCGCAGTGCCCCGTTGTTGCCGCCTGTGCCTTGTATGCCGAAGTAAGACTGCATTTCATAGGCGGTGACATACGGGTTTTTATCGGTTAACAGGGCCGAGAACTGCTCTGTTTTGCCGCCCGAAGTCACCTGAATCTGCTTGTCCACATACTGGCCGCCCGGATACATCACCAGATTCTCCTGGTATTCCATTTTGACGCCGGAAGTACTCATGCCGAGAGCGCTCATGGCGTCCAGCAGCTTCTGTACTCCTTCGCCCGTCGGGGATGTGACGATGTTGCCTGGGCGCGGTTCTGACGAATTTTCGACAGCGGCGGGCGTCGTGACCGTTTTTTGACTGTTGACGCGTGACGGGGAAGTGTCGTCGGCGCGTGTCGCCTGCGTGACAGTGGACTGCCGGAAGTCCGAACCGGTTCCGGTGCTGCCTCGCTGGCGCGACGGGGTCGCGCTACGCGTCTGCAGGAGCGTTGTCCGGGAGCTATCCGGGGTCTGTGGGGTATTGCGTTGTACGACGAACAATGTAGCCTCCACCAGTGCTCAAGCAACTGGCATGCCAATGTTCGCTACTTCTTCGGCAACTGCTTTTTGATTTCCTCGGGGATATCAAAGACGATCGGAATAATCTTGGCCATCGCCAGAGGCTCAATCCGCAGCGTGGCCTTCAGCGTCGGTTTGGCCGCCTGATTTTCCGGATCGTAGATCAATTCGATTTTTGACGTTTCCCCCGGCCCCAGTTCCTTCTTCTCTACCTTAAACGTCAATCCCTTGATCGTTTCCGTCTGGAAGTCCAACGTGATGGAGCCAGACATTCCGTTTGTCACCACAATCGTATCCGCGGACTTTTCCCAGCTGTGCACTAGAAACTTGTCTTTGTTGACCTTAACCTGGTTCAAAATGATGCCGGGATCCTTCAGAATGTCATCGATCTTCATGCCTGTCCGGTTGCCCGCGCCCGGTTTCATGATTCCCACCGGCGTTTCCCGGCCAAGCGACGGGTCCACGTAGTAGCACCACTTCCCGTCTTCCAGCTTCCAGCGGGTGGCCATCGGCGCGTTGGCGGGAATGGATTGCCCGCGCATCACGATATTGGTCTGCACCAGGGTTACCACCGACGCTTTTTTGTAGCTATCGTCCCAGTTGATCTTAACGATCTCGTAGCCGCGGATCTTGTGCTTCTCCTGATTGAAGAAGGTATCCTTGGTGTCTTCGGCGATAAATTGCTCCGCTTGCCGGAATTTGCCGTCTACGTAAGCCTGGTAGTAGCCTGCCACACGGTCCCGAAGCGCCTTTTCAATGTCAGGCGCGGCGCCGGTGAAGACGTTCGGCGTCTCCTGGGCTCCCGCGAAAAGTGCGGCGGAAAGGAGGACGAGAACCGGTCGAAGCATCATACGTTAGTGTATCAATCCCTTTCAAAGACTAGACGTTGGACGCGCCGGATTTGTTTAAGTCTTATTTCTTGGCCGGAAAGGCCCCATATTTTGTCAGATTCTGCCGGGTCGTCTTCCGCCATTCATCCAGCGGCGGGGCTCCGGTCCGCTGGAACCATTGCTCCATGTCGCCGCGAAGTGCTTTGATTTCCTTGGCATAGGCCGGATTGTCGATCCGGTTTTCTTTTTCACCCGGGTCTTTTTCGAGATCGTAGAACTCGGAGGGAAAGCCCTCGGCCCGGAGCACCAGCTTGCGCATCGGTGTCCGGACTCCCCGTACATAGCTGTATTCAAAGAACAATTTGTCTTCCCAGCGCGGTTTTTGGCCGCGGAGGAAGGGGGTGTAGCTATGGCCCAGACGGCGTTTGTCAGGCGGGGCGGATACGCCGGCGTAGTCGAGCACGGACGGGAAGAAATCGTAGGAAGAAACCATGGAAGTGACTGATGTACCTGGCTTTATGGTTCCCGGATGGTTCCAGATCATCGGCACGCGAATGGATTCTTCATACATATTGAACGGCCAGGTGCCATTTCCTTTTCCCCAAACGCCATGGTGTCCGGCGTTGTATCCCTGGTCAGCGGTGAAGACCACCAGGGTGTTTTCCCGCCATCCGCGCTCTTCCAAAGCGCGCAAAACGCGTCCAATATTGCGATCTGCACCCGTTATTAGCGCCAAATATGCGCTTTTTGACGCACTTTTGCCATGGTGTTGGCCGATTCCGGGGTTCTGATTCGGGTGTTGCGGCGTGTCCGGGAAGCAGGAGAGCGTCGCGTTCGCATAGTGCTTCCGGTCTTCCTCGGGTTGGAAATCGAAGGGCGTGTGGGGCGCATAGAAGGGCACGTGGAGGTAGAACGGCGTGTCCTGTTTCTGCTGTTTGAGGAATTCCAGGGCGAAATCACCAATCGCGTCTTCTTTGAATCCGGGATAGGGCGTGGTCACCCCATTTTTTACGTACACGGCGTCCTTAAACGTTCCGCCGCCACCGGGCACGGTGGCCCAGTAGGTGAAACCCCGCTGCGCTTTTTCGTCGTGCCCCATGTGCCATTTGCCCACCATGCCGCACTGATAACCGGCCTTGGCGAGCAGTTCCGGGTAGGTTGTGAGGCCGGCCAGCCAGTCCTGGGCCGTGGGTCCGAAGCTATCTTCGGGGCGCAGCCAATCCTGCACGCTGTGAACCGAGGGGACGCAGCCGGTGACATAGGTCATCCGGCTTGGAGAACAGACCGGCGTGCAGGCGAAAGCCCGGGTGAATTTCGCTCCGCCTTTGGCCAGTGCGTCGATGTTTGGGGTGTGCGCTTCAGCGCAGCCGTAGGCTCCTGTGGCCCAGGCGCCGTGGTCGTCGGTCATGAACACGATGATGTTGGGGCGGCGGCGAGGCTGGGCGAGGGCGGCGGCGAACGGTAGGCCAAACAGGGCACGACGGGAGAGCGGCATCCTTCGCAACGTAGCACAAAAGCGATAGGGCCCTCCCTGGGGAGAGCCCTATCGGCACGTCGGTCAGGTTTGACCTTGTGTTTGGAATTATGCAGTCCCCTTCTCAACGGGGTCCCCTCCAGTATGCCATGGCGGACCGTTCGACGCCGGCGTTGCGCCGTCCATCCCTTTCCAGTCCGGTCCGGCATGGGAAAGGCTGATACTACGAGCATGACGAGAGCCTACTGGATGTGCCAGATTCTGGGGTGGTTGGGATACTCCGTTGTTGGCATAGCGATCAATCTTCTGAACGGCGCGGCGCCGGGACCGCTGCTGGCCGGACATGCCGTGTTTGTATCGGCGAGCATTGGCATGACCCATCTGTTCCGGCGCGCGATTCGCAAGCGTTGGCCGGCGCAGCCGTTACGCCGGCTATGGGCCCTCTTGGGGGGCGGCGTGTTGACGATCAGCGTCTGGCAGGCGGCACTGATTGTCGGCGTGAACCTGCTGTTCGGCGGACGGTGGAGTCCGATTGCGGTTGTCGCGCTTTGGTGGGGCATGGTTGTCGCGACGACGGCGTGGACGATTCTCTATGTCCGGCTGGTGGAGCGCCGGGTGTCCTCGCAGCGGGAAGACCATCTGCAGTTGGCGTTGCGGGAGGCGCAACTGCATGCGCTGGAGTTCCAGATGAGCCCGCATTTTCTGTTCAACTGTCTGAATTCGATCCGGGCGCTGGTCGCGATTGACCCGGAACGGGCACAGGACATGCTGACCCGGCTGGCCAATGTGCTCCGCAGCCGTTTGCAACAGGGGCGGCAACATACCGTTCCGCTAGGGATGGAGGCCGAGGTGGTTTCCGACTATCTCGCATTGGAGGGTGTCCGCTTTGCTGACCGGCTGCGGCAGGAGATCCAGATCGATCCGCGGGCTGCAGACTGCCCCGTGCCTCCCCTGCTTTTGCAGACGCTGGTGGAAAATGCGGTGAAACATGGGATCAGCCGGTTTAGCGGGCATGGTGACATTGCGATCCGCGCGGCGGTGAAAGAGGGCCACCTGGAACTCGAGGTGGAGAATACAGGAAGACTGGAGATCCGGGAACGGCCGGACGAAGTTCCTGTAGGATTGGCCAATGCGCGCGAGCGGCTGCGGCTCCTCTACGGCGGCGAGGCCGCTTTGCGATTGGAGGAGGTCGCGGGTCGGGGCCGCGTCCGCGCCACGGTTTTGATCCCGACCGCTCTCTGAGACGCCATGAAAGCTCTGCTTATTGACGACGAGCCGCTTGCGCGGCTGGAACTCCGGCGGCTGTTGCAACGGCATCCGGAGGTGGAGATCGCAGGTGAGGCGCGCGATGGGGAGGAGGCGCTCGGGATGATCCGGGGACTGGCGCCGGAACTGTTGTTCCTCGATATACAGATGCCCGGGATGGATGGGTTCGCCCTTCTGACGCAACTCGGTCCACGCGCGCCGGACGTGATCTTTACGACTGCCTTTGACCAGCACGCCTTGCAAGCCTTTGAGGTGAACGCGTTGGACTACCTTCTGAAGCCGATTGCTCCGGCCCGGCTGGCGGCGGCGCTTGGGCGCGTGGCGGCGCGGCCTGAACACCGGCCCGCCCAAGTGTTCCTTCGCGAAGGCGAGCGGTGCTGGGTGGTACGGGTGGGTGACATCTTCCTTCTGGAATCGGAGGGGAACTACACGAGGGTCCATTTCCCGGAAGCCAGTCCCCTGATCCGGCGTTCCTTGCAGGCGGTGGCGGAGCAGCTAGACCCGGCGCTATTTTTCCGGGCGAACCGGCAGCAGATCGTCAATTTGCAGAGCATTCAGAAAATGGCGCTCCGTCTGGACGGCGGGTTGTCGGTGCTGTTGCCCCAGGGCAAAACGGCGGCGTTATCCCGACGGCAGTCCGATCTGTTGCAACAGCGACTGGCGCTTTAGAGAATGCGCTCGGCGATGGATTGGGCCTGGAGGAACTGGAGAAGATAGTCCGGGCCGCCGGCCTTGGAATCCGTTCCCGACATGTTGAAGCCGCCAAAGGGATGCGCGCCGACCATGGCTCCGGTGCATTTGCGGTTCAGATAGAGATTTCCGACGTGAAAACGGCGGCGGGCCTTCTCGAGATTCGCGGGGTCGAGCGTGTAGACGGCTCCGGTGAGGCCGTAGTCGCTATCGTTGGCTAGTTCGAGTGCGTGGTCAAAACTACGGGCGGGGGTGACGGCAAGGACCGGGCCGAAGATTTCTTCCTGGAAAATGCGGGCGCCGCGATCGACATCGGCGAAGACGGTGGGCGTCAGAAAATAGCCCTCACTAGGCACGACGTCTCCGCCGGTGAGGAGGCGGCCTTCCTTCTTCCCGGTTTCGATGTAGCCCGCGATGGTTTGCCGCGCTTTGGCGGAGATGACTGGGCCCATGGCGTTGGCGGGGTTGTCCGCGGCGCCGAGCGTCAGCGCTTCGGTCTTCGCTTTGATGAGGGCCAGAAACGGCTCATAGACGGCGTAGTGGACGATTGCCCGGGAGCAGGCGGAGCACTTTTGGCCCTGAAACCCAAACGCGGATTGCACGACACCGGTGGCGGCCGCTTCGAGGTCGCAGTCTTCATCAACGACAATGGCATCCTTGCCGCCCATTTCGGCGACGACGCGCTTGATCCAGATGCATCCCGGCGCGGGGCGGGCCGCCAGTTCGTTAATGCGCAGACCGACTTCGCGCGAGCCAGTGAAGGAGACGAAGCGGGTCTTGGGATGGAGCACCAAGGCGTCTCCTACCTCGGAGCCGCTGCCGACGCAGAGTTGCAGCGCTCGGGCAGGCAGTCCTGCTTCATGGAGCAGTTGCACAAATTTCGCCGCGATGATGGGTGTTTCGCTGGACGGCTTCAAGACGACCGTGTTGCCGCAGACCAAGGCGGACACGGCGGTTCCGGCGAGGATGGCGAGCGGGAAGTTCCATGGTGGAATCACCACGCCTACACCCAAAGGGAGATAGACCATCTCATTGCGTTCGCCGGGAAGCTGCACGATGGGCTCCGGGTGGGCGAACCGCCGCATCTGGTGGGCGTAGTATTCGCAGAAATCGATGGCCTCGGCCGTATCGGCCTCCGCTTCGGCGAAGGACTTGCCAGCTTCGAGGATCATCCAGGCGTTGAATGTCGCCTTGCGTTCCCGAAGCAGTGCGGCGGCGCGAGCGAGGACGGCGATGCGTTCTTCGACGGGCGTATTGGCCCATTCGGGGAAGAAATCATACGCATCGGCGACGGCTTCGGCGGCTTGCGCGGCGGAAGCCTTGGCATGGCGGCCAATGCGTTCGGAAGGCAGGGACGGGTTGACGGAGTCTAGCCACTGGCCGCTCCGCGCGGGCCGTCCCGCGATCCAGTTGTCGTAATCCCGGCCGAGTTCCCTCCGAACGGCGGCGATGGCTTGCTGCTGATGCTGCCGGTTGGCAGGCAGGGCGAAATCGGTGTACGCTTCGTTGGCGTAACCCGCAAGCACCGGGGCGCTCATGGGTTACCCCTCGACGAGCTTGCGTCCGCGTTCGAACATATCGGCGGCTTCGTCAGCCATGGACTTACCCTTGCTATAAAGATCGCGTCCACGGTCCATCAAATCCCGGCCGCGTTCTGTGAGGTTGCTGCCGAGCGCATCCCGGCCTTCATTGGCCTTATCGAGGAGCTTTGCCCGGGTTTCTTCTCCGCTAGCGGGAGCGTAGAGCAAAGCGATGGCGGCGCCGATTGCCGCGCCAGCCAGGAACCACACTACTTTGTCGCCACTTTCTTGTGCCATTGTCAGGTCTCCTGCCTTCAGTATGGCACTGTCGTACTAGGGGCACGGCGTGTGCCCGCTGGACGAGAAACGAAAGAAATCCTGCCAAGATGGGAATAACCTGCGGCCTTGCCGGCATGTACTAGTGTGCAAGGAGCGGCCGGATGGAGTACGTCATGACCGAACAGGCCGAGGATCACCCACTACCGGCGCGGGAAACGGCGGGACTTTCCGTGGAGGAGCGGTTCGAGCGCGAGGCTATGCCGCACTTGGCGGAGTTGACCCGTAGCGCTACCCGGATGATGGGGGATCGGACGCGGGCGGACGATGTAGTTCAGGAGACATATCTACAGGCGTGGCGGTCGTTTTCCCGCTTTGTACCTGGAAGCAACTGCCGCGCCTGGCTGTACAAGATTCTGTTTCACTGTGTCCATCACTATCGGCGGAAATGGTTCCGCTTTTCTGTGATGCAACCCATGGATGACTACGTGGAAGCGACCGCGGCCTATACCGAACCTATACCCGAGCATTTGACCGATGAGGATTTCCTGACGGCGCTGGATTGCGTTCCCCGCGACTACCGCGCCGTACTTCTGCTGGTGGATGTCGAGGAGTTTGCTTACAAACAGGCGGCCGAGATTTTGGATGTGCCGATTGGGACTGTGATGTCCCGGCTGAGCCGTGGGCGCAAACTGCTGCGGGAGCAACTGGCCGAGGCGGGCAGGCAGATGGGATACGGAGGGGCGGATCGATGACGTGCTCGGAAGCATTGGCAAGGATGGATTTTGCCGTAGATGCGGAGATGGCGGCCCACTTGGCCGGCTGCGCCGCGTGTCGCGATGAACGGGAACGCCGGGAAGAATTGCGGCACCGGCTACGCGACGCCGTACGGAAACCGATGGAGACAGCGGCACTAGAGCAGCTCGTGCGAACTCGCTCCCGGCGGAACGGCGGCGGGTATTGGGTAATGGCGGCTGCGGCGGCGGTGGTAGCGGGATTGGTGGGTTGGGGCGCCTACGAGAAGGGCTATTCGCCGTTTGGCAACCGGGAACAGGAAGAGTTTCTGGCGTCGGTGTCTGGGCAGGTGAGCCATGTGATGCGTGTGGGATTAGTGGACCATTTGCATTGCACGGTATTCCGGAAGTGGGCGAAGCCGGCTCCGCCACTGGAAGAAGTTGTGAAAGAGATGGACCCGAAGTACCGGCCAGTGGCTCTGCTGGTGTCACAGCAGATGCCGCCGGGGTACCAGATGTTCGTTGCGCACCAATGCCGGGCGGGTGGCCGGCGGTTTATTCATCTTTCTCTGCGGAATGAGGAGGGAAAGGTGATCTCGCTAATCGTGACGCGGCGGCAGGACGGGGAGACCTTTGGGGGCGCGCCCTATGCGACAGCACACCGGTTTCAATTGGCCGGATTTGAAACAACGGATTTTCTGGGCTACGTGATCTCCGACCTTGACGAGGCGGAGAACCGGCAGATCGCCCAGGCGCTGGCCGGGCCGGTAGCGGCATTTCTGCAGACCGTGGGCTAACGCGGAGTATCGTCGGCGCCGGGTTCGGACAGGAAGATGCGGAACTCGTTTTTCAGCGTTTCGTGGGCGCGAATCCAGCCGAAAGTGGGTGTGCCGTTAATGGGGCCGCGTTCAATGGCCTTGCGGAGACCTTCGGCGTAGGGACTATTCCCGAATTCGATGCCGCGGGCGATGACCTGGCCGTTCCAGGGCGGCGATTGATTTTTCTGATTCTCCATCCAATCGCCGACCCATGGATTTTGGGCCGTGGGGAAGATGTAGCCCACTTGCACGCGGAAATCCGGGTGGGAGAGGACGAAGAATTGCTGTTGGCGCGTGGGGTCCATGCGGATGGCGGTGTAGCTGCCGGCGCCGCGTTGTTCGGGCATCAGGCGGTCCCGCAGGGCAGGGTCTTGCGCGGAGATGCGGAGGCGGGAACGGCCGGGTTCGACGAAGGGAGGGCCGAAGGTAGCGTGCTGCATCCATTGCATGGGGCGGTCGAGGTCGGTGAGGTTTTCCACCCATTCTTCGACGTTGACGTGGCGCTTGCCGGCGGGCAGAGTGACGCGGCGCCAAACCCGGTACTGGGTTTTCGGGAGATTGGCTCCGTATTCGAAGATGGCGGCGTCCGGCGTGATGTCGGCGCGAATTTTGGTCCACTCGACGACGGGCGCTTCTCCGTGGTTGCCAAGGCCGGCCTGGACTTCGGCTTCAGAATTGGCGGGGCCGTAGAAGGGAAAGCAGAGGAGGTGGCCGAGGTAGCCAGCGGAGAGGCGGCGATGGGCGTCGGCGCCGTAGATGGGGTTGTGCTTGCCGTCGTTGTAGTTCTGCGGATCGATGGTTGGGTAGTGCGGGACGCGGAAGGGGTTGATATCGCGCTTGGGGTCTGTGGTGGTCTGGCGTACTTCGGCGATGTGGCCACCGCCTTTGAGAAGCGCGACGCGTATCAGACCGTTGGATAGGATCCAGGCGTCGCGGCCGTAGACTTTTTCTTCGTGGATACGGGGCTGCTGGGCCTGGAGCGACAGGGCGGCCAGAAGCGGCAGGAAAATAAATCGCACTACATAGCTCCGTGTTTCTTTAGGAATTCGAAGATTTGCGGGTAGAGCCCGTCCAGCGTCTCCTTGGGGAATCCGTGCGGGCCTTTCGGGACGGGGATGAGTTCGGCTTCGGCTCCGGCATCCTTCAATGCCTTGGTGAGTTTGACGCCATGTTCATAGGGCACGGTTGCATCGGCGTCGCCATGGACTGTGAGAATGGGCGGCACATCTTTACGAACGTAGGTCATGGGAGAGACGCGCCGGGCGAGGGCGGTGCGATCCGGACCGGCGGGCACCCAGGTTGTCGCGTATTGGCGTTCGTTGACTCCGTGCAGTTGGTCATCGACATCGGTGATGCCGTAGAAATTGATGACGGCACGGACTTTGACGGGTTTGCCAAGCTTCGCACTTTTTGGCGCCATGCCGACCATCAGCGCAAGGTGGCCGCCGGCGCTGCCGCCGGTGACGGAGACGCGTTTCGGATCCGCGCCATATTTCCGGGCGCTGTCGATGAAGAAATTCGCGGCTTTCAGTGCGTCTTCGACCGCCGCGGGGGCCGGAGCCACGGCGGCGAGACGGTATTCGACGTTGGCGACCACGAACCCTTTTTGCAGATAGCGGAGTACCCAAGGGCCGACCATTCCGGACTTCTGTCCGGCTGTCCAGCCGCCTCCATGAATGATGATCATGGCCGGATGGGGACCGGGGCCGGGCGGTTGGTAGATGTCCATGACCGTTTGCGGATACGTGTCATAGGGCACGTTTTCCTGCACGGTGACGCCGGCGGGCAGTCGGACGGGAGCGGGGACGGTCTGCGCGGAGAGCGCTAGCGCGGCGGAAGCAACGACGAGGAGAAACCGCAGCATAGGCATAACGCCATTTAACCTGATAGTGTCAGAGAAATGAAGAAGCTCGCCTGGATTTTCCTCTGTATGGTCCCGCTCTGGGCCGATGGTAAGGGTGTCATTGAGAGCGTGTACCTCAAAAAAGACGTGGCTTTGACGGCGGACCCGAAGGCGCGTTACTGGAAAAATGTGACGCCGGCTGTGGCCGAAAATGGGCCGTTGGGCGATGCCGTGCCAGGGCACCGCACGGAAATCCGCTCCGCCTGGACGGACAAGAATTTGTACGTATTGTTTACATGTCCGTATGAGGAGTTGAACCTGAAGGCCGATCCGGACCTGAGCAAAGACACGCCGCGGTTGTGGGAATGGGACGTTGCCGAGGTGTTTGTGGGCGCCGAGATGGACAAGATGTGGCACTACCGGGAGTACCAGGTGTCGCCGCAGGGCGAGTGGGTGGATCTCGATATCGACCGAAAAAACCCACTGCCGCAGGGCGGCATTACGTGGAACTCCGGTTACAAAGTGAAGGCGCGCATCGATAAGGCGAAGAAGATCTGGTACGGCGAGTTTCAGATTCCGATTGAGAGCATTAACGGCGCGACGGCCAAGGCCGGGAATGAGTGGCGGATTAATTTCTACCGCATCCAGGGGAAGAAACCGAACGGCTACCGCATGATTGCGTGGCAGCCGACGGGAGCGCGGAATTATCATGTGCCGGAGGCGTTTGGGCGGGTGCGGCTGGTCGTGAAATGAGAGGCGATAGCGGACTCCGCATTTCGCACGTCGGGTTGCGCGGCATTGTGGGGCGTGGGCTGACGGCGGGACATATTCTGGATTTTGCGGCGGCGTTCGGCACGTTTTTGGAGCCGGGGCGCCCGGTGGTGGTGGGCCGCGATCCGCGCGCGAGCGGACGTATGGCCTGGGAGGGCGTGGTCTCCGCGCTGATGGCGTGCGGGCATACCGTGATTGACCTGGGCGTAGTTTCTACGCCCGTGGTGCAGCACGCCCTACAACGTTTGGACGCAGCGGGCGGCATTGCCATTAGTGCGAGTCACAACGCCGCGGAATGGAACGCGCTGCGGTTTCTGGGGCCGCGCGGCACCTACCTTTCCACAGCGGAAGCGGGCGAGTTGCTCGATATCTACCATTTGCGGAAGTTTCGATTTGTGGAATGGGACGCGCTGGGTGGGCTGCGGCAAGAGGACGGCGCGTTAGATCGCTATTTGGACGACTTGGCCGTGGTGTTCGACCTGTCCGCTCTGCGCCGGTTCCGGGTTGTCGTCGATTGCTGCAACGGAACGTCGGCCTTAATCCTGCGCCGCATGGTGGAACGGTATGGCCTGGACTTGGTGTTGATCAACGAACGCGTGGAGGGTGTGCAGTTCGCCCACGAACCGACCACCTCGGCGCGGATGGTGGAGTTGCAACTGGGACCGCTGATGAAGCCGCTGCAGGCGCACGCCGGGTTCCTGTTCGATGTCGATTCGGACCGCGTGGCGATGGCCGACGAATTGGGCCGGGGCGTATCGGAAGAGATGATGTTGCCGCTGTTGGCGGACCACCAACTCACACGCGGGCCGGGGAAGATTGTGATTACGAATCTGTCGAGCTCTGCTTTGGTGGAGGACATCGCGGCAAAGCACGGCGGGCGCGTATTGCGCGTGCCGGTAGGCCGGCAGGCGGCGATGGATGCGTTGGCAGCCTACCGGCCGGAACAGATTGCCGTGGCCGGCGAGGGGACGGGCGCGGTGATGATGCCGCAGTTCCGCTTCATTTATGACGGCATTGCCTCCATGCTGGCGGTGTTGACGATGATGCAGGAAACGGGGCGCTCATTGGCCGAATTGCTGGCGGAGTACCCCAGGTATTCGATTTTGAAGGGCGAGGTGCGGTTGGAATCGCCACGGGTACCGGCATTATTGGTGGATCTATTGGAATCCTATCCGGACGGGCGGATTGACCGGACGGATGGGCTGCGGGTTTCCTGGCCGAACCGTTGGTTTCATGTGCGAGTGAGCCATACGGAGCCGATTATCCGGGTGATCTGCGAACAGCGGGGCGAGGCCCCCGTGGAGTTGTTTGAAACCTTGATGGACAAAGCCAGGAGCTATAGCTGATGCCGCGCGAACACTTGCTGAAGATCGGCGTTTCGGGCGTGCGGGGCGTGGTGGGTGAATTCTTGACGCCCGCGCTGGCGCTGCACTTTGCCCAGGCGTTCGGCACCTATGTGGGCCGGGGGCGCGTGGTGGTGGGGCGCGATACGCGCACCAGCGGGCCGATGCTGCAGCACGCGGTGCACTGCGGGTTGCTGGCGGCCGGGTGCGACGTGGTGGACGTTGGCATTCTGCCTACGCCGACCATGCAGATCTATGTCGAACATATTCGCGCGCGCGGCGGGATTGGGCTGACGGCGTCCCACAATCCGCCGGAGTACAACGCATTGAAGCTCTTCAACAAAGAGGGACAGTTCTTCAATCACTATGAGCGGAATGAACTGATCGACCTCTACCACCAGAGCGATTTTGCGCAGGCGACGAACGCCGAGATTGGCCAGGTACGGCCGGAAGATGGATCGGCAAAGAGCGTTCATATTGGCCGTGTACTGGCAAAGGTGGACGTGGAGCGCATCCGGCGGCGGAAGTTCCGTGTGGCGCTGGATGCGGTGAATGGAGCCGGCTCTGTGATGACGCCGGGATTCCTGGTCGATTCGCTGCAATGCCGGATGGAGGCGATTTCCATCGACCCGACGAAGGTATTTCCGCGAATTGCGGAACCGCGTCCCGATACGCTGGGCGATCTGGCGGAATTGGTCCAGAAGACTGGCTCGGAGGTGGGCTTCGCGCAGGATCCGGATGCGGATCGGCTGGCGATTGTCGATGAGAACGGCCGCGTATTGGACAACGACGATGTGCTGGCGCTGGCCGTGCTTCGCGCGCTGGCCGTTGTGCCGGGGGATGTGGTGGTGAACCTGACAACGTCCTCGGCGATTGATGATATTGCGCTCGGGTTTGGCCGGCGCGTGTTCCGGACGCCGGTGGGCGAGGCGAATGTGGTGGAGACGATGCAGGCGGTGAATGCGGCCATCGGCGGAGAGGGGTCGGCGGGCGGCGTGATCTTCCCGGCGGTACAGTTGTGCCGCGACTCCTATACGGCGATGGCGTTTCTGCTGGACCTGATGGCGGAGACGGGGAAGACTGTTTCGCAGCTAGTGGCCGATTTGCCGCAGTATGTGCGGAAATCGGGCAAAGTGCCGTTTGAGCATGGAAGGCTGGGCGGCCTGATGCAGGCGTTGGAGGAAGGCTTCCCGGAGGCTGAGGCGGATCGGACGGATGGACTGAAGTTGATGTGGGCAGACCGCTGGCTGCATGTGCGCTCTTCGAATACGGAGCCGCTGCTGCGGTTGTTCGTGGAGGCGAAATCCGAAGAAGCCGCCGCGCGTCTCTATGAGACGGCGTGGGAGTTGTTGACGGCGTGAGACTGCTGGCGATGTTGACGCTGCTGTTGTTTGCTGGCGGCTGCGTCAAACGGCGGTCTGCCTTGCCGCCGCCGGTTGTCCGTGGCCCGGCTTACGTCGAATTGCAGCCCGAATGGCGGGTACAGGTGATTACGCCGCTGCTGAAATCGGGTGGATTCCTGCTGAAGACGACGGAGCAGCAGGAGTCCGGCAACACGATCACTCTCCGCGCCGGGGACGAGTTTCTGGGCTATGAGACGGCGATCTATTCCGTCAGCAAGCACCCGAAGGAGGGCGTGCGTGTCGTGCTAACGGAAGTGGCGATGAACCGGGACGGGCAGTTGACGCATCCGGCAAAATCGTTTGCCCCGCGGCTACGGATGCCGAAACGGATGAGGCATGTACGGCTGCTCTATTCGCTCAAGGTCAGCGATGCGGACCATGGCATGGCTGTATTGGCAGCCCGGAACCTGGCGGCGCTGGGGGAGTTGACCACAAACGTGCAGGCACGGCCCGAAACGGAATGCCGGAACTCTCGCGAGAGCTATTGCGAGTGGGTTCCGGCAGGTATCGCTATGCGTGTGGAAAAAAGAATCGGAGCGGACTGGAAGCCCGCGAACTAGTTGGCCGGAGGCGAAGTCTTCGCGTCTTCGTCCGGCGACTCCACTTTCGGCTCTTCTACCTTGTATTCGACTTCATCCGGCAGCGTCCGGCCGAAGCGGCGCATTTCCATATCGATATTCTGGCCGCGTTCCAGCGACTCTACACGCTTTTGCTTTTCCGCCAATTCCTTGGTGAGCGTGCCCTGCTGTGCATGCAGTTCTTGAATCCGTTCGAGCTTCGCGCGTAACGCGCCGATGCCGTGCGGGCCTTGCAACGTGACGATGGTGTAGACGGACAGTGCGCCTGTAGCCGCGATCGCCAGCAGCTTCTTCCAGTTCACCTTATTTTCTTCTTGCACCAACAGAATCCCTCACCTTTGTTTATAATCTGCTTTTGCTCCAAAATCCAAGCCTGCATGACAGATAAAGTAATTGTGTTCTCGACATGCTCCTCCCAGGAGGAGGCTAAACGCATTGCGCGTGGGCTTGTGGAGGAAAAATTGGCCGCGTGCGTGAACGTGGTGGATGGGATCGTCAGCATCTACAAGTGGCAGGGCGAGGTGCACGAAGACGCCGAATGGCTCCTGGTGATCAAAACCCGGCGAGACCTTTTGGCGCGCCTGCAGGAGCGTTTGGCGCACATACACAGCTACGAGGTTCCGGAAGCAATCGCGATCCCGGTGGTCGATGGTTTGCCTGCGTATCTGGAGTGGATGGACCGCGAATTAGAACCGCCGGGAATTTCATAAGCATAAGGGAGTCGAGCCATGCCGCCGACCAAGTCACGTCATCTTGTCATCGTATTTGCTGTAACGCTTGCAGTGCTTTCCTACATTGATCGCGTTGCCATTTCCTACGCCTCGAAGCCCATTTCGGAAGATCTCGGATTTTCGAAGTCGGATATGAGCTGGATCTTCTTTGCCTTTTCCGCCGCCTACGCACTATTTGAAATTCCGGGGGGCTGGTTGGGCGATAAGTTGGGCGCGCGACGCGTCATCCTGCGCATCGTGCTGTGGTGGAGTTTCTTCACCGCGGCCACGGGATGGATGTGGAATTTCTGGTCGATGTTTTTTACGCGCTTGCTGTTTGGCGCGGGCGAAGCGGGCTGCTTCCCGAACATAACCAAGGCCTACACGACCTGGCTGCCGAAGGCGGAGCAGGTGCGGGCGCAGGGGGTGACATGGCTCGCCGCGCGCTGGGGCGGCGCATTTACGGGGCCGCTGGTTGTCTGGATTTTTACGCTGATGGCGTGGCGGTCGGCATTCGTCGTCTTCGGGTTCCTTGGCGTGATTTGGGCCGTCGCCTTCTATCGCTGGTTCCGTGACAATCCGGCCGAGCATCCTTCGGTCAACAAGGCGGAACTGGAGATCATTACCGCGTCGGCCGAGAAGGCCGAGGGACATGGCGATGTGCCCTGGGGCAAGCTGACTTCGAGCGGCAGCGTCTGGGGCCTCTGGCTGCAATACTTCCTGTTGTCCTATCCGTGGTACTTCTACATCACCTGGCTTCCCACCTATCTTCAGGAACACTGGAAGGTCTCCGGCAGCGAGATGGGCTTCCTCGGCGGATTCCCGCTCTTCTTCGGCGGCCTGGGCGCGATTTTCTCCGGCTTCGTTTCGCCGTTGCTCGCCAAGCGTATTGGCAGTACCAAGAATGCCCGGCGGATTATGGCGACGGTGGGTTTCGCCGGCGCCGCCGCAATGATGTTCTCCGTGACGTTGACCGGGTCCGCGCTGACGGCGATGCTTGCGATGGGAATGGCCAGCTTTTGCAACGATCTCGTCATGCCAAACGCATGGGGCGCCTGCATGGACGTGGGCGGCAAATATGCCGGCACGCTGTCCGGCTCCATGAACATGATGGGGAATATGGCCGGCATGGTGGCGCCAGTAATCGCGCCCATCATTCTCACCTATACCAATAGCGACTGGAATCAGGTGCTAACCGTGATGGCCTGCGTCTACTTCTGCGGCGCTCTGGTCTGGCCGTTCATCGATCCGGTAACGCCATTGAAGCAGGATTAGGCGGTGCGCGCGACGTTATGCCTTGGGTTGCTTGCCGCGGTCATCGCAAACGGCGAAGAACCAAACGTATTTTTTGACGGGCGGCTCTTCCTGATTGGGGAGAGCCGTATCCGCTATGAGGATCGCGCGAACGTGGCGTTTGGCGCCGCCCGCGACTATGACGTGGCCCTACTGCGGCAGCGCTTGGGTTTTTCCTTCCGGCCGAACGCAGACGTGGAGATCCGCGTGGTGGGTCAGGATACGCGAGCGCCGCTCTATGGCCCGAACGCCCCCAATTCCTTGCGTGATGGCGCCGATCTCTACGAGGCGTATATCGAGCTCTTCGGCAAACGGAAGACCGGATTTGCCATGCGCGCCGGCCGGTCTACATTGAGCTACGGCGACACTCGATTCATCGGTTCGCCGCAGTGGGCCAATCTAACCCGGACCTACGACATGGCGCGCGCGCAATGGAAAACGAAAGCGGCCACCTGGGAGTTTCTGTTCGTCTCGCCCACCGCCGTTCAGATCAACCGGTTCAACCGCCCCATCCTCAGCGAGCACATGTACGGGACTTACAACACATTCGGAAAATGGGCCGAAGCCTACCTGCTGCGGCATCAGCAAGTGGGGCTGGAAAGCGTGATAGCAGGCGGACGGCTGATGGCCGCGTTGAAAAAGTGGAAGCTGACCGTTGAACCGGTGATGGAGCGTGTGAAGCGCGGCGCGGCGGATACGGGCGAAGGAGCGGTGGCGGTGAATTTTGCCCGGAAGATCGGCAAAGTGGATCTTTCGCTGGAGTACAAGTACGCCTCCTCCGGGTTTGACCAGATGTACCCGGCGATCCACGACAAGTTAGGACACGAAGACTTGTTCGCGTGGCGCAATCTGCACAATGCCCGCGCCTTCGGTACGTGGCGGCCGGTGAAATCTCTGGCAGTGAACTTCATGTACAACGCGAATTGGCTGGTTGACCCCAGTGTAGGCGTATTCAATACGCAGAACCGGCTGATTGTTCGCGATACGACGGGCCGGGCTAGCCATTGGGCGGGACAGGAGTTCGATGGCTATATCAACTGGAACTATCGGAAATTCCTGACGCTTGGCGGCGGCGTGGGCGCGTATGCGAACGGCCGGTTTTTTCATGGCCTGACGCCGGACCGCAGTCCGGTGTTCTACTACATCCACCACACGTTTACGATGTAGCGAGTGCCGCGCGTAACCGAGACACATCGACTCGATAGTGCAACTCTTCACCCCCTGGCAGAACGGTGACAGGTACCAGCAGGTTGTACAAATCCCGCAATTCGGGGTCGGCATCAATATCGAAGATGGCCAGCGAGAACGGCTGGCGGGACTGCTCGTTCCTCAATACGGTTTCCGCCGCCTCGCACAGGTGGCAACCCCGGCGCGTATAGAAACGCACCTCTACCATCGATATTCCGGGCGGTGGCTCCAACGTGTTTTGGTCGGCATCAGCAGAATGAGTAGGACGCCGGCCAGGAACCCGCCGATGTGCGCGAACCAGGCCACGCCGCCCTGCGAAAGATGAGAGTGGCCCACGGAGCCGATACCGCTGAAAAACTGGATGACGAACCAGTAGAGCAGGATGAAATAGGCCGGGATCTCCATCGTCGTGAGGAATACGAACACCGGGACCAGCGTGGTGATCCGGGAATGGGGAAACTTGACGACGTAGGCGCCCATGACGCCGGCAATGGCCCCGCTTGCCCCCAGCGTGGGTATGCGCGAGTCCATGTTGAACACAATATGCACTACCGTAGCGGCCACCCCGCACGCCAGATAGAAGATCAGAAACTGCGAGTGGCCCAGAATGTCTTCAATATTGTCGCCATAGATCCAGAGGAACCACATATTGCCGATCAAGTGCATCCAGCCGCCGTGCAGGAAAATGCTGGTGAGCACGTCCATCCACTGAAACCGGGTAGGAATAACGCCGTATCGGGCAATAAAATCGTTCAACTCGTAGGGGTCCAGCGAGAACTCATACAGAAACGCGACGACGTTGAGCACAATGATCGCTATCGTTACGAAGGGAAACGTATAGCTGGGCTGCGTGTCGCGGAGAGGAATCATAGCGCGCGCTGTTCAAAGTCGCGGTTCGTTCGCCTTTCGGCCCGGGCCATCAACGCCTTGGCCGTCGCCAGGTCGCTGATGCCGCCCCGTGCGCCAATAGCCGTGCAGTTAAGCGCCGCCATGGCGTTGGACAGGTCCAGGGTATCGCGCATGCTCAAGCCCTGCAACACTCCATAACAATAGGCGCCGTGGAAGACGTCCCCCGCTCCCGTGGTGTCCACGCAGTTGACGACAAAGGCCGGCGAATAGCAGAACTTGCCGTCCATGCGAGCGATGGAGCCGAACGAACCCAGCGTCATGGCGGCCACCTTCATGCCGTACTCTTCCTGAATCATGATCAGCGCACGGAATGGATCGCCTTCGCCTGTCCAACGGACCGGAAACTCGGAGCTGGTGATCAGGTAGTCAACGTTGGGCAACACCTTGTCAAAACCGTGATACACCGTATCGACGTCGACCGTGACCGGAATGTTGTGCTGGCGTGCAATGGAGGCCGCGCGGCCGACGGCAGCGGTATCGTGTCCGTCAATATGAAGCAACCGTGCGCAGGTAATCATTTCCGGCGTAATTTCGGAGGGATCCAAACGCAGACCGTCGGAGCGCCGCCAGAAAACGGTCCGCTCACCGGTCGACTGGTCGATGACGATGTACGCCGACTGGTTGGCGCAGTTTTGCCGGATCTGCACGTGGTCCAGGTTAATGCCTGTACCTTGTAGGCTTTCGATCTGGATGCGGCCCCGTTCGTCGTCGCCGACTGTGCCGATATATTTGGTGCGCAGGCCGAGCTTGGAACAGGCCACCATGGCGCTCGCCACCTGTCCGCCGGGGCTATACATCTCATCGACAAACGGTTCCTTGCCGGCATACGCCGGGAAGCGGGGAACAAGGATTAGGGTATCAGTGGCGTTCAGTCCGACGCCGACCACGTCAAATTCAGGCATCCGAAGGACTACCGTAACACAGCAACCGCGCGGTCAGTTCTTCTTCCCCTCCACCACATAGAGGAAAATACGGTGGCGCCGCCCGTGTACAAAGACCTCTTCCACTTCCACCGGATTCCAGCCGCGAATGCCGTAGTCATGAGAGACGACACGCGTGCCGGGGCGGAGGGATTTTTCAAACTTCGGGCGCAGTTTCTCATTGAAGGTGGTGGTGAGATAGAGCGTTACCACGTCGGCTTGGGAGAGGTCCGCGTCGAAAACATTGGCCCGCACCACGCGCGCCTTATTCTGCAACCCCAGTCGCAAAATCATGTCGCTGGCCTGTGCCGCGATCTTCGGGTCAATCTCGATACCGATTGCCTTCGTCCGGAATTTTTGCACCGCCGTGATCAGGATTCGTCCGTCGCCGCACCCAACATCGATCACCGTATCGCCCTGGGAGGCATGCGCCACTTCCAGCATCCGGTCGATAATCTCCTGGGGAGAGGGGACATAGGGCGCCATCCGTTGGCCGGTGGGCTGCGCCATGGCTGGCAAGGCGACGAAAGCGAGCAGTAGCGAAGTGGGGAGTGTCATAGCGGGCAGCGAGTTTCCTATACCAGTGGACGTGTCAGTTCGATTTTGCGTTTTGTGCAATTCGGGCCGAACGGGATTTTTGTATCCTGTTGACGACTTCCGTGGTCGCTGACCATAAATCACGCGGGCGCGAGATGGTGAACTCCGAGCCCTTAAAGTATTTTACGGCGTTCCCAATTGTATCCCGCCACGGAATCACATGTGGATACAGATTGTAATTCATGTAAAAAACGGGCGCATCCAGGCTTCCGATCTCTTTGAGCGCCTCTGTTTCAATGTTGTGCTCCAACATCACCTTCGGTCCTGTGAAAATAAAGGCATCCGGGGGCTCCGTGATTCCTAACTCGCTTCGAATCAGGTCGGTAAGAAAACGAGTATCCGATTTCTTATCCGCCAGGCGTGCGAGGTCTACCCGGCCGAGTTGAATCTTCGACAGAGCTTCGCCCAGGGCGGGGAAGTCGATCTTTTCCGCGTTTTCCTGCCGGTAGAAGACCTTCTGCTCCTGCATGCAGAAGGCAACGAGCGAAAACCGGGACACGCGGGGGTCTCGGGCGATGTTTCGCAATATGGATACTAGCGCCGAAATGTCGGCCGGGCGCATAGCCGAACTGCGCGGATTCTGCGGAGCATAGTTCAAGAGAATTTTCACTGTGGTCGGGTCGGAATCCCGCTCAACGGGAGGTTCCTGGCGGAAATGTTCCGTCTCCGTTTGCTGAATCGCGCCTGCGCCAATGGACAGGGCCATTTGATTCTCTTTGTCGGACAACTGGGCTTCCATATCCCAATAGTTGGAGCAAACACGTTCCGCCCTGTCGCGCATGAGCCAATCGACCTTGTATTTGCCTTCGCCGACGTCAAAAGAACCGTAAAAAGAGGCTTCGCCTTTGGCGTCTTCCTCGATCTCTGGCACCCGTATCCGTTGGATGAAGTAGCTTGCCTCGCCCCCAGCTGCCGGTGTGACACGAAAAATAATCGTCAACAGGTTTTCCGGTCCCGCCAGTTCCTTCATAGGAACGGCCACTTCGTAACCACCGTGAAATTTCAGATCGAATCCGACGTGGGCCGATTTTGTGGGGTTGAGGGTGCAGGGAAGATCCTTGCGGGCCTCCTGTGCCTCTAAAACCGCCTGATCGGTCCCGAATAGGCGAACCATACCGCCGCTTCCGGTCATCACCAGTTGGCCGGGCGCGATTCCACACACGCTGGCCAGTATCCCGCCGAGAATTATCGCGCGGGAGCCGATCTTGCGAAGCAATAGGGAATGGCCCACGCTGCTCTGCCCTCTCAGTAGAGAAATCGGTGTCCATGGGGTAGTCCCCTCCCCGTGGATGATCTGTATTATCTATCACAATATTCGTATTTGGAATGGTGCTTCGTCTTAATTTTTCACTAGGACATTGCCGGGAGTACTAGTGAGCCGCGGGCCAATCCATGTGCTAGAGTGCAGGATGTATGGCATCTCGTAGCGTGAATAAAGTGATTTTGGTCGGCCATCTGGGCCGCGACGCGGAAACCAAATTCACTCCGTCCGGCGCAAGCGTCTCCCGTTTTTCGGTGGCAACCAGCCGCCGTTGGAAGGATCAGCAATCCAACGAATGGAAAGAAGAGACGGAGTGGACCAATGTGTCGTTGTGGCGCGCGGAGAATCTTGCCCAATACCTGACCAAAGGCAAGCAGGTGTATGTGGAAGGGCGGCTCCAGACGCGCAGCTACGAGGACAAGGACGGCCAAAAAAAGTACTCCACTGAGGTGGTGGCCGACGATGTGATTCTTCTCAGCGGCCGCGGTGAAGGCGGCGGCGCGGAAGGCGGCGGGTTCGGCCAGGAAAATCGCATAGTCTCTCAACCCCGTTCCGCCAATCGTTCCCAAGGCGCCGCTTCTCCCAGCAGTTCTCCATTTGACGCGGGCATCAGCGACGACGACGTTCCGTTCTAGAACTTTCCCGCAAGTCCCCGGGGCGCATGTGCCGAATCGGTGCACCGATTTGGAACATGCGCCCTTTTTGTATGTAGACGGCCTTTTTTTTTCAACTAGATGGCGTTTGGCGGACTGCATGCATCGTGATGAGGGCAGGAGGCTCCGGCCATGAATACTTCCTTCTCCTTCGACGACGATATCGATCTTTCCCGATTCAATTCGTTGTACAAAGCGCAACCCGCGCCGGAAGCTGCTCCGGCCGCCTTCTACTCGGTACCCGATGGCCGCTATGAAGTCGTGATTGCCGAGGCCTGCCTCACCAAGTCCCAGCGCAGCGGTAATCCGATGATCCGCTACGTCCTGCGGATTACCGGCTCCACCTACCGCGACCGCATTCTGCGGAAGCACTCCGCTATCACCGAAAACACCCTTCGCTTCGTCCGCAAAGAACTGGAAGTATGCGGACTCAAACTCGACCGTTTTGATGAACTGAAGACGCGCGCTAACGAACTGGAAGGACTCGAACTCGAGGTCGTGAAAGTGACCAAAGGCGAGGACTCCAATATCTATTTCAACCGCCTCCTCACTGCGCAATCGCAGGCCGATGGTGTGGTTGATGACGACCTGCCCTTTTAACCCCGCCCTCCTCCCTCCGCTCGCATCCCTCCTTTGTTCATGGGGCGGCAAGCCAATAATCCCTCCCCGGCTTGCCGCCCGCTATCTGGGCGCTCTATCGTAGAAGATTACGGCCCCCAACGGAATGTCATCGGAAAAACCTATCGTCGGAATCATCATGGGAAGCAAATCCGACTGGGAAACCATGCAGCATGCCCATGAGATTTTGCAGCGTTTTGACGTAGCTCACGAATGTCGCGTCGTCTCTGCCCACCGCACGCCGGAACTGCTTGCGGAGTATGCCGCGGCGGCCGAAGAGCGCGGCTTGGAAGTAATCATAGCCGGCGCCGGCGGCGCGGCTCATCTGCCCGGTATGGCTGCCGCCCAGACTGTAGTCCCGGTGCTCGGCGTGCCAGTCGAAAGCCATTCGCTGAAGGGCATGGATTCGCTGTTGTCGATTGTCCAGATGCCAGGCGGCATCCCGGTCGGTACCATGGCCATCGGCAAACCCGGGGCCATCAACGCTGGCTTGCTGGCCGTTGCTATTCTTTCCAACACCCGACCGGTCCTGCGCGAACAACTCCGGGCTTACCGACAGGAACTGAACGACATGGTCCGGGCGCAGGCTCTCGTATGAAGCCTGCCGTCATCCTTCCCGGCGCCGCCGTTGGCGTTTTAGGAAGCGGACAACTTGGCCGCATGTTTGCGATCGCCGCCCGCCGGATGGGTTATCGGGTGCATACGTTCTCCCCTGATACCGACACTCCTACTGGCCAGGTTGCCGATCTGGAAATCGTTGCGCCCTACGAAGACCTGGACGCGGTTCGACGTTTCGCCCGCCAGGTGCGCGCTGTCACCTTTGAATTTGAGAACGTGCCTGCGGAAACCGCCGCCGCCGCCGCCGAATGTACCAGCGTCCGGCCGCGCGGCGAGGTACTGCACACCACCCAGAATCGTCTCCGGGAAAAGCGGTTTCTCGCCGGCAACGGCTTCCCGCTGGCCCCTTTCCGCGAGGTGCGGTCGCTGGAAGATCTGATCGGCGGTTTGCAGGAGATCGGCCCGAAAGCCATTCTAAAGACTGCCGGTTTTGGCTACGACGGCAAGGGCCAGATCAAGATTCATGCCGGAAGCGCCGCGGACGAAGCATGGCGGCGCATGAACGGCCAGGAATGCGTGCTGGAATCCTGGATTGAATTCGAAAAAGAGGTTTCCGTTGTTGCGGTACGCGGCGTGGACGGAACGTTTGCCCACTATGGGGTTGTCGAAAACGACCACAAAAACCATATCCTCGACCTTACCCGCGCCCCGGGCCGTGTCTCTCCCGAGTTGGCTGCCCGCGCCATCGAGATCGCCCGTGCGGTCCTGGAAAAGTTGGATGTCGTCGGCGTGCTCTGCGTCGAATTCTTCGTTACGAGCGGCGGCGACCTGTTGATCAACGAGCTTGCGCCCCGCCCGCACAATTCCGGTCACTTTTCGTTTGACGCCTGCGTGACCTCCCAATTCGAGCAACAGCTTCGCGCTGCCTGCGGTCTCCCGCTCGGTTCCACCGAACTGCTGCGTCCTGCCGCCATGGCCAATCTGATGGGCGATCTTTGGAACGACGGTGAGCCGGATTGGGCCGCGGCCCTGTCCCTGCCCGACGTCAAATTGCATCTCTACGGCAAAATGTCGGCGCGCCCGGGCCGGAAGATGGGCCATCTCACGGCTTTCGGTGCAACGGTGGACGAGGCTGCCGGGACCGCGCTCGCCGCACGTGCTCTGCTTACGGCGCGGTAATCCGCCTCATCGAAGTGCCGTAGTTCGCATGGGATAATAAGGCAAAGATCTCTTCCCCCCATGAAAACCTGCTATTTCGACGCATTTTCCGGCATCAGCGGCGACATGACCGTCGGCGCGCTCCTTGATGTCGGCGCCGGCGGGGCGGAGTTGATCGATGCGCTGCAGTCTCTAAACCTTCGCGCCGCTTTTTCCTTCGAAAAGACGCGCCGCCGCGGTATTGGGGCTACAAAGTTTCACGTCGAAGGCGGCGTGCAGAAAGAGCATCGCCACTTACCGCATATCTTCCGGATTATTGAGAACGCCTCCCGCCTGAGCGACCGGACGAAAGAACGCGCGCTTGCCGTCTTCGGCGCCCTTGGCGCGGCCGAAGCGAAGGTCCATAACCAACCGCTGGAAATGGTCCATTTTCATGAAGTGGGCGCCGTGGATTCCATCGCCGACATCGTCGGGTCCTGCCTGGGCCTGGAATTGCTCGGCGTGGACGAAATCTTTTGCTCCCGTATTAACGTCGGCAGCGGCGTCGTCGAAACCGAACACGGTACCTTGCCCGTCCCCGCGCCCGCCACCGCGGAGCTCCTGGTCGACAAACCGGTCTACTCCCAGGGGCCGTCCATGGAGTTGACCACACCCACCGGAGCCGCCATCGTGTCCGCCCTGGCCAAGGGCTTCGGGCCCATGCCCGCCATGACGATTCAGCAGACGGGTTTCGGCGCCGGGTCGAAGGATTTTCCTATGCAGGCCAATGTCCTGCGAGCAATTATCGGCCAACGCACCGCTGCCGTGGAATCCACCGCCGTCACCATTATCGAAGCCAATATCGACGATTCCACCCCGCAGGTCCTCGGCTACGCCATGGACCGCCTTTTCGCCGCTGGCGCGCTGGACGTTACCCTGCAACCGCTGCTCATGAAGAAAAACCGCCAGGGCACATTGCTTTCCGTTATCGCGCGGCCGGAGGACCAGGAATCGCTCGCCCAGGTCGTTCTGCAGGAGACTACTACGCTCGGAGTGCGGCTTTTCACCGCCGAACGCCGTGTCCAGGCCCGCAGCGAAGTGACCGTTGAAACTCCCTACGGCAAGGTCCGCATGAAGGTGACCGCGCAGGGGGCAAGCCCCGAATACGACGATTGCCGCAAATTGGCCGCCGAACAGGAAGTGCCGCTCAAAAAAGTGCTCGCCGAAGCCCAGTTTGCCTATTGGAAAGAGTTCTAACCCTCCATGGAAAAGTTCTACATCACAACGCCGATCTACTACGTCAACGCTGCCCCGCACATCGGCCATACCTACACCACCATTGCCTCCGACGTCATCAAGCGTTACAAGCGCATGCAGGGTTTTGACGCGCGGCTCACCACAGGTACCGACGAACACGGTCAGAAGATCGAGCGTAGTGCGCGGAAAGCCGGCAAGTCTCCGCAGGAATTCACCGACACCATCGCCGCCGAGTTCCGCCAGACCTGGGAAAATTTCAACTTCGGCATCGACTATTTCCAGCGAACCACCTCGCCCAGCCATGCGGCCAAGGTGCAGGAACTCTACGAAGCCTGTAAGGCCAACGGCTACATCTATAAAAGTTCCTACACCGGTTACTACTCTGTGGTGCAGGAAGCGTTCATTCAAGATGCCAAGGAAGGCGACGTCGATCCCGAAACGGGCCAGCCGCTCGAGCTCGTTACCGAGGAAAACTGCTTCTTCCGGCTCTCGGCGTTCACCGAAAAACTGATCGAATTCCACGAGAACAACCCGGACTTCCTTCAACCCGAGACACGCCGCAACGAAGTGCTGGCATTCCTGAAGCAGGAAGGCGGCCTGAAAGACCTCTCCATCAGCCGCACGACCATCAAATGGGGTATCCCGGTTCCCGGCGAACCCGACCATGTCTTCTACGTCTGGTTTGACGCGCTGACCACCTATATGAGCGCCGTCGAAGGCCAAGGCCTCTGGCCCGCTGACATCCACATGATCGGCAAGGAAATTGTCCGGTTCCACGCTATCTACTGGCCCGCATTCCTCTGGGCTGCCGGCTGGCCGATTCCCCGGAAAATCTTCGCCCATGGGTGGCTGCTTTTCGACAACAACAAAATGTCGAAGTCTCGCGGCAATATCGTACGCCCGGAACCCATCCGGCAGGCGATGGGCGCGGACGCTCTGCGCTACTATCTACTGCGCGAAATTGTCTTCGGTTCGGACGGCAATTTTGCCTATGATGCCCTGGTCACGCGTTACAACGCCGACCTCGCCAATGGCCTCGGCAACCTCGCCAGCCGTACGCTCAGCATGATTCATCAGTATCGCGGCGGCACGGTGACGCTTGCAGCCGGTGAACAGACTCTACCCGTCGCCGCGGCTATCTCCGCCGCCATCGATGGCTACGAGAAACTCGACTTCTCCAAGGCGCTCGAAAGCATTTGGTCTCTGATCGGCGCCGCAGACAAATATATTGTGGAGCAAGCGCCCTGGAAACTTGCCAAGGATCCGGCCGCCGCGGGCCAACTCGATGCTGTCTTGGCCAACGTGTACGCCGCGCTCCGTGTCGTCACTGTCCTTGCCGCCCCGGTGCTGCCTGACTCGTGTGCCCGTATCTGGAAATTGCTCGGTTTCCAAACGCCGGTGGAAGAAGAACGGTTCGGCGCGCTGGACGATGCGCCCGCCGAGGCGGTCCGCACCATTCCGCCGGTCGAACCTGTTTTCCCCCGCCTGGACATGAAAGTGACCATCGACAAACTGAACGATCTGGAACAGCAGGAAGCCGCTCGCCAAGCAGCGCTTCTGGGGAAAACCGAAGAACCTGCTCCTGCTGACGAAGGAACTCCCATTCCGCTCTCCCCCGAAATCACCATCGACGATTTCGTGAAGGTTGATCTCCGCGTTGGCGAAGTGAAATTCGCCGAACGCGTCAAGGGGGCCGATAAACTGCTCCATTTGAAAGTCGACATCGGTGAGCCGGAACCGCGCACCATCGTTGCCGGTATTGCGCTTGTTTATGAGCCGGAAAAATTGATCGGGCGCAAGGTTGTCATCGTTGCCAATCTCGCTCCCCGCAAACTGCGCGGCATCGAAAGCCGCGGCATGATCGTTGCGGCTTCGCTGGAGGGCGGCAAACCGATCCTCACCGGCTTCCTCGAACACGTCCCCATCGGAGCCCGGCTGAAATAAATGTGGATCGATTCGCACTGTCACCTCGACGGCCACCGCTTCGATAGCGACCGCGATGAGGTGATCGAACGCGCCCTCGCCGCCGGCGTCACCACCATGCTCGGCATCGGAACCGGCGATGGGCCGCCGGATCTGGACGTTGCCATTCGTCTTGCGGAAAAGTATGCCTGCCTGTTTGCCAGCGCGGGCGTACACCCGCACGACGCGGCAAAGTGGACTCCGGACTGCCGTGCCGCGCTTCGTGATCGCATGGATCATCCCCGCGTGCTCGCCCTCGGCGAGATTGGTCTCGATTATCACTACGATTTCTCTCCCCGCGACGTGCAGCACCGGGTCTTCATCGAGCAGCTGGAGATCGCCGCGGATGCGGGCAAGCCCATTCTTATTCATACCCGTGAAGCTTGGGACGATACATTCCGGCTTCTCGAACAGTACTGGAAACCCACTGGCCTTCCCGGCGTAATGCACTGCTTTTCGGGCGGCCCCGCCGAAGCCGAACGTAGTCTCGGGTTGGGTTTCACCATCAGTTTCGCCGGTATTGTGACGTACCCGAAAGCGCCGGAGCTCCGGGAGGCCGCCCTCCTCACCCCGCTGGACCGCATGCTGGTGGAGACGGATGCGCCCTATCTCGCGCCGGTTCCGATGCGCGGAAAACGCAACGAGCCGGCCTTTGTCGTCCGGACCGGCGAAACGCTGGCGGAACTGCTGGGCTTGGCCCCCACCGAACTTGCCCGGTGCACCAGCGAGAATTTTCATCGATTATTCCCCGCCGCTGCATCTATATAGGTGAGACTGGGGTTGACTGCGTTACACTGGGATATTTCATGGGAATCAGCCGGATTGGTCAAGCCTTAACGGCCCGCGAAATCCTTCAGCTAGTTGAGAAGGATATGCGCCGGGTGGAAGAGGTGATGCGCCTGGAGTCGGTCGCCTCCGTCGAAGCGATCTCCGCCATCAATCGCCATATCCAGGCGAGCGGCGGCAAGCGTCTACGCCCCACGTTAGTGCTGTTGTCCACTCAGCTTTTCTCTCCGTTGACCGATACCGCCATCGCCATGGCCGCCGTCGTGGAAATGATTCACACGGCCACGCTTGTGCATGACGATGTCATCGACGCCGCTGAAACGCGTCGAGGCAAGCCATCCACCAACGCCCTCTGGGGTAACCAGACTTCGGTGCTGGCCGGCGACTGGCTGTACATGCAGGCATTCCAGGTCGCGGTCCGTGCCCGGAACTTCCGCATTCTCGATCTCCTGATCGGCCTTACCCAGATGATGGTGGAGGGCGAACTGCTCCAGTTGGATCGTCTCGGCCGCATCGATATTACCGAAGCTGATTACATGGAGCTGGTGGACCGCAAAACGGCCAGCCTCTTCAGCATTTGCGCCAAACTGGGCGCAATGACCGGTGGAGCCAACGAAGCCGACGAAGCGCGTCTGGGCGAGTTCGCCTGGAATCTCGGCATCGCGTTCCAACTGGTCGACGACGTACTCGATTTCACCTCGCGGGAAAAGATCCTTGGTAAGCCCGTGGGTAACGATCTGCGGGAAGGCAAGGTCACCCTGCCGCTAGTCTATGCGTTGCAGGATGCCACCCCGCTTGAACGGGAAAAGGTCGCCACCGTTCTCCGCGAAGAAGAGTACAAGAGCGTCCGTTTTGACGAGATCATTGGCATTCTCAAGCGGTACCACGGCGTCGAACGCGCCATGGAACGCGCACAGCAGTTTACGGAACGGGCGCGTACGCTGATTCAGGAGTTCCCGGAATCGCCGTATCAGCGGGCGCTATGCAGTGTGACCGAGCTGGTAACGGCACGCGACCACTAATCTTCTTTGTTGGACGCGAACTTTTCAAACGTGATTGTGGAGTCGGAACTAAATTTCCGGTAGTTCCGGAAGTTGATCTCGTTACGGCTGCAAGTCGTGCTGCCGGACTGGCAGATCATGTTATCGCTGTGCACAGGCATCAACAATTGTTTGCCGTTGATCCGCACAAAGTCGTAGTCCAGCGTCAACTCCACCCGGTTGAATTCGAAATGGTCCGGGAACGAAGTCGCTATCTGATGGATCCGCAGAATTCGTTTGGTTTCCCGGTCGATCCAAATCGAGCCGCGGTACGCCGGATTGTAGCTCTTGGACCCGGTAGGAATAATGGACCAATGCGAATTGGGTTGCTTCACGGTGTAGTCATACACATAGGCCGTTCTCCCGGCAAGGCTCTGTGATCCGCGTTTCACAAACCGCGCGGCTGTAGCCGAGGAAAGAATGTCCTGTAGTGTCGTGGCAAATTCTCCCGTGGACCACGCCCCTGACTTTTCAATCGCTTGCTTCGTCGGCCGTCCGTTGATCGCCACTTTCCGGTACTCTTCGTGGCCCTTCACAACGGCTACTTCGGCCGACACCAGGTCCACCGCCTGCCACTGCGGCGGCTGCACGCTGCTCATGTAGCGTGTCGTGTGCTGCTGGACTAGAAAATCGGGCAAAGTGTCGGTGAAATCGATCGCCGCTTCTCTCGCCTCCGCGATGATTGGGTCGGTGTTGAGCCCCATCGCTTGCGCCATGGTTTCCGCTTCTTTATGCGTATCTTCCACCGCCGCACGCGTGGCGGGAGTCGGAGTCTCTTCCGGCTCCGCCGGGCGGTCCGGATGCTGCTGTTTGCCGCGCCGCAGCACGGGCACGTCATCATCGTTGATTTTGGCGATCTTTGGTTTCGCCGGTTGGCTTGCCGCTGCCCGTTCTTCGGCCGACCCCTCGCGCAAGCGCACCACGCGCAACGCCGTCTCTTCATCATCCGGATTGAAATAGACCTGCAAACGGTCACCCGGTTTCAGCAGCGAGTCGCGCATCGGCTTGTCGTCTTTGTCCAGAAACGTTGTTTTGGCCAATAGCCGGAATGTCACTGTTCCCTTTTCGTCGCTATCAACTTCCAGGGATTTGTCGGAGAGGGACCGCAACGATGATTCCAGGGAACGCAGCGCGATCTTCATCTCGCTCTTTGAGTTCTTGTCTTTCTTAGCCGACTCGGCGTCTTTGTCCTTGGGAGCCCGTTTCGGAATCTTGATCTCCGGAATCGGAATCCCCACTGGCACGCCGCCCGGCAGCCGCGTCGGATACTGACCAGGAGGATACTGCCCGGGAGGATATTGACCGGGCGGATACTGTCCCGGTGGGTACTGACCTCCCGGCGGGTACTGTCCGGGAGGGTATTGTCCAGGCGGATACTGCCCGTAGACGGCGCACGCCGCTAGCAGCAATCCGGTCCTGCACTTCCCGAGTATTTGAGCCACTGGCGCTATTCTAAACATATTCCAGCTGAATTTACAGGGACAGGGAGATACATGCCGGATCAGGATGCGCCGTTCGAATTAATGCCGCAAGAGGTGGATGACCGCCGGCGGCAAGGGGAACAGCTCTGTCTCATTGATGTGCGCGAAGAAATGGAATGGCAGATTTGCCGCATTCCCGGAGCCAATCTCGTGCCAATGAACACCGTTCCCGCGCGCCTGGAGGAATTGCGGGCGCAGTCCTCCTCCACGCCGCTGATAATTTACTGTCATCACGGCGTGCGCAGCCTTAACGTGGTGCATTGGCTGCGGCGCAACGGGGTTGGGAACTGCCAGAGTATGACCGGCGGTATCGATCTTTGGAGCCTCGAAATCGACCCCGAAGTACCTCGTTATTAGACCTGCGCGAACGGCGCTAGCACTAGATTCCTAACGACGGACTGCGGATGTACGCACACTTCGCGTAAAATCCGAGACGTGCACTCTTTGTACTCTCCAGTTTCTAGCGAAAATACCGTGAAGCGCCGCCGATTCCTGCAACTGCTTGCTGGATCCGCTGCCCTTCGGGCGCAGCCAAATCCGCCTCCGAATATCGTATTCATCATGGCGGACGATTTGGGATATGGAGATCTCGGATGCTACGGCCAGAAGATCATAAAAACGCCTCACATCGACCAGATGGCCGCCGAAGGCATGCGTTTTACCGACGCTTATGCCGGTTGCACGGTGTGTGCCCCCTCCCGCTCCGTTTTGATGACCGGCAAGCACATGGGACATACCTCCATCCGCGCTAACTCCGGCGGCGTTCCGCTGCTTCCGGAGGATGTCACCGTCGGCGAGGTACTGCAAAAGGCCGGCTACATCACCGGAGCGTTTGGCAAATGGGGGCTCGGCGATATTGGCTCCGATGGTGTTCCCTGGAAGCAGGGATTTGAAAACTTCAACGGGTTTCTCCATCAGATTCACGCCCATTCGCACTACCCTGGCTTTCTTTACGACGAAGACGACGTCGAGCCGTACCGCGAAAACTATGGCGGGTACAAAACGACGTATGCGAATGACCGGTTCGCGCAATTGTCGTTGGGAGTGGCGAGCGAAGCCCATAGGAAAAAGAAACCGTTTTTCCTTTACATCCCATTTACGCTGCCCCATCTGGAACTCCTGGTGCCCAACGAGTCCATGCAGCCCTACGACAAGATCGTCGTGGAGGACGGTTCCTATCGTGACATGCGCAACCACTATGCCACGCAACCAAAGCCTCGTACCACGTACGCGGGCATGGTGTCGCGGCTGGACGGCTACGTCGGCTCCATTATCAAGGCCATCCAGAACTTGGGTCTGGACGACAATACCATCTTTTTTTTCTGCTCCGACAACGGCACGGCCACGCCCATCTGGGATGACAAAGGGTACTTCCAAAGCGCTGGCCCTTTCCGTGGCCACAAGACGAATTTCTATGAAGGGGGCATCCGCACGCCCATGATCGTCCGTTGGAAAGGACGCATCAAGCCGGGTTCCGTCAATAGCCTGCCCTGGTATTTTGCAGACGTCATGCCTACTCTCGCGGAATTGGCGGGAGCCGCGCCGCCCGATGGAATCGACGGCATCTCTGTCGTTCCTACCCTCCTCGGCAAAGGGGTACAAAAGAAGCATCCCTACCTGTATTGGGAACTCCCCAAGTACGACAAAGCCACGGGAACGTTCGCTGAGGAGACGCCCATGCAGGCGGTTCGCATGGGCAACTGGAAAGGCGTCCGGCCCAAAGCCGGCGGACCCCTGGAACTCTACGATCTGTCGAAGGATCTTGCGGAGAAAAACGACGTGGCTGCCAAATTTCCTGCTGTGGTCAAGAAATTGGAGGAGATCTGCAAGTCGGCTCGTACTCCCCCGCGCATGCAGAAAGATATCCCCAATCCGCATTGGCGGTGAGGAAGTTTACGGAACTCTAGCGGGGGAATTGTCGTAATTCCCCGGCGAAGGGGGAAGTGATCTTTCCATGCTGCCCGCATCCGCGCAAAACAACGCGCCTCCGCTTGTCCGGGGGCTTTTTGCCGCCAGCACATTGCTGGCGCTAGTCTCCTGGTACACGACGTTCGAAGGAATGTCGCTCTATCTCTCCCGCTGGTTTGCCATGCTGGCGGCCACCGGCGTGCAGGGTGCCCTGCTCTTCGTCGCTTGGTTGCTGGGGTATAGCCGCACCCGCCGCGCACAACTCGTCGTCGTCTACGCCATCACCGCGTTCGTGTCGGTCGCATTCAGCTATGTCAGCCTGTATCGCTGGTTCTCGGAACGCGAGCGGCCCACGGTGGTCCGCCGGCAACTCTATGACAAGTTGACGGAGGCCGCATCGACAACGGATGCGGTTCTCTCCGCCGCCTCGGCCGAAGCGCGCAAACACACGCTGGCCCTGGAGGAGATGACCCAGGCGGAAAAACAACACGGGCACATCTCCCGCGCCTCGGATGCCGATCCCTACTTAAATCGCATCCGGGAATCGGTAGCGCGCGAAGCCGAAGGCGTTGGGGGAGCCTACAGGGAAGGAGCCGGAACCGGGGTTCGCTATACGTCGTTTGAACGCCATGCCCGTATAGCCAGGGAGTCGCAACAGTCTCTGGACGCCGCCCGTGTCGCTATCGCCAACTGGCGCGCGGCCGCCAAGCCGGATGAGGCGGCAGACAAACAACTTCGCAGCTTTCATGCAGCCTTCGACGCTGTTCCCTGGGCTGAGGTCAATGAAGTTTTGCACTCCGGCCGACAGGAAAAACCCGATATCCCTGCCTTGAGCGGCTACGTGGATCAGACCTCCGGCGGACAGGAAGAACTCTTGCTCGCCTTCACCGAACTCCTGGCCGCTCCCACCCCTCGCCACGCCTTCAGCTTCGCCTTGGCCGCCTTTATTGACATCATCATTTTCTTGCTCGCCTATGCCTCCGGGCCTTACCTGTCTGGTACTCCCGAGCAACGCATGACGGCGGCGGCGGCTTCCCTCGAATCCCTGGACCGGCAGGTCTTCACCAGGGACCTGCTCCGAAAGGTAGCGGTGGCCCCCGGTGGACTTGCCCGGCTGGACGCCCATTGCCTCTCTGCCGGAGAGCAGCAGTTCCTCATGTCTCTTTCCGCGGCCGGCCAGGCGAGCCATCTGGAGGATTCCACGGGGACTTATTGGATTCTGGACGCGGCCACTCATACGGCTCTCCTCGAATCTCTGGCTGACCGTGGCCTTCCTTTGCGCGCTTCCCGTGCCGCGGCTATGTGAAATACGGTAATCTCGATAAAGGAACTAGGGATTCCGATTTCAGACAGTGACGACTTCGGTCAAAGGTGAATACGCCCTGCATGCGCTCTTCGATCTGGCCACGCAGGAATCTAACGGTCCGGTGAAAATCGCCGACATCGCCCGCCGGCAGAAAATTCCGCAGAAATTTCTGGAATTGATCCTGTCCGGCTTGAAACAGGGCGGTTTTGTCGAGTCTCGCCGGGGCGCCGACGGCGGCTATCTGCTGGCCCGTTCCGCGGATGCAATTACCGTCGGTGAGGTGCTCCGGCATATTGAAGGAGCCCGTAATTCCGGCGCCCGCTCGCGGAAGCGGGTCGAAACGCCGTTTTCTGACATGTGGACCCATGTTGACCGCTCCATCTCCGCCGTCATCGACCACACCACCTTTGCCGATCTCGCTCGCACCTGGAAGGATCGCCAAAGTAAGTACGTTCCTAATTGGGAGATTTAATTGAATTCGGACCGTGTCCGACCTGAAAGGAGAGCCAGATGGTTTTTGCAGATAATTCATTGAGTATCGGCCGTACGCCCCTGGTAAAGCTGAACCGCGTCGTTGAAGGAGCCAAGGCCACGGTGCTGGCCAAGATCGAAGGACGCAACCCAGCCTATTCCGTAAAATGCCGCATCGGCGCTTCCATGGTTTGGGACGCGGAAAAGCGCGGCGTCCTGGGACCGGGAAAAGAACTGATCGAACCCACCAGCGGCAATACCGGTATTGCTCTGGCCTTTGTGGCCGCGGCCCGCGGCTATCCCATTACGCTCACCATGCCGGAGACGATGTCCCTGGAACGCCGGAAAGTATTGAAGGCGTTCGGCGCCAATTTGGTGCTGACCGAGGGCGCGTTGGGCATGAAAGGGGCCATCGCCAAGGCAGAGCAGATCGCGGCCAGTGATCCGAAGTACGTTCTCCTGCAACAGTTTAAGAATCAGGCCAACCCCGCCATTCACGAACAGACTACCGGCCCTGAAATCTGGGACGACACGGAAGGCAAGATCGACATCCTGGTTAGCGGCGTCGGCACTGGCGGTACCATTACCGGCGTCTCCCGCTACATTAAGAACACCAAAGGCAAGGCGATCCAGTCGGTGGCCGTCGAACCGGTGGCTAGTCCCGTCATCAGCCAGACGCTGGCTGGCGAACCCGTCAAGCCGGGTCCGCACAAGATTCAAGGTATCGGCGCGGGCTTCGTGCCGGACACCTTGGACATCAAGATCGTGGACAAAGTGGAGCAGGTCACCAACGAGGAATCCATTGCCATGGCACGCCGTCTTGCTGCCGAAGAAGGCATCATCGCCGGCATCTCTTGCGGCGCGGCTGCCGCGGCCGCCGTCCGCCTGGCGCAAGATCCGGCCAATGCGGGCAAAACGATTGTCGTGATTCTTCCGGACTCCGGCGAACGCTACCTCACCAGCGTGCTGTACGAAGGCATGTTCGGCGAGTAACCCCCAAACCATTCTCCCAATGAAAAACACCGCCTTACGGCGGTGTTTTTTTGTTAGGCGGGCGCGTATTGGGTGTAGGGGTGAATGCGCCCGCCTGTCGTAACGGGGATTGAACATATAGCGTTGCCCGGTGCGCAAAGGTTACGCTGTCAGAAAAAATCTAATGAAGAAATTTGTATCTCTCCTGCTCTGTTTACACGCATTGCCGGCCGGCGAACGGCAGGGTCCAAATTGGGTGAAAGAGACGCCTGGAGCGTCCTGGGAAGCCCGGGACTCCCAGGGAGAGGTGGTGTTCGGAAACCGCCTCTGGATCTTCGGGGGATGGTTCAATTCCTTTGCCGCCCCGCCCCGCGATGTTTGGTCTTCTCCTGACGGGAAAGACTGGACGAAGGTGACCGCCTCCGCTCCCTGGCTCCACAGCGATCTCCCGATGTCGATTGCCTACAAGGGCCGCATGTGGATGATGGGCGGTTGGTACAACGGCCGGCTCCCCGGACACTCCGCCTCCAACGCCGTCTGGTCCAGCAAGGACGGCGCTTCCTGGACCGAAGCCACTCCCCATGCCGGCTGGTCGCCCCGCCTGGCAGCCGCGGTCGTGGAGTTTAAGGGCCGGATGTGGGTGCTAGGAGGCACCGAAAACTACTATTTTGGCGACAAAAACAGCCTTAAAAACGACATTTGGTACACTTCTGACGGCAAAAATTGGACACTGGCGACGTCAAATGCCGGCTGGGCTCCCCGTGCTTACCACCAGGCGGTGGTCCATGAAGGAAAAATCTGGGTATTCGGCGGCGGCAATTATGTACCTGAGTATCAGGCATTCAACGACGTCTGGTCGTCTGAAGATGGGGTTCATTGGACCCAAGTAACGCCCAACGCTCCCTGGAATCCGCGTCTGTGGTTTTCCGCCGTCACGTACCGGGGCAAAATGTGGGTCCTGGGCGGTTGGTCGCGTGTTCCGGAGACAAACTGGGGCGATGTCTGGTATTCGCAGGATGGGCGCGATTGGACCCGCCTGACCGCGCAAGTCTCCTGGAAAGAACGGCATGAGCATTCGGCGTTTGTGTTTCAGGACCGGATCTGGATTGCCGGCGGGCACGCCAAGCCGCTCAGCAACGAGGTGTGGTCGTTGTTCCTGCCAAAAAATATTTTCAAGTAGCTATAAAGTTTTGCGAAGAAAAAGCGAAGAAAGTTCTTGACCACCCCTGGGATTTCCCTCATACTGAGGGCGAATAAATAGCGAATCCGAGGTGCCTCATGGTCCGGTCTTCCACTTCTCCCTTTTCCCTGGCAGTATCCGACGCTCCGCTGGCCATTGGGCCCTCCGGTTGGCACTATCCGCATTGGGATGGCGTGATCTATCCCCGGCAGCGCCCGCGTGGCTTTCACCCGCTCGATTTTCTGTCGCAGCAGTTTGACGCGGTGGAAATCTCCTCTTCCTTCGAAGCCGATATCCGCCCGGAACTGGCGCGGTTGTGGATGGCCAAGGTGCAGAACAATCCCCGGTTTTTGTTTACGGCCCGCCTGCATCGCAAGTTCACGCACGAACGGCAACTGGACGCCGCGGCGGTGGATTCTTTTCATGTCGGATTACGGGAATTGAAGCGTGGGAAGCGTTTGGGAGCGGTATTGATGCAGTTTCCCTGGTCTTTCCGTTTCACGAAGGAAAACCGGGACTATTTCATCGAGTTGCGCCGTGCGTTCCATGAATTTCCGCTCGTAGCGGAAATGCGTCATGAGAGTTGGATGTCTTCCGAAGCGGCTGGTACGTTGATTGACTACCGAGTCGGCTTCTGCAACCTGGATCAGCCGGAACACGTGCGGGCCATGCCGCCCACGGCATTCCTGACCTCCCCCATTGCCTATTTCCGGTTGCATGGACGCCAGCGTGCCTGGTGGTGGAATGAATACCAGCAGTCCACCCGGCCGCAGACCGGCAGCGCCCGGGGCTACGCCTATTCCCCGGCTGAACTGAATGAATGGAAGAGCCGGGTAGAGCAGGTGCGGGGCATCGCGGAACGTTCGTTCTGTTTCTTTACGAACGATGGCGGCGGCCAGTCCGTTGTGAACGCGATGCAATTTTCCGGCCTGTTTGCCCGCCCGCCGAAGAAGACGGCGGCGCCGGCGGAGTCCGAGCCCATGCTATCTCTGGCTGTCGCCTAGCGGGAATATCCCCTCTGGCGGGGAGTGCGGGAGGGCGGGGAACTGCGCGAACCTGGAGGTAGTCCCCAAGCGCATGGCCTCCCGAAAACTACCGTTCGATCCGTATATCGCCGCCATTCTTGGCATGGTGCTCCTCGCCTCGGTCTTTCCATGCCGCGGCGCGGCCGCGACGGCGGTCGATCATGTGACCAACGTCGCGATCGGTTTGCTCTTTTTCCTGTATGGCGCACGTCTTTCACGCGACGCCGTATTGCAGGGGCTTTCCAACTGGCGGCTGCAATTGATCGTGGTGCTGGTAACCTACGCCCTCTTTCCCGTGTTGGGCTGGTTGTTGGGACCTTCGGCCCGGTTTATTGGCCCGGAACTTTATACGGGCGTCCTATTCCTGACGCTATTGCCGTCCACGGTACAGTCCTCCATCGCCTTCACGTCGATTGCGCGCGGCAATGTCCCCGCGGCGCTCTGCGCGGCCTCACTCTCCAACATTATTGGCGTGCTGCTCACGCCGATTCTGGTGCAACTGGTGTTGAGCGTCCAGAACCATGCCGGATTTTCCACCGATGCGCTCCGCGCGATTATCCAGCAGCTCTTTCTTCCATTTGTGGCCGGGCAGTTGTCGCGTCCCTGGACGGCGGATTTTGTACAGAAACACCGGACCGTTTTGGGATACCTGGACCGGGGCTCGATCCTGCTGGTGGTCTACGGCGCGTTCAGTGAAGGCGTGGTGAACGGCATCTGGCAGCGTCTGGACTGGGGGAATCTGGCTGGACTGGCGGTAGTCTGTTCGCTTTTGCTGACTTTGGTCATCGCCGCAACCACCCTAGTAAGCCGCGCCTGCCGATTTTCGACCGAGGATGAGATTGTGATTGTCTTCTGCGGTTCAAAGAAGAGTCTGGCCAGCGGTATTCCGATGGCGAATATTCTGTTCCCTCCCCACGTGATTGGCCTTATGGTGCTGCCGCTGATGATCTTTCACCAGATTCAACTGATGGTCTGCGCGGCGATGGCGCAGCGTTACGCACGCCGTGCCTAGGCGACGTGGTCTTCCCAACGGCGGCGGCGGTTGAGCCAGATGACACGGGCCATAACGATCTCCAGCAAGTCCCGGCCATCGAGCGGGATGAATGCCCAGGAATCCGGTTCGGCGCGGTTACGCTCCGTAATGATGTACAGCAGGTTGCCCTCGCGCTGTAGAGAGCGGACGCAAGGCCCGTCTTCGGTGCGTATGACATAGTAGCCTTCCTGCTGGAAGAGCGTGCGTGCGGTTTCGGATTGATCGAGGAGTACCAGATCGCGGTCGGCGAAGAGGGGTTCCATTTCAGGGTCGGCGGCGAGACTGGCGACGAGAGGGTCTGTGGCGGTGTCGGTGAGATGGACGGGAACGGTATGGACTTCTCGATGCGGTCCCTTGCGTGGGATCGGTTGATGGAGGCCGAGAAGGCCGCTGAGTACGGGAACGGGGTGGAGCCTTGCTTCGCGAAATGGATTGGTGCGGGAGAGGTGTTTGGTGAGTTCCTCCCTGGTGAGGAGGTCCAGGAGAGAGATGCGGAGAGAGGACAGCAGGATATCGGCGAGATAGGGGGAGAGGGTGCGGACGCCCTTGAGGGTGTTGTGGACGTGCGGCTGGGAAATACCGGTGATGCGAGCGATTGCGCGTTCGGTTAGTTCGCCATTGTGAATTCGCCGGCGTACGAGCGCCAGGAGGCGCTCGTGGAGCTCGTGGAAGGACAGAAGGGTGATTTCCATGAGAAATAGGGCCAGGGAAAAGCCGGACGAAAACTAAGAGAATTATTTCGCATCTCATAAGAAAAGGCAACTTAATGTCTAAGGTATATCCTTTAGTTCCAGATAGTTGTGCGTGGCTGTGGATATTCTGTCAATTTTATTCGAGAAAAATGCCCGCGTTGGATTGACTAATTTGGAGCTCCGTTTAGATTGGGAAAGGAATTGGAATTGAGGCGCCTTCGATGGAGACGATGGACGCCAACAGGGAGGTCAAGAACGAAAATGGAATGGACCCGGTCAGAAACAATAGGGTTAGCTTATGTGCAATGCACGACCTGTCATGGTTTGGGCTTGCGAGCAGTGAAGCAGGGCAAGGATGCCCCATGCAACTGCGTGCTGCGATCGATTTTCCGGGCATGTTTCCGGCGATTCCGGCAGAGTGTCGAGAAAGAGAAGCACTTGTCACAGTGCACGATCCAGTTCACGCGCGGCCGGGAACGGAGCATGACGTGGGGCCGGAAGGACGAAGAATACATCGCCGACTTTTTGCTGATGACGCGGCGCCTGCTGAGCGACGCGGAATACCGAATTTTTAAATTTCATTACCTCTTGGGCGCGGATTGGCGTATGTGCTGCACCAAGCTCAAAATGGACCGCGGCGAATTCTTCCACCAGATTTACCGGATCGAAGCGCGGTTGGGCCGCGCATTCCGCGAGCAGGAACCGTACGGGCTGTTCCCGTTGGACGAATACTTCCATGGGGCGACAAAGGAAGTTGTTGCGTCGATGCCGCTCAAAGACAGGCCGAAGCCATTGCGACCGCCGATGGCAGCCTAGGATACGGGCACAAAACGGAATCCCACGGATGGGGTTTCGCGAATTGGTAGAGAGAGGGGCTGGCAGGACGCCGGCCCCTCTCTCCGTTTAGGACCGGCGTTGGCGGAAGAAGGATTGGAGCTGGGCAGTTGCTTCGGCGGCGAGGATGCCTTCGACGACTTCGATGCGGTGGTTAAGAAGGTCCGAATCGGCGAGGGCGAATTTGGACCGTACGCCGCCGAACCGGAGATCGCGGGCTCCGAAGACGAGGGTGCGGATACGCGCATGGACTAACGCGCCGGCGCACATGACGCACGGTTCGAGGGTGACATAGACCGTCGCCTCATCCAGACGGTAGTTACCGAGCCGGGCGGCGGCGGTACGCAGGAGGTTGATTTCGGCGTGCGCCGTGGGATCGTTGGCGGTGATGGGAGTGTTGTGCGCCGCCGCGATGATCAGCCCGCCGATTACCAGGACTGCCCCCACGGGGACTTCCCCGGCGGCCTCAGCGAGGGCGGCTTCGGCTAGCGCCGCACGCATGTGGAAAACGTGATCCAAGTATCTCCGTAGTTCCAGTGTAGGGGGTTGTGGATTTGATATTTTAGTGGTCATCAGCCGTGATGTCTAAAAAGATCTTCATCTTCATGAGTGCGATGAGCGCTGTTGGCCTATGGAGCCAGACTGCGGAGCAAGTGGAGTTCTTCGAGAAGAACGTCCGGCCGGTGCTCGCGGCAAAGTGCCAGATGTGCCATAACGCGAAGGCGAAGACTTCTGGTTTGGACATGTCGACAGGGCAGGGGTTCTTTGCGGGCGGAGCGAGCGGATCTTTAGTAAATGTCGAATCGCCGGAAGAGAGCCTTCTTCTAAAAGCGCTTAGCTATGAAGGTTCGCTGAAGATGCCGCCGATGGGGAAGTTGAAAGACGACGACATCGGAAAGCTGCGCGAGTGGATCAAAATGGGCGCGCCTTGGCCTGGGGTGGATAAGAAGGCTGGGACGGCGGTGAAAAATGCGTCCGGGACGCGGAAGCATGGATCGGCATTTACGGACGAAGAATGGAAGTTCTGGGCGTTTCAACCGGTGAAGAAACCGGCTGTGCCGGCGGCCGATGCAGCGTGGGGGGAGTCGCCGATTGACGCGTTTTTGATACAAAAAATGCGCGAAAAAGGCGTCAAACCGGCGCAAAAAGCCGACAAATATACGCTATTGCGGCGCGCCACCTACGACTTGCATGGGCTGCCGCCGACCGAGCAGGAGATTCGCGATTTTGTAAATGACAAGTCGCCGGATGCTTTCCGGAAGGTGGTGGACCGGCTGCTCGCGTCTCCCCGGTACGGAGAAAAGTGGGGCCGGAACTGGCTGGACGTGGCGCGCTTTGCCGATTCGACGGGCAACGATGAAGACCACCGCTATCCGTACGCCTATAAGTATCGCGACTACGTGATTGAATCCTTTAACGAAGACACCCCGTACAACCAGTTCGTGAAAGAGCAGATTGCCGGCGATCTGATGCCGGGACCGAAGCCGGGCGATATCAACCGCCGTGGCGTGATTGCCACCGGATTCCTGGCGCTGGGCGCGAAGGCGATTGCGCAGCAGGACAAGAAGAAAATGCTGTACGACGTGTGGGACGAGCAGGTGGACACGACGTCCAAGGCCTTCCTGGGCGTTACGCTGGCGTGCGCGCGTTGCCACGATCATAAATTCGATCCGCTGACGCAGAAGGACTACTACGGCATGGTGGGCATGTTTGCTTCCACGAAGAGCTTCGCCAATGCGGACTCCCACGTGTCGAAGCTGCTGTTTACGCCGTTGGTATCGAAGTCCGTGTTTGAAACCTATGAGAAGGCGCAGCACTTGGTGGCGAACAAGGGCGTGGATATCGATATTGTGATGGACCGCGAGCGGCAGAAGGCGCAGGAGCGGCTGCTGGCGCAGTTGCCCGCCTACATGCTGGCGGCCAAGGCGGTGCGGGCCGGGAAGACGCCGGACATGACCGGGCTGGACAAGACGATTGTCGATAAGTGGGTGAAGCACTACAACGAGAGCGAAGTGCCCCGGGCGTGGCTGGATCCGTTCCACGCGGCCGATGAAGCGGGGGCGCGGGCCATTGCGGTGAAGTTCCAGGAATCGGCGGCGGTGAACCTGGCGGCGTGGGCCAAGAAGATGGCGCGCTACCGGATACAGGCACGGCGGCAGATTGAGGAGCAGAACATGCTTTCCGAGATGCCCAAGCACATCAACGAAAAGGACGGTTTCTTCCGCGACGTGTTTGCCGATGCCGGACCGTTTGGCGTAAGCGCCAAGGCCGTGGACAAGGTGGCGACGCCTGAAGGAAAGACGGAACTGGCGGCGCTGCGGGCCGAGCAAAAGAAGTTGAAAGACGCGTTGCCGCCGGAGCCGGAGATGGCTTGCGCGGTGCAGGATGACAAGCCGGTGCTCCAGAAGGTGCTGGTGCGCGGCGACTACAACTCGCTGGGCGAGGATGCGCCGAAGACGTTCCCGCTGGTGATTGCGGGCGAGGGCCGGCGCATGGTGCAGCAGGGCAGCGGGCGTATGGAGTTGGCCGAGTGGCTGGCGAGCGATACGAACCCGATGACGGCGCGCGTGATGGTGAATCGCATTTGGCAGGGGCACTTTGGCGAAGGAATTGTCCGGACGCCGGACAACTTTGGCCGGATGGGCGAGCGGCCGACGCATCCGGAGTTACTGGATTACCTGGCGGCGGAGTTCGTGGAGAAAGGCTGGAGCATGAAGGCGATGCACCGGTTGATGATGAACTCCAGCGCTTACCAGATGTCGAGCGCGGCGACACCGGAGCAGATGAAGACGGACGGTGAGGATAAGCTGTTTTCGCGATTCCCGCGGCGGCGGTTACTTGTTGAAGAGATGCGCGACGGCATGTTGGCATTAAGCGGCAAGATGGACTGGACGATGGGCGGGACGATGCAGAGCGGCTTCGGCACGGACGGGGAAAACTCGAACGGACGGCTGAGCATCAGCCCGGAGGATCAGGTACGGCGCACGGTGTATATGCCGCTGCGGCGGGCGAACCTGCCGGCGCTGCTAAACCTGTTTGATTTCGGCGATGCCACGACGCCAAACGGTCGGCGCGTGGTGACGAATGTGGCTCCGCAGGCGCTGTTCCTGATGAACTCGAAATTTGTGGCGGAGCAGGCAGACGCTTTGGCGAAGGCCGTGCTGACTGATGGCGCATTGGACCCGAAGCAGAAGGTGGAGCACGTGTACCTGCGGGTGCTGAACCGCCCGCCCTCGGCGGCGGAGGTGGACAACGCCCTGAGCTATGCGGCCAGTTTCCGGCAGAAGTTCCCGAAGACGCACGAAAGCGATGCGTGGCAGAGCGTTGCCCGGGTGCTGCTGGCTTCCAACGAATTCATTTACGTGGACTAAGACGATGAAAAACCCAACCAACGATCCGATCCGGCAGTTGTTTGCCAAGCGGGAACGGCCGATGAGCCGGCGTGGCGCGTTGCGCGCAGCGGGCTGCGGCATGGGGTATCTGGGGCTGGCCCAACTACTGGGCGCGGCCACGGCGGCCGACAATCCGCTGGCGCCCAAGGCTTCGCACTATGCGGCGCGGGCCAAGCGCGTCATCTTCCTGTTCATGCATGGCGGGCCGTCGTCCATTGACACGTTCGACCCGAAAGAAAGGTTGAACCGCGACCACGGGAAACCGCTGCCGATTAAACGGCCACTGGCGTTTGCAGACGAGGCGCCGGGGCCGCTGATGAAATCGCCGTGGGCGTTCAAGAACGGCGGGCAAAGCGGGATTCCGGTGAGTGACCTGTTCCCGCACACGCGGGAGATGGTGGACGAGTTGTGCGTCATCCGGTCGCTGGTGGGCGAGGGCGTGGACCACGGCGCGGCGTTGCTGCAGACGTTCACGGGATCGTCGACGTTTGTGCGGCCGAGCATGGGCGCCTGGACGGTGTATGGGCTGGGTACAGAGAATCAGGACCTGCCGGGCTACATTACGATCAAGCCGACGCTATCGCATGGCGGGGCGAAGAATTTCGGCTCCGCGTTCCTGCCAGGAGCGTATCAGGGAACACCCATCGGCCATAGCGGCATGAAGGTGGACGAGATCAAGTCCGAGCCGATTCAGTATCTGGTGAACAAGGGACTCACTCCGGAGCAGCAGCGGTTTGAACTGGACATGATCCAGAACATCAACCGGAAGCATCAGGAAGTGCGGTCCGTGGACCCGAACCTGGAAGCGCGGATTCAGGCGTTTGAGTTGGCGTTCCGGATGCAGACGCAAGCTCCCGAAATTTTCGCCGTGGACCAGGAAAGTGACGCCACAAAGAAGTTATACGGCCTGGACGATCCGAAGACGGCCGATTTCGGTTGGCAGTGCCTGCTGGCACGGCGGCTCTGCGAGAAAGGCGTGCGTTTTGTGCAGTGCACGCACAGCTACAAGTGGGACCAGCATGGGGACCTGTTCGCCAAGCATACGGAAAATGCTCTGGAAGTCGACAAGCCGATTGCGGGCTTGTTGAAGGATTTGAAATCGCGCGGCCTGTTGAAAGATACGCTGGTGGTTTGGGCGGGCGAGTTCGGCCGGACGCCAATCAGCCAGGGCGGCAATGGGCGTGACCATAACCCGTATGGGTACACGGTGTGGATGGCAGGCGGCGGCGTGAAGCCTGGATTTATCTACGGCGCAACCGATGATATCGGCTATCACGCGACCGAGAACCGGATGCATATCCATGATTGGCATGCGACCATTCTGCATATTCTTGGCCTGCAGCACGACAAATTGACGTATCGCTACAGCGGCCGGGACTTCCGGCTGACGGACGTGGCGGGCGTGATCCACGACAAAATTTTGGTTTAGCCATTTTCAGGGGAAATTGCGCCTGTCTATGTGCGGCGGCAGATTGTACAGCCGCTGACCATATACGGAGAGTTTCCTCATGAAGCGATTGACGTTGGGATTGGCCTTTGCCGCCGCCTTGAGCGCACAGAGCGGCGCGCCGCCCACCTATGACTACGACGCCGCCACGCCGGGCACGCAGGCGCCGCTTTCCCCGCTGTTGGCGGGCTACACCTATCGAAGCGTCCGCACCTATCAGGTGGCGATTCCGGTGTTGGTGCCGCTGCAGGAGTTGCAGGCCGCTCTGCCGCCCGGCTATATTCCCGTTGCCACGCCAGCGGGTTCGAACACGGCGACGATTGCGCTGACCTTCTTCCTGGATCAGCGGTTCCAGCCCGCAGTGGGCGGACAGACGTATGGGCCGGCCACGGCTCTGCTGGCGACGACGACGGTGATGAACAACTCGTTGGCGACCCCGCGCATGGAAATTGTCTTTCCCATTTTTGAGACAGCGGCAGGCGAGGCGGAGTTGAACGCGGCGTTCGGGCCTGGTTCGGCGCGGACGGCGAAGGTGAACGCGAGCCTGGAGGAGGAAGACGGGAAACTGCACTTCAAGTTCAAGGTGAAGGACAAGGGGATTGGAATGGACATCGTGGCGTCCGCCGTGGGCTCGATGGACATCAATACGCGCTCAGTGAGCGATCCGGTGGGACTGCCGTTTCGCGCGTTGAACGGATTCCAAGGCAATCAGGCGTTTCGAGGGGCGAGCCAGAGCGACACTTTGGTGCTTTCGGCGCAGGCGGCGAAGGCGAAGGTGGATACGCCGGGCGACCGGCTGCAGATGAAGACGGGCTCGGTGACGATTGTGGGAATTGGCCCGAACGTGACGTTCAGCCGCGGCGTGGAGTTTGTGATCAAGTTCGAATAGTTCCGGATTGTGCCAGTGCCGCTGTAGGCTGGAAGTAGGCATGCAGCGGCACCTTTTTTCCAAGTTGAGTTGGTGGTTTGTTGGCTATCTGATCGCGGTAATCCTGTTTGGCGCGTGGGTGCGCATTGCGGGCGCCGGGGCGGGCTGTGGGAATCATTGGCCCTTGTGCGATGGAGAGGTACTGCCGACCGCGCCGCAGACGAAGAAGCTCATTGAGTTTACGCACCGGGTAACGAGCGGGTTGTGCGGCGTGTTTTCGCTCGGCTTGCTGTGGGCGGCGTGGAAGTTACGAGACCGGCGAGTGCTTTGGGCGGCGTTAGCTACGCTGTTCTTTGTTTTGCTGGAGGGCCTTATTGGGGCCGTTCTGGTGAAGAAGGAACTGGTGGTGAACGACGCGTCGGCGAGCCGGGCCATTGTGATTGGGCTGCACCTGGCGAATACGCTGCTGTTGATGGCGTCCGCCACGGCGATGGCCTGGTATGCGGCTCCGCTGGCGGCTGCCGGGAAGACGGTGGCGCGGGGAGCGTTGTTGGCGGCGATGGGCGTCCTGGTGTTGACGAACATGACGGGCGCAGTGACGGCGTTGGGAGATACGCTGTTTCCGCAGCAACCGACGCTGGACGGGTCGCTATTTGCCAAGCTGCGGGAGGATGTGACGGCGGGTCAGCATTTCCTGGTGCGGCTGCGGGTGATTCATCCGTTTGTGGCGGTATTCTGCGCCGCGTTTTTGAGCGGGGTGGTGGGGGCGATCCGGCGGCGGTTTGCAGGGGACGCGGCGATGGTGGGATTGCTGCGTTGGCCGTTAATTCTTGTGGGCGTGCAGGTGCTGCTGGGCGCGGTGAATATCACACTGGCCGCGCCGGGCTGGATGCAGATTGTGCATTTGCTGACGGCGCAGCTGGTATGGGTTTCGGTTTGCGTGGCTTATCTTGCGCTGGGACGGAGCAGCGCGCGCCCGCTATAGTTTGTAGGCTTCGACGGCGTTTTTGTAGAGGATCCGTTCCTGCTCGGCGGCGGAGTAACGGCTGATGACCTTTTTCACCATGTCGACCCACTGCTTATAATTGCCGGCGACGAGCATAACGGGCCAATCGCTGCCTAACATCAGGCGCTTCGGGCCGAAGGCTTCAAGCGTGGTGTCGAAGTAGGGGGCGAGGTCGGCGGCGGACCAGTTTTTCCAATCGGCTTCGGTGACCATGCCGCTGATTTTGCAGTAGACGTTGGGACGCTTGGCCAGTTCCAGCATGTTTTCGCGCCATGGGGACAGGATGCGGTCCTTGATGCGCGGCTTGGCAATGTGGTCCAGGATGAAGACCTGATTGGGATGCTGGTCCACGAAGGCGATGGACGGTTTCAAGTGCTTTTCGTAGATGAGAATGTCGTAGCGCAGGTCGTATTTACGCAGCTTTTTCACGCCTTCATTGAAGGCCTTGCCGAGGATGAAGTTATCGTCCGGCTCGCCTTGCACGACGTGACGGACTCCCTTGAACTTTTTGTGTTTCGACAAGCGTTCGAGGTCCTTATCCACATCGGGATCGCGAAGATCCACCCAGCCGACGACGCCCTTCAAAAAATCATTCGCTTCGGCCATGCCAAGCAGCCAATCCGACTCCTCGACCGATTGCCGCGCTTGCACGGAGACGGCTCCGTCGACGCCGGCGGCTTTGAGTTCCTTGGCGAGGTCCGGGGGGAGGAAGTCCCGGCGGATCACTTTCATGTCGTCGTTGATCCAGTCGTACTCCTTCGCCGAGTATTTCCAGAAATGATGGTGCGTGTCGATGATGGGCATGCGTTACGGGAGTTTGTCTATTTTCGTAGTCTGGTGAGCGGCGAGCCGCCAGGCGTTGTTCTGCTTCACCCAGAAGTGGATCAGCATGATTTTGTCGTCAAACGGGCCGGCCTGATTGGTTCCAGTGACGCGGACCCAGGAGAAGGTGACGGCGGAATCCTTGTAGACGTTGACGCGCGGATTGCGCTGCTCGAAGCTCTTGTAGACTTGGCGGCGTTCCTTGATCTTGGCGATATAGGAGGCCTTCGTGTCCACGACGCCGGTAGCGTGGGCGTAAACGAGATCGGGCGCGAGCAGCTTGTCGAGGGTTGCCGTGTCGCCTTTGACAATGGCATCGCTCCACTGTTTATCGAGAGCGAGGAAGGTGTCCTTGGTCTCCTGTGCCGCGCACACGGCCGCACAGAGCACTACGAGGCGGAGCAGGAACATAGAGCGGAGTATATCAACTCGCCGGAAAGCGTCGAAGGCGTTGTAGTATCTGATTTATGAAGCCAGAGGATCTTGCCGCAGCCGCCGTTGTGACGGAGTCCGCGCAGGATGTGGAAACCTATCTCGCCAATGTGCCGGAACCGGGGCAGAGTACCCTGCGGGCCTTGCGCGAGATGATCCGGGCCGTCGCGCCCGAGGGAACTACGGAAGAGATCAGCTACGGCATGCCGACCTTTCGCTACAAAAAGGGACTGGTGGGCTATGCGGCCCATTCGAAGCACTGCGGGTTTTACCCAATGAGTCCCGCGGTGGTGGAGCGGTTTGAGAACGAACTGGTGAAGTACGGCACGTCGAAAGGCGCGATTCGATTTCCGCTGGACAAGCCGTTGCCGCAGAGCCTGGTGACGCGGATAGTGAAGGCGCGGGTGAAGGAGATTGACGCGCGTCCCCGGGTGCGTCAGAACTGAAATCGCAAGTGGAAGCGGATGGCGCGGCCATCATTGAGCGTATTGGTGATGAACGCGAAGTTCGGCGAGGAGAGTTCACGGAAGGGCTCGGCGAATTGCGGCGTGTTGCCAAGGTTGACGGCCTCGGCGCGAAATAGCAGTTTGCGGTCGCTGCCCGCACTGAAGGTCCGCGCCACGGACGCGTTCAAGTTGGCGATGCCGGCTTTGCGGAAGGTGTTGGAGCCGATGTTGCCGCGGACCTCGCCGGCCGAGATGTAGGCGAAAGCGGAGCGGGGCAGCAACTGGCGGGCGGTATCCGGATTGCCGATGGTGCGGCCCAGGATGGAGGGGTCGACGATGTTCGGGCGGTCGCCCTGGTCCCCATCGACGTTGCCGAAGCCAGGCGCGTCCGAACCGGTGACGATACTGAACGGCGTGCCGGTTTTGACGAGCCAGACGCCGCTTAAGTCCCAGGAGCCGAGCCAACGCAGCCCGGGCGTCGCGTAGCTGCCGCGCGCGAGCAAAGCGTGTTTCTGGTCGAAGCTGCTGGGCCCTTTGGTGTCGGCCCAGATGTTTGATTCGGTCTGTGATTGGTTCTGGCGGCCGTCATCGCCGGTGGCGGTGTTGGTATAGGCTGCGCCGGTGTCGATGGCCTTTGAGAACCAGTAGGAAGTTTCGAAAGTCAGGTTGTGCCAGCGAGGTGCGACGAGCGAGACCCGACCGGCGTCGAAGTAGCCGTGCGACCCGTTGCCGGCGTAGCGGATGTCGAAATAGCGCGGATTGGGGCGGCGATCATTGATTGTGGCGGTGGTCTGCGGTATGCCGGGCACGGGCACAGCGCGGTTGTTGTATTGCAGGAGAAGCAGTTTGTGGGAGCGGCTGCCGACATAGCCTGTTTGCAGTTTCCAGCCGGGGCCGATGGCGTGTTCCCACGAGAAGCTGTAGAGGTGCGTGTAGGGGGTGGCAAGGTCCGGCGAGATGGCGAGAAAGGTGCTGCGGGCGTTGGGGTCCGCCGGGATGTTGAGCTGACCGAAGGGAGCGGCGATATCGGGCGCCTGGATTTCGAATTTGATGTTGAGCGGCGGATTGTAGCGGATCTGCGAAAACGTAACCGGGAAGATTTCGCCGAAGTGAACGCTGTAGGCGGCGCGGATTGTGCCGAAGCCGGTATTCAGGGCGAGACCGAAGCGCGGCGCGAGATTATTCACGTCGGTGTTGTACGGAAGCTGGTTGAGGTTGTTCACCTCCGTGGGAACGGTGGCGACTTCGTAGCGCAGGCCGTAGTGAAGCGTGAGGCGAGCGTTGACGCGCCAGTCGTCTCCAGCAAAGGCGGCAAATTCATTGCTGCGAAAGCCACGGTGGATGCTGCCGACAGAGCCGGAAAAGCGGCTGGGAATGCCCATCAGGAAGTTTTCCATGACGGTGCGACCGAAATCGTTGCGGAAGTAGAGATTGCCGCGCGTACTGGAGGCCTCTGCGCCGTTGAGCTGGCGGCGGCTGTAGTCCGCGCCCGCGTACCAGTTGTGGCGGCCCCTCGTTTGGCGGAGGGCCGCTCCGTACCGGAAGCGGTTCTGGGCGCGGTTGATGGGGATATTGGAGCCGGGGCCGAGAGTGGTGATGACGTTGGAAAAGTTGACTTGCGGGCCGACGGCGTTGGGTTCCGGCAACAGCACGGAGCCGACGCGATCAAACATGGCAGTGAAGAGGATCGAAGTGGAGGGACTGCGGAGATAGCTCCAGGAGAGTTGCGCGGTGTGGGCGCGGGTGGTGGTGTCGGGGTTTTGGCCTGCGACGAGCTGGAAGGCATCGACAGTCTGCGAGGTGTATTGGTGGCGGAGGAAGAGCGAATGGCGCGTGGTGAGTTTTTGATCGAGGCGGACAGCGGCGTTGTTGTCGTTGATGTTCTGCGGCGCGTTGGTATTCAGGGCGCGTTCGTTGATGTCGGTTCGATTGGGCAGTGAGGCGGGGAAGGCGTCCAGGAATCGCTGGACGAGGGCCCGTGCCGCGGGATCGTTCGTGCGGGGCGTGCGTTCGTCCGCCTTAGGTACAACGATATTGCCGTTCACATTGCCGCGCAATTTCTGCTGGCCGGCATCGAGCGATAGCGAAGCGCCTTTCCAAATACGAAAGCCGACGGCTGCGCCGTATTGGTTTTCGTGAGCGGGCGGAAGGCTTCCGACCGTGAAAAAACTGCGGGCGTTCAGCACGCTATTACCGTGAGTTTCAAAGAGGGAGCCGTGGAAGTTGGCGAGCTTTAGCGGAGAGAGGTGAATGGGGGCGGGCGGGCGGTTGCCGAATTCCGCACCGAAGTAGTTCCGGTCGGCCTTGGCATCGTCGATCAGGGTGGCGGTGGTGCCGAGACGGACGTTCAGTTCCTTGAGGGCGTTGTTGTCGATGAGGTTGAACTGAACGTTTTCGTTGCGGCGGCTTTCGCCGGAAGCCGCGTCCGTTTTGGCGAGGAGGTTCAAGTCCGTACGGCGCTCGGCGGGAGCGAGAGTCGTCTCCGCCGGCGGTTTGTTTTGCGCCCATACAAGCGCGGAGGTGAAGGCGCACAACAAGACCCGAAGCAAAAGCATTGTGCCAATTATAAGGGCAGGCCTACCGGCCCCCCGGCGGCCGGAGGCTGGCCATTTTGTAAGGATAACGCGCCTGCCAGATGTCCCAATTCATCTCCAGACCGAGACCCGGCCGGTCCGAAAGAGTGACCGTGCCGTTGCGCGTCTGCGGGAACGTGTTTCGGGTGAGTTCGTTAAACAGGGGCGTCTGGCCGGCGTCCCATTCCTGAATGAGGAAATTGCGGACGGCCGACATGGCTTGGAGAGAGGCGACGTGGGCCACCGGTCCGTAGTACATATGCGGCGAGATCTCCGCTCCATAGACATCGCCGAGAGCGGCAATCTTGCGGATCTCGGAAATGCCGCCACAGTGGATGACATCGGGCTGGATGATCTGGGCGCCCTTGGCGTCGAGGAGTTGTTTGAATTCGTAGCGGGATACGAGCCCTTCGCCGCCAGCGACGGGTACGGGACTTTTGGAAGCCAGTTCGCCGAGCGCCTGCGGGACCTCCCGCCATGCCGGTTCCTCGATAAACATCGGCCGGAATGGCGCTACGGCACGCGCGAACTCCAGGGCGGAGCGTACGGAAAATGTCTCCCACATTTCGAGCCCGATCTCCATGTCCGGACCGCCGCCTTTTCGGGCTGCTTCGACTTCGGCTGTAAGCCGGTGAAGCCGGTCCTGTTCCGTCCCGCCCTTCGGTAGTACCCATTTGATGCAGGTCCAGCCGGCGGCACGCGTTTCACGGGCCAGTTGTTCGATGTTGGCCGGGGAACGGTCAGAGAGCGAGTGGCTCCAATGGCTATAGTAGACGCGCTGCGGACGCGATTCGGCGGCTCCCAGGAGGCTCCAGACGGGCTGGCTGAGGCTTTTGCCGAGGATGTCCCAGAGTGCGATATCAATGGCTGAGAGAGCGGTCATCAGCACGGGACCGTTGCGGTAGCGGGAGAGTTGGAAGTAGTTGCGGTTCCAGTGTTCCTCAATACCGGAAGGGTCCTTGCCAACGAGGTAGGGCGCGTAGAACTGGACGGCTTGTTCGACGATATCCACGCGGCCGGAAATAGAACCTTCGCCCAGGCCGGTGACGCCCCCATCGGTTTCCATTTCCAGGAAGAGATAGTCGCGGTTGCCGATGCTATGTTTCCGCGTGACGAGCTTGGTGATCTTAAGCCGCCGTGCAGCGCCGATGAGCGCAAGGGCGGCCAGGAGATGGCGTCGAGTCATGAATCGTTAGACTTTGAAGAAAATTCTGCGCTGATAGAGCCAGTAGCAGGCGTACCACATGCAGGCGACGACAACGATCTGGTGGGGGATGACGCCGTATTCGCCGAGAAAGGAGAACCGGCCGGTAAAGGCGGAGAGGCCGCGGTCGAGCCAAGCCTTGATGCCGATTTGGCCGAGGGAGTAAATGAAAATCGAATTAGCCCCCACGACGACGAACGGGAAGGTCCAGCGCTTCTGCTGTTTCACTTCCACGAGCCAGTAGAAGACGATCAGCATGAGCAGGACCCAGCCCGCACTGAAGAACGTAAATGAGACGGTCCAAAGCCGCTTTACCATCGGGTTAACTGGCTGCAGAGCCAACCCTAGCGCAAAGCAGGCGACAGCGGAGCCTATGAGGACTTTGAGCTTTTCCGCATGCGCTCGTGAAGTCTGGAGCAGTGTGCCGGCCCAGCAGCCGAAGAGGATCGTCATCGCGTTGCCGACGGCGTTAAGGGTTACGTAATAGCCGGAGTAGTTGTAGCCAAGCAGGTGGAGGTCCAGGACGACCCCGATGTTGCCGTTCTGCGAAAACGGTCCATCCGGCCCGGGAAATGCAAGATACAACCCCCAATAGCCAGCCAGAATTAACCCGGCGGCGATGGCTTGGTGCAGGAAGCGGAGACGAGTTATGAAATAGCAGAGTACGTAGCCAAGAGCGATCTGACAGAGAACGTTGATAAGTTGGAACCGAAGCCCCTTGGTGGAACCCCAGTTGGAATAGATATTACTGAGGAGGATGAGCAGGCACGCGCGCCAGAGAGCGTGCCCGAGGAGGGGTTTGCCTTCCGCAGTACGCCGGGCGAAAGCGAGCGGCATAGCGACACCGACCATGAAGGTGAACGCAGGCTGGATGAGGTCCCAAAAGGTACAACCTTCCCAAGCCGCGTGATCCACCTGTGCCGCCAGCCACGCCCAATCCGGCGTGTTTTTCAACACTCCCAGGCCGAAGCCGGAAGAGGCGAGCAGCAACATGATGAAGCCGCGATAGGCGTCCAGACTGATGAGCCGCGTAGCCGCGGCCGAACGGGAGGGCGTGGGAGCGAGAACCGGATCAGCAGTAGTAGCCATGGGAGTTTCCGGGGTGCGGTTAGTATATCCTGTTCCCCCGGAAACTCCCCGCCGTTGGGTTAGAAGATGAGACGCAGAACGATTTCCGTCTGGCGGCTGAGGTTTGCCTGCGCCGAGATGCGGCCGAACTGGCCGAGCGCGCCGAAGGTGGTATTCGGGCCGCCGAAGACGGGATGGTTCATGAGGTTGAAGGAAGAAGCGCGAAGGTTCGCCTTGAGACGCTCCGTGATGACGAACTGCTTGGTGAGCGTGAGGTTCACGTTGTTCATGCCGGGGTTGCGGAGCCACCCTACGCGGGAACCGACGTTGCCGAAGGTGAAGTCGGCCGGCTGCGCGAAGGCCGCGGTGTTGAAGTAGTTGCCCAGGCGATCCGTGATGCTGCCGCTGATGCCGGCCATGGGGTCGCCGATCACGTTCGGGCGTTGGGCTCCTGCGCCGGTGAGGAAAAGCGTATTCTGGTTCACTCCGAAGCTGAGCGGGAAACCGGACTGGAACGTACTGAAGGTGGACATGTTCCACTGCCCGATCAGAAGGTCGAGCGGTTTGGAAATGTTGCCGAGGTAGCGGCGGCCCTTGCCGACGGGCATATCCCAGGATGTGGTGATGGTGAGGCGGTGCGGCACGTCAAACGACGTGACGGCACGTTCAACCGCGCGGTTGTAGTTGTTCTGATACGGTCCGATATCGCCAATATTCTTTGACCACGTGTAGGACACGATGGTGGTAAGACCGTGCCAGAGACGTTGTTCAAACTTGGTTTGGAATGAGTGATAAACCGTGTTGCCGTAGGTGGCGAGGTTGCGCGTGATATTGAGGAACTGCGGATAGGGCCGCAGCAACTGCTGGCGTTGGACCGTGGCTCCGGCGAGTTGTCCGACTCCAATGCTGCCGAAGTAGGGATTGGGCACCGTATCCAAGAGAGCGCGGCCCATGGACAGGTACTGGTCTGGCACCTGATTGATGTTCTCGCTGATTGTAGTCTGCGGGTCCGAGGTGATGTGGATGCCGCGGCTGCCGACGTAGCCAACCTGCAGGAGCGACTTGGAGAAGACTTCGCGCTGGATGTTGAGATTCCAGGTGTGGAGGAGCGGCGTGACGTCGCTGGGGTCCACATAGGAGATGTTCTGACCGAGCAGCGTCGCGAGGCCGAGGGAGTTACCGGTTGCGGGAGCGAGGCCGGCGGGAAATGGGTTGCTAAGCCGGTCCTTGGGAGTGACGCCATCCTGCGAAGTGACGACGCTGGTGGTGGTGGAATAGCCGACAGGATCGACGGAGCCGACCACCGGCATGTAGTGGAGGGCATAGCCGCCGCGAACCACCATCTTCTGCGCCATGTTGTAGGCGAAGCCGATGCGGGGCGCGAAGTTGTTGCGATCCGGATTGTAGATGCCGCGATCGAGACCATTGACGCCGGCGTAGACGAGCCCGCCCACGGAGTTGATGCCGGGAACCTTCAAGGGGCTGGCGCTTGTGTAATCGAAGCCGCGTGTGGCCCGGTTGTAGCGTTCGGTACGAGGCGTCTCATATTCGTACCGGAGGCCAAGGTTCAACGTGAGCTTTGTGGTGGCGCGGTAGTCATCCTGGAAAAAGAAGCCGGAATACTTGTTCAGAATGGAAACGCCGTTGTTGTTGGCGAGGCTGCCGCCGCCGAGACCCAGGAGCAGGGAGGCCATGGGGAAGCCGGAATTCGTGACAGGCGTCAATGCCGAAGGGCCATTCGACCACGCATTAGAGAACGAGAAACTGCCGCTGGGGTTGGTGTTGCGGAAGAAGTTTCCGTAGAGCAGCCGGAGGTCGGCACCGGTTTTGAATACGTGCTTGCCGCGTTGATGGGAGACGTTAGTCTGCAGAACGTATGTGTGGCCCACGTCGGCGATGAGGGGGCTGTTGGCGAGGCCCGTAAATCCAGTGACGCCGATAGTGGGGAAGGCCGCGCGCTGCGTGAGCGCGGCGAACTGCGGGGAGAAGCCCAGGGACGTCAGATTGAAGCCGTCCGACCAGGGCACATTGTCTTCTTTGCCGCGCGCATAGCCCAGGCGGACGTCAAACGTCGTGCTGGGATTCACGAGGAACGTGTTGCCCCAGGAGGCACCGATATTGGGACGGTTGACGACGTTGCGGCCTTGTGTGGCGATGCCGTTAAAGTCGTTCGGAAAGACCAGCAATCCGTTGCCCTTGTTGAGCCGGAAAAAGGTGCTCCAGGCATTGGAGAAGCGATGGTCGATCTTGGTGACGAACATGTCATAGTTGCGCGGCCATTTGCCGGAGAAGCCGTAGTTCTGCACCCAGGGTTGAGCCGCGTTGGGTGACGGACGGTTGGCGTCGGGCCAGTAGGTGATGATCTTCTGTGCGACGGGATCCTGGCGGGTGATGGGGATGATGTTGCCGGCGAACGGCGTGCGCGTGGGAACGCCGTTGACGGTGGCGACGGAGAAGGGATCGTAGATGGGCTGGGGAACTTCGGAGAAGTCGCCGGCCCGCATTTTTGCGGTGGGTACGGAGAGCGTATTGTCTTGACCGTTGCCTTCCCGAGCGCCTTCAAAGCTGGCGAACCAGAAGGTGCGGTTGCGGCCGTCATAAAGCTTAGGAATCCAGACGGGACCACCGAGAGCAAAGCCGTAGGTGTTGGCACTGAAGGCGGCGAGTTTGCGACCCTGGCCGCGAGCGAAGTAGAGATTAGCGTCCAGAGCGGAGTTGCGGAAGAACTCATAGGCAGTACCGTGCAGCGAGTTGGTGCCGCTCTTGATGACCATGTTCGTGATGCTGCCGCCGCTACGGCCATCTTCGGCGGAGAGCGTCCCCATCTCGAGCTTGAATTCGGCGATGGAATCGACGCTGGGGACCCACTGGGAGATGTTCACGCCGCGGTTTACATTGACGGTGTTGGATGCGCCGTCCACAAAAACGTCCGTGGCGGCAACCGGCGCGCCATTAGCGGAGAAGAAAATATTGGTGATGGTGTCGTTGGGGCGCGTATCTTCGCCGTACCGATTGTTGACCACGCCCGGAGTGAGCGTGAACATGAAGAGGGAACTGCGACCTTTGAGGGGTAAATTGTCGCGGATTTCGGAGCGGATGGCGGTGCCGAGCGAAGTGGAATCCGTTTCCAGGACAGCGATGCCGGCGACGACGTTGACCGTGTCGGCCGTGTCGCCCAACTGGAGCGAGATGTCCTTGCGCAGGGTCTGCGTGAGGGCGAGATTGATGCCCTGTTCGACAAACGTGCGGAATCCGGGTGCCTTAACGGTTAGCTCATAGTTGCCGGGAGGAAGGAACTGGAAGAGGAAGAAGCCGTCCGCGTCCGTGTTGGCCGTGCGGTCTTGTCCGGTATCGATATTACGGAGCGAGATGGCGGCATTGGCGACGGTAGCTTGGGTAGGGTCTGTAACAGTGCCCTGCAGGTTGGACCGGAAGTCCTGTGCGGGGAGAGTGGCGGCAAATAGAAGAAGGGCGGGTAGACAAAGACGCCTTAGCATGGCGTGACGCTATCAAATGCCGGACCCGGATGCGAGGGGCACGCGCGGAGAGATTCAAGATATTTGAACTTGGCCGCGCGTGCCGCCGGTTTGCTAAAGTCCCTTTACCTTCCATCCGTTGCGGTACGGGCGGCGGAGGAATGCATTTGCCTGCTTCTCATTCCGGAATTTCAGTTTGGCGGAGTTCCATTCCAGCGTTGTTTTCGGGAAGCGGGTAGCGAGGCTGCCCAACAGTACGGTCTCGCTGAGGGGGCCGGAATAGGAGAAGGGCGTCGAAGTGCGGCCCTTGCCGAGCACGACGTCGACGAACTCGTGGTAGTGATCGACGGATTGGATTTCGGGACGCTTATAACCGTTGAAAGCGGCGCGCGGGAAGAGCGCGGGGAATTCCACGTGCGGGACAAGCATCACGCCTTTTGTGCCGATGATGATAGACCCCTGGTCTGGGAGCTTCGCATCCTCGATCAGCGCCTGGATTTCGCGCGGAGGACGTTCGTCGCCGTCATACCAAGTGACGTTCACGGTGGACCCTTCCGTATATTGCGTGCCGGGGAAGGTGTACTTCACGATGGCGTTGACGGCCCAACTGGTGTCGTTCGGCGCGGGACCTTCGGCACGCACGGTGAGCGGCGCAGTTAGGCCAAGGGCGCCGAATACCGGATCGTAGATGTGGCAGCCCATATCGCCGAAGGTGCCGGTACCGAATTCGAGGCGTTTGCGCCAGTTGCCGGGGTGACAGTAGTTCTTGATGTACGGTTCCGGGCGGGCAACGCCGATCCAGCCATCCCAATCGAGCGTCGACGGGACTTCATCCGAGGTTGACGGACGCGGCGCGGTATCGCCCCATTTTTTGTTGCTCCAGGCGTGGACCTCGCGTACCTTGCCGATGACGCCGTCATGCACCATCTGCACAGCCGTCAAATATTCCGACTTGGAATGTACCTGGATTCCCATCTGCGTGACCAGCAATTTTTCGGCGGCATATTTCTGCAATGCGCGGGCTTCGGCCACATGGGATGTCAGCGGCTTTTGACAGTAGACATGGAGCCCGCGCCGCATGGCGCTCATCGCCTGGGGAGCGTGCATATGATCCGGCGTACCTACGCAAACCGCGTCCAGTTCCTTGTGTTCCTTGTCGAGCATCTGCCGCCAGTCCTGATAATGCCTGGCATTCGGATACCCCTTCTTCACACGTTCGGTGCGTGACGTATCGACATCCGCCGCCGCCACGATGTCCACAGACGCATGCGTGCCTATGCCGTTCAGCGTGGCCCAGGCCATGCCGTTGGCCCCCATGGAGGCAACGCGGACGCGGCCGCTGGGCGGCGCGGAGATGAGATTCCGGATGAAAAAGGGCGCTGCGAGGATGGCGCGACGGGTGGTAGACATACTGTCCTACCACGATAACCCGGCTACCGGCGGACCTGATTGACTTTCCCGGTGCGGATCTCGCAATTCGGCAGCGCCGCACGGAGCCGTTCCACGCCGGCATCGGTCAGGTTGGTGTTAACGACGTCCAGCCGCTTCAGGTTTTTCAACTTTGCGAGGTTCGGAATACTGACGTCGGTGATCTTGCTGTTGCGCAGGCTCAGCAGTTCCAATTGCGTCATGCCGGAGAGCGTTTCCACGCCCCGGTCGGTGACGGTGACCTGCCATAGGCCAGAGTCCGTACGCTGCAGGCCGCCCAGGTCCAGTTCCCGCAGCGTAGGGATCAGCCGCAACGGCGTGAGCCCGACGTCCGTCATTTTGTTGCCGCCAAAGGCAAGCGTCCGCAGTTTCGGCATAGAGGCGAAGTATTCCACGCCGTTGTCGGTCATTTCCGCGAAGCCGGTGTCCAGCCACGCCAGTTCCTGTAGGTTCGCCAAGTGCGCCAAACCAGCGTCGGTCAACTTCGTGCCGCGCAAGTTCAACCATTGCACCTTTGGCCAGCCTTTGACGACCGCCAACGCACCATCGCCCGTCAACTCCGCGTAGTAGAGGTTGAGATGGGTGATGTTCTTAAGCCGCTTTAGATGCACGAACCCGAGGTCCGTGATGCGGGTGTGGGAGAGGTCGAGCCGCTCCAGCGTCGCGATCTGGCCGACGCGCCGAAGGTCGCCGTCCGAGATCCAGGAGCGGGAGAGGTCCAGCGCGACGATGGCTCCGTTGGCATTCGTTTCTGCTGTCCCGCCCAGCTCCTTAACCCAATCGGTGGGCGATACAACGGCCGCAAGTAGTAAGGCAAGGGTCCACATGGTTAGCTCTTTCTCCGGGTGGGTAGTGCGGACGCGGGATCGAATACAATCCGACATTGCGGCATGGCTTGCCGCAGCTTGTTGTAGGCGGCCTCGGTTACCAGTGTGTGGTAGATGTTCAGGTCGCGCAGGGCGGGGAACTTGGCCAATGTATCCACGGAGGCGTCGGTGATGTTGGCCGTATCGAGCCGCAGTAGTTCCAGCTTTGGCAAGGCCGGTTGCAACTCGGCAATGCCCTTGTCGGACAGCGCCGTGTAGTCGAGATTCAACTGGCGCAGCGCGGTGTACTTGGCGAGATGTGGAACCGCCGTGTCGTCAATGCGTGTCCGGGCCGCCTCCAGGTGTTCGAGCTTCGTTAGAGCCTCCAAGCGGGCAAGGCCTTTCGCTCCGATCTTGTTGTAGCTCAGGTTCAGGTAGGTTAGATTCGTGAAGCTGGCGATCGCGGCTAGGGCGTCTTCGGAGATATCGGTGCTGAGCAGGTCTAAATGCCGCAGGCCAGTGAGTGGGCTGAGCGCTTTTAAGCCGGCGTCGGAGATGTCTGTGTAGGCAAGACGCAGGCTGTGCAAGTGGGACAGCGTGGCGATTTGTGCTGCGCCGGCATCGTCAATGGGCGCGTTGGCGGCATCGAGATCCTCCAGTGTGGAGAGCCCGCCAAGACCCGTACCCTTCACCAGCGTGTGCGTGACGGTGAGGCGCTGCAAATACTTCAGTGCGGCTAGCGGCGCCAAGCCTTTATCGGAAACCATGGTGTGGCCGAGGTCGAGGTCGCGCAGTTTGGCCAGTTTTGCGATAGTGGCCATGCCGCCGTCGCCAATCTCTGTCGTGTTGAGCCGCAGGCGTTCCAGCGCGGGCAGCGCGGTCAGATGGCTGAGTTGCGCCTCCGTCACCGAGGTGCGGGACAAGTCCACGGAGCGTATTTGGCCCGCTTCCATGCTGGCGCGGCCGCCGAGCCGCTCAATCCAGGCGGCCATGCCGGCTGGCGTCTTCGAGGCCGGCGCCGAACTGCGCAGCGCGGAGTCCGAGGATTGCGGCGCAGATTCCTGGAACGCGATCTGCACGCCGGGCACGGCGGCGCGAAAGTCTTCCACACCGTTGCGCGTGACGCGCGTATAGCGCAGATCGAGCGTGGAAAGTTTTTTTAGCGTCTTCAGTTTGGCGAGCCCCGCATTGGTGATCTGGGAACGGTACAGGTTGAGTTCCGTAAGCTGTGTCATGCGGGCCAGCGTGTCCATTGATTCGTCGGTGAGCTGAGCGCCGAGCAGGTTCAGATTGCGGAGGTGCGTGAGGTCGCGCAGATGATCCACGCCCCGGTCGGTGATTTTCAGACCATAGAGGTCAAGCGATTCGAGAGTCTGGAGCTTCGCGAGGTGGCGGAGCCCATCATCGGTGACAAAAGTGTCTCGAAGATTCAACTGCCGTAGCTTGGTCATGCCGGCAACGGAAGCCAATCCAGCATCGTTGACCGGCGTATACCCGAGGTCGAGTTTCTCCGTGTTGACGAACGGGGCCAGCCCTTCCCCTTTCACTCGCGTCATGGTGAAACGTAGTTCGAGAAGTTGGGTGAGATTGGCGAACTGCTTCAATCCCTTGTCGGTGACGTTCACGTTGCTCAGGAAGTGCAGAGAGAAGCCCAGCTTTTCGAGCTTGGCGAGCGCGGACAGGCCCTTGAGTTCCTCATTGGCGTCCAGCGTGGATCCTGCGCCAGGATTGAAAATCGTGCCGGGAAGAATCAATTCCCGCAATTCCGTGCAGGCGGCGAGTTTGCCGATGTCTTTGTGATCAATGATGGTGCCAACCAGATCAACGGCCTCGAGGCGGAAATCCTGTTTCGGCAGTTGGCTTGGGTCGTCGATCCAGCGGGCGGAATGCAACAGGCGTACGCGGCCGCCGAAATCGAACACCCATTGGGCAATGGGCAGGTCAGTCTCGGCGAAGAGAGGAAGGGCGAGAAGGAATAGCAGGAATCGCACTACCAGTAGCGTATCGCAGCTACTGTTTCTGTTGCTTTTCCAGGGTGTACAGATAGTACTGCTCGCGCTCGGCCACATATTCCTTGTAGCCGGCAGGATCAACGAATGGATTGGGGCTGCCGGGCTTCAGTTTTTTGAACTTCCCCGGCAGATCGTAGTAGAGGCCATGTGCACCGAGGAAAATATCGCACTGCAATGCCTTGAGCACGCGAAAGGTGCGAGCGTAATCCTTTGCCATCTCCGGATAGTCTTTGTTGTTCACGAGTTGGAAGCCGGAATTCACGTTCGGGCTGCCAATGATGACGGCGGTGTAACGCTTGCCTTGGTCTGTGACGTCGAGTGACCACGTCGTATTGCCTGCCGTGTGGCCGGGCGTGAGGTGCGCGCGCAACACGGGGCCGCCGGCTGAGACTTCCGCGCCGTCCCGGATCACTTGGTCCACCTTGCAGGGCTCCCAAGTGGACTTGTAGAGATACTGCCCCTTGCGGCCGCCAGTCTCAATTGCCAGTACATCCTGCTCTATAACGACAACCTTGGCCCCGGTTAAGGCCTTCATGCGGGCCAGGCCGCCGACATGGTCATCGTGGGCGTGGCTCGAAAGGAGGATCTTGATATCGCTCATCTTGAATCCGAGTTTTTCCACGCTTGCCTGAATGAGCGGGGCTGTGCGGTCAAAACTGGCGTTGATCAGGATGTGTCCCTTGGGGGAAGTCACGAGGTAGGACGACAGTCCCTTGGAGCCGACGTAGTAGAGATTGTCGGCGATACGATGGGGCGGGAACGGCTCGTCCCAATCGTTTTGCGCCAGCAACGGCAGCGCAAACAGACACAGCAACAGGCGGAGTAGCATCACTCGAATTGTAGCTGGCAAAGGGCAGCGGCGAGCGTGGCCGCGGATTGGGAGAACGGATGGCTTTCCGCAAAAGAACGCGCTGCGGCTCCTTTCGCGCGAAGGTCCGATGCCGCAAGAGACTGAAGCGCGTCCAGAAAAGTTGCCGGCTCCGCTACTGCGCCGAACCCCGGGCGCATGACGGCCCGGGCTCCGGCGTGGTCCAGGGTAAGCGCGGGAAGTCCGTACCGAAAAGCTTCCATGAGCGTAAGGCCATACGATTCATGCCGGGACGGGAAGACATAGAGATCGGCCGCGGAGAAATAGTTTTGCTTTTGCTGCCCGTGCACATGGCCTGGGAAAAGTACCTTTGTCTTCCGTAGACGCGCCGCTTTCTTACGCAAAAGCGCGGCATGTTTCTGGCCGTGCATGTAAGCCGCGCCGCCGCAGATGACAGCGTACACGGGCCGTGTGGGAAAGCCGGGTCTCGATTCCCATTCGGCCAGGGCGTCTAAAAGCAGTTGTTGATTCTTCTCCGGCGAAAGCCGGCTGAGCGTGAGCAACACCAGCGCGTTGTCCGGTACCCCTAGCGCCCGGCGGGCCTGCTCTTTTTTCAGCGTTGGGAGGACTGGCGGCGCGCCCCAGGGCAATACGTGGATGCGATGTGGATCGGCTAGCGGATAGCAGCGAACGATGATCTCCTTCATCGCGGGCGAGGGAACGAAATGGGCGGCGGAGTGATGTACGCAATCGGCCTGCTTCTGGAAGATCAACTGCAGCACGTCGGGATAGATTCCGCCCAGCCTGCGATGGAGCGAGGTTAGGGATTCCGGCGCCAGTAGATCCCGGCAGTAGATGGAGGCGATATAAGCCACAACGTCGACGTGCCAGACCGTGGCGAGCCTGTAGCCCTCAGCAGAAAGGGAACGGAAGTCGGGACCCTCCGCGATGTCATTTACCAGCACGACAGTCTGCTTCGGATTCCAACTGCGAATGGCAGCGGTGGAAGCGGCTTCAAACTCACGGGAAAAACGGGCATAGCCGACGGTGTCGAACCGGACGATCTCATGCCCGGTGGCGGAGGCGGGCGTGAAGAGTTCAAAATCGAAGGGGCGTGTCCGCGTCCACTCCGCCGTCAGCATGTCGCACACGGCAGCTCCGCCCCCCAAGGGCGCGTGTTCACCCGCAAAACCGCCGTGTGCGGCGGTATACAGAACCTTCACCGCACGAATTGATCGACGAACGAATCGCCGAGGCCTACTGCCGTGTAATGCTTGCGGCACATGTCGATCTTCGTGAAAACATCTTCGAAGCCGGTATGTTGCCCCTCCGCATCGACATAGTACATGCAGCCGGAGATATGAAAAAACGTGATCATCTCGTCGGCGGATTCCACTGTCAAAGTATGTGTTTCGCCAGGCGGTTCGAACACGTAGTCGCCGGCGCGGGCCACCCAATCATGTTCCAGGTAGCGCCAGGAGCCTTTGATGACATAGCCGTGCACGGGGGCCGGATGCCGGTGCCGGCTGAGAATGCCTGCCTTGCGTACGCGCAGCAGGTTGCACCATTGGCCTTGCAGCGTGTTCAGCATCAGCGGACGAAACCAGACGTTAGGCGCTTGCGGTACCCAAACCCGTTCATCGTCCGGAACGGCCGTGGCGACGATCTGAGCGGGAGACAACGGATGAGTGGATTGCGACATGGGACTAGACCGCCAGATAACCGCCATCAACGGGCAAAATCGCACCATTGATGAACGCGGCGGCTTCGGAACACAAGAATAGCACTGGCGGTGCAACCTCTTCGGGACGTCCCCACCGGCCCATCGGACATCGTGACAGTATCGGAGCGGAGCGGACGGGGTCATCCTGCAAGGACTGGGTCAAAGGCGTGGCGATCCATCCAGGCGCTACAGCATTTACGCGAACTCCCTGCGGCGCCCAGGCGACGGCCAACGCTTTCGTGAGTTGGCCAATGGCTCCTTTGGATGCCGTATAAGCAGGCGCCTTGGCGCTTCCGAAGTAGGTCCACATGGAAGCGATGTTGACGACCGCGCCCTTTGACGCGATCAGCTTTTCCCTGGCTTCCGTACAAAGCCGCATTGCGCCATTGACATTGACGTCCATCACCTGTTGAAAGACAGCGACGTCGTACTCTTCTTCCCGCCGGATAATGCCGGCTGCATTGATCAGGAAGTCAACGGCCGGCAAGGACGCAATCAACTGGCGGCAGGCAGACGTGTCGGTGACGTCGAGCGAATAAAACCTGAGGTTGTGGCTGCCCACCGGGAGGTCTCCCAGCCCCGCGGCGGCGACGGTCGCGCCGGCCTGGGCAAATGCGCGAGCAATCGCCAGTCCGATTCCGGAGGTGCCGCCGGAGACGAGTGCGGTTCGGCCATTGAATGAGAACATGCAATAACAGAGTAGAACGGGAGTCATGGACGGCAAAATTGTGAACTTGCGGAAGAGCTACCGATCCGGGGAGCTGGATGAAAGCCTGGCCGGGGAAGATCCTTTGGAATTGTTTGGTTCGTGGATGGACGCTGCCATGCAGGCTGGGATAGAGGAAGCCAATGGAATGGCGTTGGCGACGGCATCGGCGGAGGCGGTTCCGTCGGTCCGCATAGTGCTGCTGCGCGGCTTTGACGAGCGCGGCTTCGCATTTTTCACGAACTATGAGTCCGCCAAAGGGCAGGACTTGCAGGCAAACCCGCGGGCCGCTGCGACATTTTGGTGGCGGCAGTTAGAACGGCAGGTACGCATTACCGGCCGGGTGGAAAAGGTAAGCCGCGAAGAAAGCGTTGCGTACTTTCATTCGCGGCCTCGCGGGCACCAACTGGCCGCGTGGGCGTCTCCGCAGAGCCGTATTGTGAAGGGCAGGGACGAATTGGATGCGCGCGCCAGCGAAGTGGAGACGCTGTTCCCCGGTGACGTGCCGCTGCCGGATTTTTGGGGCGGATTTCGCCTGATTCCGGATCGTATAGAGTTCTGGCAGGGACGCGAAAACCGGCTACATGACCGCTTCCTGTTTGAGCGCCGCCCAAGCGGCTGGCAAGCGGCAAGGCTCGCCCCTTGAGTGTGGTCCCATAGAAAAAACGTATGGCTATCTCTCGGCGTCAGTTTTTGGCGACAACCACATTGGCCGCGGCGCAGGCGAAGAAACGTCCGAACTTTGTTTTTGTGCTTGCCGATGATTTAGGCTGGGCGGATCTGCCCGTCAATGGCGGCGATTTTCATGAAACCCCGGAGATGGATGCTTTTGCCCGCACCGCGGTCCGTTTCACGCAGGCCTACGCGGCCGCCCCGATCTGTTCGCCGACGCGCGCGTCTATTCTGACCGGTAAGTATCCGGCCCGGCTTGGCATCACCATCTGGCATGAAGGAGCCTTGCGGCAGGTGACGGACAAGCCGCTATTTCCGGCCAAATCCGAAGACCACTTGCCGCACGCCGAAGTGACAATCGCCGAGAAGTTGCACGACGCCGGTTATCGAACTTTGCATGTCGGCAAGTGGCATCTGGGGACAACGGCTCATGGCCCGGAGTCGCAGGGCTTCGACAGCAATACCGGAGGAACCCATTGGGGGGCGCCGCAGACGTACTTCTACCCGTTTAAAGGCGACCAGGGTTTCGGCGGCGAATACCGCTTTGTACCGGGACTGGAACCTGGGAAGCGGGGCGACTATTTGACGGACAAGTTGACGGATGCGGCGATGCGGGCCATCGATTCCTGCTGGGAGGACCCTTTCTTCCTGAATCTCTGGTACCACAGCCCGCACACGCCGGTTGAAAGCAAGCCCGCGCATGCCGAGTACTTTGCAAGCAAGCGAACCCCGGGCTGGAATCATCAGAACTCCAAATATGCGGGAATGGTGCGGAGCCTCAGCGAGAACTTTGGACGGCTACTTCGGCGGTTGGAAGAGCGCGGACTGGCGGAGAACACGGTGGTCGTGTTTTTCTCTGACAACGGCGGCTATACGGAGAAGTACAAAGGGGAGGCGGTCACCAGCAATGCACCGCTTCGTTCCGGCAAAGGATCTCTATACGAAGGCGGCATTAGAGTGCCCTTG
>DASTML010000209.1:0-40083 GCA_035714175.1 Bryobacteraceae bacterium | reverse complement strand
TGGCTGCCATGACCGCAGCCAGCGCCTCCGCCGTGTATGGAGCGAATGAGCGTGTGCGCGTTGGGCTGATCGGTTGCGGCGGTCGCGGACAGTATGTCGGCAACTTCATGCGTCAGGCGCCGAACACCGAATTTGTGGCGTTCTGCGATGTATACAGCACGAATGCGGAAAAGGCCAAGGCCTCGATGGGACCAGGCGGCCGCGCCTATAGCGATTTCCGGAAGCTGCTGGAAGACCGCGATATTGACGCCGTGTTGATCGGCACGCCGGACCACTGGCACGCCATCCCCTCGCTAGAAGCGCTGCGGGCAGGGAAGCATGTCTACTGCGAAAAGCCGCTGGCGCACAATATTCGCGAGCAGCAAGTGATGGTGAAGGCCGCCGGGGAGGCCAAGACGCTGTTTCTGACCGGTACGCAACAACGGTCTGCGACTCACTACCAGGAAGTGCAGAAGATGGTGGGCGAAGGACTGATCGGCGATGTCCGCTATGTGAAGATCTGGAACGCTGTGAACGCGCGTCTGCGGCCGATTATTCCCCGCGGTCTCGACAACTCTGCCAAACCTGCCGATTTGGATTGGGACTTCTACTGCGGCCCCGCGCCGCTGGTTCCCTATGAACGGGCCCGTTTCCTGGGAACCTACCGCTGGTTCTTCGATTACTCCGGCGGATTTATCACTGACTATGGCACCCACCGGTTCGATACAGTGCACCAGATTATGGGCGCCGATATTCCCCGCACGGTTTCGGCCGTGTCGCAGACCTACGGGTTACAAGGACTGGGCGAGATTCCGGATGTGCTGCAGGTGACTTATGAGTATCCGGGATTCGTGTTGAACTACGAGGCCATCATGATGAACGGGCAGGGCGCGCCGGGCCGCACGCCGGGTCACCGCTACTACAACATGAGCGGCGAATATAACCGTCCGCATGGCGAGGCGTACTACGGATCGAAGGGCACGATCTTTTGCGACCGGATCGGCTACGAAGGCTACTTCGAAAGCGGCAAAGAGCCGGTTCGAAAGAACACGACGGACGCCACGTCTTTGCATGCGCAGCATTTCGTGGCTTGTATTCGCGGGCAGGAAAAACAGCGGTCGTCCGCGCTGACCGGACACCGGGCTACGATTGTTTCCCATTTGGGCAACCTGGCAGTGAAGTTGGGACGGAAGATTCATTGGGACGGACAGGCGGAGCGGATTGCGGGTGAGGACGCCAAAATCCTAGGCCGCGACTGGCGCGCGCCCTGGGGAAAATGGTTCGTTTAGGCCCTTCCGTGCGAAAATAAGCGAAGAATGATTGAAACTCTGCGTTCTGACGCGCATGCGCACAATGCGCGCGTTGCTCTTTTTGATTTTGACGGCACGCTATCATTGGTCCGCTCCGGGTGGGTGGAAGTTATGGTTCCCATGATGGTGGAGATTCTGGCGGATCTGAAATCCGGCGAATCGGAAGAACAACTGAACGCCATTGTGCTGGAGTACGTTGGCCGGTTGACGGGCCGCCAGACGATTTACCAGATGATTGAATTTGCCGAGCAGATCGCCAAGCGCGGCGGCACGCCGGAAGACCCGTTGGTCTACAAACACATGTATCTGGACCGGCTGATGGTGAAGATTAAGAGCCGGATTGACGACCTGGAAGCGGGCCGCGTGTCGCCGGACCGTTGGCTGGTACCGGGTTCCATTGAACTGCTGGAGGGGTTGCGCGAACGCGGCCTGGAACTCTACCTCGCTTCCGGAACGGACGACAAATACGTGAAGCACGAGGCGCAGATTCTGGGCCTGAATCCATACTTCGGCGAGCACATCTATGGCGCGCTGGACGACTACAAGTCCTTCTCCAAAGCCATTCTGATTAAGCGGCTGATTGATTCCGCGGCCCACCGCGGCGACCAGTTCCTGGGTATTGGCGATGGCTACGTGGAAATCGAAAACGTGAAGAGCGTGGGCGGCGTGACGTTGGGCGTTGCCTCCGATGAACCGGATTGCGCCAAGGTGGACCTGTGGAAGCGAGACCGGTTGGCGAAGGTGGGCGCGGACTGGATTGTTCCGCACTTCCAACCTGTCCCCTCACTGCTGAAGACGTTGTTCCCGGAGTAACCGCATGACGACGGCGGAATTGCTGGAAAAGATCTCCGCGCTGCGCGTCCTGATTGTCGGCGACATCTGCCTGGACCGCTGGTGCTGGTATAACCCGGCGCTGGCGTTGGAGTCCGCCGAGACGGGTATTCCGCGGATTGGTGTTGTGCGCACCGAGACGACGCCCGGCGCGGGCGGTACGGTGGCGAACAACGTGGCTGCCTTCGGCGTGAAAGACGTCGCGGTGATGGGCGTGGTGGGCGTGGACGGCTTTGGGTGGGAACTGCGGCAAGCGTTGGCAGCACGCGGCATTGACGGCTCTCTGCTGCTGGAAGTGCCATCGTTGCAGACCTTCACCTACACCAAGCTGATGAACACGGAGAACGATGAGGAGGACCTGCCTCGCGTCGATTTCGTGGTGACGCAGGCGCTGAGCGAAGACGTGGAGATGCAACTGGTCCGGCGGTTCCTGGACCATGCGGAGCGGTTTGACGTCATCATCATTAGCGACCAGGCGGAGACTTCGGCGGGCGGCGTGGTGACGCCTGCGTTGCGCGGGGCGATTGAGTCGATTGCGGCGGCGAACCCGGAGAAGGTCGTGTGGGTGGACTCGCGAGCCCGCGCCGAACTGTTCCAAGGCGTAATCGTGAAACCGAACCTGAAAGAGGCGACAGAGGCCTCGCTGCGTGCGTTGGGCCGGGTGGATTTCCCGGCGTTGCGCGCGCACTGTGCCTCGCCGCTCCTATGGGTGACATTTGGCGGGGAAGGCGTTCGTATCTACAACCCCGAAGGCGAGCGGTGGGTGAAGACGGAGCCGGTTGCGAATCCGGTGGATATTTGCGGCGCCGGCGACAGCTTTAGCGCCGGTGCGGCGTGCGCCTATGCGGTGACGCGGGACGCCGTGGCGGCCGCGGAGTTCGGCAACCGCGTCGCCTCCATCACGATCATGAAGAAGGGGACGGGAACCTCCAGCCCTTCGGAACTGCTGGCCAAAGAATGAACACGCTCGCTATCGATATCGGCGGCACCAAGTTTACGGTTGCCGTATTTGACGACGCGGGGCAAATGATCCACCGTGAATCGCGGGCCACCGACCGCGAGGGCGGCAAGGAATGGATGCTGACGCAGATTGCGCAGATTGCAAAGGAGTGGGCCACAACCACTCCTTTGCAACGTTGCGGCATTGGCTTTGGCGGCCCGGTGGATTTTGCCGGGCAGATGGTGGCGCTATCGACGCATGTGGGCGGTTGGGCTGATTTCGATCTGTGTGGCTGGGTGCGGCGCGAACTGGGCATTGCCGATGTGGTGATGGACAACGATGCCAATGTGGGTGCGCTGGGCGAGGGCGTTCATGGCGCAGGCCGCGGCCACCGGCCGTTGTTCTACATGACGCTATCGACCGGCATCGGCGGCGGCATTCTGACGGCGCATGGCGTGTACCGCGGCGCGGACTCCTATGCGGGCGAGTTGGGACATCTGACGATCCGGCCGGGCGGTCCAGACTGTCTCTGCGATTCGCAGGGGTGCTTCGAGCGCATGTGCTGTGGCCTGTGGCTGGAGCGCGATCACGGGAAAACCGCCAAGGAACTGGTGGCCGATCCGGCCTTTGTCGAACGCTATGTGGTGGACCTGGCGCTGGGGTTGAAAGCCTGCATCATGTTGTTGAACCCGTCGCGGATCGTGATTGGCGGAGGCATCAGCAAGGCCGGCGACAAGCTGTTCGTTCCGCTGCGGCAAGAGTTGCGCCGGCAGGTTACGTCGTGGAGCCGGGCGCGGCTGGACGTTGTTCCGGGCGAGTTGGGCGACGATTCGGTACTGTACGGCGCGTTGGAACTAGCGCGGCTAGGCCGCGTGTAACTGGCCGTCCCGCATATACACGGTGCGGTCGGCAAAGGCGGCCGCTTCCGGGTTATGCGTGATCATGAGGATAGTCTGCCCGATTTTCTTGTTCAGGTCCCGCATGAGCTGGAGCACGGCATTGGAATTTTCCGTGTCGAGATTGCCGGTGGGTTCATCGGCGAGCAGGATGGCCGGGTGGTTGACGATGGAACGGGCAATGGCGACGCGCTGCTGTTCGCCGCCGCTGAGCTGGCGCGGCTTGCGGTCCAACTTGTTCGCAATGCCGAGCACGGCGAGCACCTCTTTGAACTGCGCGTCGAGGGGCTCGCGGTTCGCCGCGATATCGCGGGCGATTTCGATGTTGTCGCCGACGGTGAGCGTGGGCAGCAAATTGTACTTCTGAAAGACGAAGCCGACGGTGCGTTTGCGCAGGTTCGTCCGGTCGGAGTCGCTCATGCGCATGAGGTCCTTGCCGTCGATTGCGACAGTGCCCGCGGTAGGCGGCGTGAGCCCGCCCAGGATGTGGAAGAGCGTGGACTTGCCGGACCCGGAAGGCCCGACGATAGCGAGAAATTCGCCCCGCTCCACAGCAAGATCCACGCCGCGGAGGGCGTGTACATCGACTTCCCCGGAGCGGAAGGTTTTCCGCAGGTCACGAATATTGATAATCGGGTTAGTCATAAGACAACGACTCCAATGCGTCCTGGCGAGCGGCCTTCGCCGCGGGATACAGCACACCGAGCAGCGCGCCGGCCAGCGTGATGCCGCTGGCGATGGGCCACCATTCGTAAACAATCGCCTGCGTAAAAGACGCGGGGATAAATGTCGCAATCAGCCATTGCGTGACATAGCTCATGCCGATGCCCATCGCGCTGCCCAGAATGGAAAGCAGCACGGTTTCCCGCAGCAGGATTCCGAGGACATAGTTCTGCCCGGCGCCGAGCGCCTTGAGAATGCCAACCTCTCGCGTACGTTCCAGAATCGCCGTGTACATGGCGAGAAAGACGACCAGGAATCCGAACAATACGCTTAACGTCATCACCACACCGATGAAAGCTTTCAACTCGGGCAGGCTATTGACAGAGAATTGGGAAGCCAGTTCATCCATGGAATAGATGGGGTAATCGCTTAAAGTTTTCTTGATGTTTGCGATGACCTCGGAGGTGTACCGGGGATCTTCCAACTTGACGTAGATGACCGACACCTTGCCGGTTGTAGCCGTGACATCCTGCAGGACGGACTTGGGAACCATCATGCGCGTTAACTTGCCGCCGCGAAAAATTCCCGACACGCGCCATTCGCGGTTGAGCATCTTGATCATGGAACCGGTACGCAGCTTCTTCTGCTTCGCTTCGTACTCGTCCACGATGGCTTCCTGCTCGTCCTTGTACGCGCGGCCTTCGAGGAATGTGAAGCCGCCGCTCATCTTCGAAATTTCGTCGAAATTCACGCCGTGGACCGTGCTGACGCCGCCCAATGGGTAGATGACGACGCCGGTAGCCTGCGTGACATGCGGCTGCTCCAGTACCCAGGACACGAGCTTTTCGTTGATGTTCGGCGGGGCCATGCCGATGGCGGACGAACCGGAGGGGCGAATGATGATATCCGCGCCGACTCCTCGCGTTCGCGCGGCCTGCTCCCGCAGCATGCCCTGGCTCACGCCGACAAGCGTCAGCATCATCGTGACGCCTAGACCGATCGCCATCGAACTCAGCAGAGTCCGAACCGGGCGATGCTTCAAATTCTCCCAAACCAGCTTATAGACCAAGTTCTTATTGTATCGCGGACCAAATCGTCCGTGCCGCGTTTGCTACCCTGGGAACTCCTCTGCATCATGTCGTTCCAAATCCGTCCGCAACAAGAATTCCTCGTACAGCCAGCCCTTCCCGTCGCCCTGTCGCGCCTTTCCGAACTTGCGTATAACCTGCTTTGGGTTTGGGACCGGGACATACGAAGCATGTTCCGTCGTTTGGATGCCGCCGAATGGCGTAGCTCCTTCCACAATCCTGCCCGGATGCTTGGGCAAGTCTCCCAAGCCACCCTTGAAAAAGCCGCTGCCGACCCGCGCTTTGTCGCCATGTACAACAAGGCATGCGAACGGCTGGACGCCTACATGGCGGCCACGCCCACGAATTCCGAAAAATTGATCGCCTACTTTTCGATGGAGTACGGACTGGCCGAATGCCTGCCGATTTATTCCGGCGGCCTGGGCGTGTTGTCCGGCGACCATTTGAAAGGCGCGTCAGACCTTGCGCTGCCGCTGGTGGGCGTTGGGCTCCTGTACCAGAAGGGCTATCTGCGGCAGTCGTTGAATCCGGACGGCTGGCAGATTGAAAAGTCTCCGGAGAATGATTTCTACACGCTGCCGCTGCGGCCGGTGATGAAAGAAGACGGAACGGAGTTGACCGTCGATGTGCCGATGCCGGGCGGCGATATTGTCGCGAAGGTGTGGAAGATTCAGGTGGGGCGCGTACGCCTATTCCTGCTAGATACCAACATTCCGCAGAACAAGAATCCGGAGATGCGGGACATCACCGACCAGTTGTACGGCGGCGATTCGCACACGCGCGTCCGGCAGGAAATTGTTCTGGGCATCGGCGGCTTGCGCGCCCTGCGGGCCTTGAAGATTGAGCCGACCGTGTTCCACATGAACGAGGGCCACTCGGCGTTCCTTGGCGTGGAGCGCATCCGCGTGTTGATGTCGACCCATGGCCTGAGCTTTGACGAGGCCGTGGAGACCTGCCGCGCGAACAACGTATTCACCACGCACACGCCAGTGCCTGCCGGAATCGATATCTTCGATCCGGGTCTGATGCACTACTATTTCCGCGAATACTGCGATCATTCGGGGTTCTCTTTTGACCAGTTCATTTCGCTGGGCCGGCGCAATCCCGGCGACCAGGGCGAATCGTTTTCGATGGCGATTCTGGCCATTAAGACCAGTTGCTGGCGGAACGCGGTCAGCGCCCTACACGGCGTCGTGTCGCGTGAGATGTGGCAGGACCTGTGGCCCAATGTGCCGTCATGGGAAGTTCCGATTACGCACGTCACAAACGGCGTGCATCTGCATTCGTGGGTGAACGGCGACCTGGTGCAGCTCTACGACAACTATTTGCAGCCGGACTGGCGCGACAAGGCGACCGATCCCGATACGTGGAAATTGATTGACGATATCCCGGACAGCGAGATCTGGGAAGCGCACAAGCGGCGCAAGCGGCAGTTAATTTCGTTCGTCCGGGGCCGCTTGTTGAAAGGTGCGCAACAGCGTAAGTCTTCGGCGGCCGAAGTGCGGCGTTTGTCGGAGGCGCTGGATCCCGATGTGCTTACCATCGGGTTTGCGCGCCGGTTTGCCACCTATAAGCGCGCTACGCTGATGTTGCGCGACCTGCCTCGGTTGAAGCGGTTGCTAACGAACAACCGCATGCCGGTGCAGATCCTGATCGCCGGCAAGGCGCATCCCAAGGACATTCCCGGTAAGACGCTGATCCGGGAGATTTTTCAGCTTTCCCGCGATCCTGAGATCGCCAACCGGCTCATCTTTGTGGAAGACTATTCGATCGCCGTGGCCCGCGAACTGGTGCACGGCGTCGATATTTGGTTGAACAATCCCCGCCGAGGAGAAGAGGCCTGCGGAACGTCAGGTATGAAGGCGGGCATCAACGGCGTATTGAACTTGTCGATTCTGGACGGCTGGTTCGATGAATCGGATGAGGTTTCGGGCGGCTGGTCCATCGGCGACCGGGAGTCCTATTCGGACGACCAGGATGAGATCCATTCGTCGTCGATATTATCGCTGCTCGAAAGCGAGATCGTACCGCTGTACTATGCGGCGCGTGCGGACGAAGTGCCGGCAGACTGGGTGCGCCGCATGAAGCAGTCGATCAAAGCGTTGACGCCGCAGTACGATGCACGGCGCATGCTGGACGACTATGCGCGGCTCCTCTACAATCCGGCGCATAGTTACCGGACGGAGACCCGGTCGGACAACTTCACCCGCAGCCGGAAGCATGTGGCGTGGGACCAGACGGTGCATGCGGCGTGGCCGAACGTACGGTTTGTTGAAATGGGAGGCGCGCCGCATGGGCCTGTGCTCTCCGGCCATCCGATGCCGATGCATGCGGTGGTCGACCTGGCGGGCTTGCAGCCGGATGATGTACGCGTAGAGGCTGTGGTCGGCCGGGTGTCTTCGGACGGGGCGTTGGAGGACACCGAGATTGTGGCGTTGCATCCGGTGGAGCAGCGCGGGTCCGCATGGCTGTTCGGCTGCGACTATGCACCGCATCAGACCGGGCGGCTCGGCTGCGCGTTCCGGGTGGTGAGCAATCACTTTGACAATCCGTTGACGCGGCCCTGCGATGCGCTGTTGAAGTGGAGTTAGGCGGGGCTTTGCCGCGGCTCTGATACACTGCGGCTCAGGTGCAAACGCCATGAGCCTGTCAGTTACTGAAAATGCCGTCATGTGTGCGCCGGACCTGGAGGCGTGCCCATGACGGCTAATGGGTTTCGCAAGCTGGCCCTACAACTGCCGGAGGCTGTGGAGGGCTCCCACCACGGCGTTGCCGATTTCCGCGTTGAGACGAAGATTTTCGCCACGTTGGCGTATGAAAATACAGGCTGCGGCGTGTTGTTGCTTACGCCGGAGCAACAGGAAGGCATGATTGCCGATGCGCCTGGAATTTTTTCGCCCGTGCCTAATGCATGGGGAAGAAAAGGCGCTACGTTGGTTAAGCTTTCCGCCGTCAAGGCCGACATTCTGGCGGCCGCCCTCCGCACAGCGTGGCTGCGCCGTGCGCCGAAACGTCTGGTGAATCTATTGTCATGACTCGCACTCCCCTGTTGTTTCTCTTCGCTGCCTTGCTTGCGTTTGGCCAGCCCGCTGAAAAACCGTTCGGAATGAACGAGCGCGTGCCGTGGACGACGTCGCGCCTCATCGGGTCGCCGGACCCGCCGTCGCCGTTCGTATTGAACCGCGCGTTTCCGCAAGTGAAGTTCAAATCGCCCGTGTTCATTGCGCAGGATCCACTGTCGGAGCGCTTTTATGTGGCGGAGTACGACGGCCGGATTTACAGCTTTCAACCGGGCGATCCGGCCGGGAAGAAGGACCTTTTTCTCAGTCTCGGACGGGGCATTTCTGCATTTTCCTTTCACCCGAAGTACAAAGAGAACGGCTATGTCTATGTGTTCAGTCACGCAGACAACAAGCTGCCTTCGCGCGTGGGGCAGATGAGCAAGATCTACCGCTATACGCTGGCGGCCGGCAGCAATCCGCCCAGACTAGATCCCGCGTCGCAGATCACGATTGTGGAATGGCCGTCGGGCGGCCACAACGGCGGTGAGGCGATCATCGGGCCGGATGGCTATCTTTATGTGTCGACCGGCGACGGCACCAGCGGTTCTGACGTCAACAATTCCGGACAGAACCTGACGGACCTGCACGCGGTAATGATGCGCCTGGATGTAGAGCACCCCGACCCCGGCCGCAACTATGGCATTCCGAAAGACAATCCGTTCGTCAACACCCCGGGCGCGCGCCCCGAGATTTGGGCGTACGGATATCGAAATCCTTGGCGGTTCAGCTTTGATCCTGTCACCGGGCAACCGTGGGTGGGCGATGTGGGTCAGGACATCTGGGAGATGATTGAGCTTTCGCATAAAGGCGCGAACCACGGCTGGAGCGTGCGCGAAGGTTCTCACCCGTTTCATCCGAACACGGCGAAAGGCCCGACGCCATTTACGGACCCGGTCGTGGAACACCACCATACGGAGTGCCGATCCATTACCGGCGGTTATGTCTACTTGGGCGCGAAGTTTCCGGAGTTGAAAGGCGCCTATGTCTACGGCGACTACGAATACGGAAAGATGTGGGCGTTCCAATACGACTACAAAGCGAAAAAGGTGCTTTGGCATAAGGAACTACTCGACAGCAACGTGAAGATCGCCAGCCTCGGCATGGGTCGCGATGGATCGTTTTATGCGGTGGACCATGGCAATGGCGAGATCTACCAGTTGGAGCGCCGTCCGCCCGGCGGACCGCAGCCGGTGTTCCCCACGAAATTGAGCGAGACCGGGTTGTTTCAAAAGGTGCGCGGGCACCAGATTGCTTCGGGCGTGATTCCGTATTCGATCAACGCTCCGTTTTGGTCCGATGGCGCACATAAGGAACGTTTTGTCGCCCTGCCGCCCACCGCGAAGATCCGCTTTGAGGAACGGGCCGATGCGGCGTGGGCGTTCGACGACGGATCGGTGACCGTGAAGTCTTTCTCGCTCGATATGGAAGAGGGAAACCCGGCCTCACGGAAATATATAGAAACGCGCGTTGTCGTGAAACAGGAGAACCACTGGGTCGGCTACAGCTACATCTGGAATGAAGATCAGTCGGACGCTACGCTGGTCGCCTCCGGCGGCTTGGACAAAACGTACAACATCAAAGACGCCAAGGGAGCGGTTCGCAAACAACAGTGGCACTATCCCAGCCGCAATGAATGCATGTTCTGCCACTCGCGCGCGGCAGGCTTTGTGCTCGGGTTAACGACCGGGCAGATGAACCGTAGTCATGACTACGGCAAAGTGACGGACAACCAACTGCGCGCCTTTGCCCATGCCGGATTGTTCAAGAATCCGCCGAAAAAAGCGCCCTCCGCATTGCCCGCCTATCCGGACCCGGCTGATGCGAAGGTCGATATCAATCAGCGCGTGAAGACCTATCTCCAGGTGAATTGCGCGATGTGCCATGTCTCCGATGGCGGGGGCAATTCTTTGATGGAACTTGGGTACCGGACGCCGATGGCCAAAGCTAAGTTGATCGGCGAGGAGCCAACGCACGAGACGTTGGGCCTGGAGGGGGCGCGGCTGGTTGCTCCGGGCGCACCGGAGCGTTCGGTCCTGTTCAAGCGCATCACTCGCCGCGGCGAGTATCAGATGCCGCCCACCAGTACCAATGTTGTAGACGCCGCGGGTGCGCGGCTCATGGAAGAATGGATTCGCCAAATCCCCAAATGATGCGCATCGAACGGATTACTCTTACCCATGTCCGCATTCCGCTGGTCGAACCGTTTCGAATCTCCAACGGTGAAGTAGCGGAGAAAGACGGCATCGTTGTTGCCTTGGAATCGGGCGACTATACGGGCTACGGCGAGTCCTCTCCGATGGCCGGTAGTTTCTACTCGGCTGACACGCCGGAGTCCTGCTGGCTGCAACTGACGAAGGAACTGGGCCCGGCGATCGCCGGTCGCGAGTTCGATTCGTTGGACGCCGCATCGGCTTGGATTGATCAGCAGCCAGGCAGCAACTTTGCGAAAGTTGGCCTGGAAACCGCGTTGTGGGACGTAGAAGCACAGCGCCGGGGCCTGCCGCTGCATCGGTTGTTGGGCGCGGAGAAAGATCACGCGGAGTCTGGCCTCGCCGTCGGACTCTACGACACCACGGAACAACTGCTGGCCACCATCGCCCGTTACCTCCCCGATGGTTACCGGCGCGTAAAAATCAAAGTCTGCCCGGGTCATGACGTGGAGTTGGTCGCCGCGGTGCGTGCGCGGTTTGGCGACATTCCGCTCATGACGGATGCGAATGCTTCCTACACGCTGGCGGATTTGCCTATCTATCAGCAATTGGAAGCCTACGGCCTGCGCATGTTTGAGCAGCCGCTGGCCGGCGGGGCGCTGGAAGACTCCGCACAATTCCAGAGCCAACTGAAAACACCGATCTGCCTGGATGAGAGCCTGGAGTCGTTCGCGGATCTGGAACGCGCGGCGGAGTTGGGTTCCTTCCGCATTGCCAACATCAAGATTCAGCGCGTTGGCGGTTTTCGCAACGCCCTCAAGCTCTACCATCGCTGCCGGGAACTCGGCCTGTCGATCTGGGTGGGCACTATGCCGGAACTTGGTATCGGCCAGGCGCAGGGAGCCGCGCTCTCCACGCTGGCGGGTTGCGACTACCCGACGGATGTGGAGGCAAGCGACCGCTGGTTCCGGGACGACATCATCGACCCATTTCTTAAGGTCTATGACGGCCGTATCGCCATGCCGGAACGAACCGGGCTTGGTTATGACATTCCCGAGGAAAAATTGGAGCGTTACCGCGTAGCGCACTGCGTCATCGAACCATGAAAAATCGCTGGACCTCTCTTGCCCAGGGCGACACTCTGATGGGCTCCTTCATCTCCACCGGCTATCCCGTCAACACCGAGATCATGGGGCTTGCCGGCTTCGACTATCTGATCATCGATCTGGAACACGGCATGGGGTCGGAACGCGAGATCCTGTCGCAACTCCATGCCCTGCAAGGCACGCGGGCGATCCCGGTGGTCCGCACGGAGTCTCATGATAAGCAACGCGTACACCGTTTGCTGGACCTGGGAGTCCAGGGCATCATGTTCCCCCGTGTGGAAACGGCGGAGCAGGCGCGCGAATGCGTGTCGGCCATGCGATACCCGCCGGACGGGGTACGCGGCGTAGCCACCATTGTTCGTGCCGCCGGCTATGGCAACCACTACAACGAGTACTACACGGAGTCGAAAAGCCACCTGCTTTCCATCATCCAGATTGAAAGCGCGGAAGCAGTGGCTAACGTCGATGCCATCGCGGCTGTGGATGGCGTTGACGTGCTATTTGTCGGCCCCATGGATCTGTCCACAAGTCTCGGCATCTTCCGGCAGTACGATCATCCGCTGTTCATTGACGCGCTCGAGAAGACACTCGCCGCCGCCGCGCGCCACAACCGCATCCCCGGCATACTGCTGCCGTCGCCGACCGTGACGCGGCATTATCGCGACCTCGGCTTCCGCTTCCTCACCGCGGGCACGGACATTGTGTTGTTGAAGAACGCAGCTACACAGCTTCTGCAGGAGTTGCGGAACGCCTGACCATCACGGTGTAGGCGAAGATCCCCAGCAATAGCCAAAATCCGACGGCCTTGATCGGCGCGTCGAAGCTGCCCGTCTGTTTGATCATCCAGCCCGTCAGCCACGGCGCAACGCTACCGGCGAGATTCGCCGCGGTGTTCTGTATGGCCACGGGTACCGCGCCGGGCATCAGCGTTTGTGTTAAGGCCCAGTAGTTCGCGGTTGCCAGTCCGAGGCCGCACAGTGACGCGACCGTCAGCCCGATCATCAATCCTTCCGAATCCGTGAACACGCTCAATGTCTGCATGGCGGCCATCACGAACCCCGCCACGGTAAACGCACGGCGAACACCAATCGCGTCCGCCCCGCGAGAGATCAGGCGGTCCGCCACCCATCCGCTCACCGCGGCGACCAGCGCCATGCCGCCGAAGGACACGCCTACGAACCAGCTCGATTTCTGAATCGACATGTTGTGCGCCTTCTGAAAGTATTGCGGCATCCACGTCATGCAGTAGTAGACGAAGTACATGTAGCAGTAGGTGCCCAGGATGATTCCCCACATCACCTTGCTCTTGAGCGCTTCTCCCAGTGAGACGCTCTCTGCCTTCGTCCGGTTGGTCGCCGGCAGCGCGGCCGGGTCATCGCTCTTCACCCAGCCCAGCCACGGACCCAGCCACATCAAACTGCCAAGGCCCATCATCAGAAACATCGCCTGCCATCCGTGGCTCGCCACCAGGTAAGCGGCGAGCGGCAAGCCAATAGCCGGGCCAATCTTTGTCCCGGTCATGTACACGCCGACGGCGAACCCGCGTTCCTTCTCGGCGAAGTGTTCGCGGATATAGCGCAGGGACGACGAAGTCACCACGCTTTCTCCCAATCCGACAATCAATCGCGTTGCTACCAACGCCCACAGGCCGCTGATTAATACTGTGGAAGCCGATGCCAGGCTCCACAATAAAATCCCCGCCGTATAGAGCGCCCGCACGCCGTACCGGTCCACCAGCATGCCGGCCGGAATCTGTCCCAGCGTGTAAGTCCAGAAGAACGCCGACAGCGCCATCCCTTGCTGTTCGGCGTCTAGTTGCAGCGTCTTCCCGATCTCCGGCATGGCCGACGTCAGGTTCACGCGGTCCGTGTAGGCGATTACCATTCCCAGGCTCAGCCAGCAGACAACCCACCAACGCTTGGAATTCATCCGTTCTACTCTATCCCTATTCCCGATCCCAGGGTTGCCGCAGCGTGGGTTCGTTTGCGTAGCGCTTCACTTGCAGATCCAGCCGGTCACCCGAACCGGGAGCCAGCCGCACGGTGAGTACAGGCCCGTTCACCACGATCGTCTTGCCGCCCACTTTGGCTGAAACGATCTGGTGTTCGCCATATGCGCCCGCTTGCACTTCCACTACGCGCGGTTCTACGTTGTTCACGTTCACCAGCCTCACCGCCACGGAGTCGCCGGTAAACCCTTCCACCAGCGCCGCCACATCTTCCGGCAGTCCGCTGCGCCGCTTCACCGGGTCGAAGTACCGGACGCGGGCATGCAACGTCCAGATATTCCCGGTCAGGTACGATCCCAACGTCAACTTTGACAGTGCATCGGTAGCCGCCGGGTTCATGCCCATCAGGTAATCGGCCAGCCGTGTATCCGCCGACGTATCGTCGTGATCCATCTCTTCCACCTGCTTGCGTACGAACTGCAGGTCCTGCCGCAGCGCCCGTTCGGGGAAGCCCGCGTCTTTTCCTTCCAGGAACGAAATCCATCCATCGCCGGCGAACTTCTGGCGGTCGTTGGGGTCCATCGACCACAGATAGATCTCCGTCAACCGGTTCGTGAACAAGTTGGGCACCCAGTTGTACCACTCCTCTTTTCCGCCGGTAAATTTATGGCCCCGCGGATCGCCGAACCCTGTGGGCAACATGGTCTTCCCATCCACCACCTTCTTGTTCGCATACAGATTTTCCATTTGTTTGCGCAGGGTGGCCACAAAGCCAGTGTCGCCCTTGCTCAACAGGTAGGCATTGCCAAAGCCCGGCCAGGACCCCGCATCGAACGTATTCCGGTGCGCCATTTTGTCGATCTCGCCGTCATAGATGGTGAAGTTCCAGCCGTAGGTGCCCTTGTACCACTTGCCGCCATACTCGCCGCCCACTTGGCCATTAAGTCCGATATTCGTCGGAATATTGCCGCCGTTGGCATCGGTACGTTGTTTCCAAGCGCCGACATACTCCAGCACCCAATCCTTGTACTTCCTCTCGCCGGTCAGCATGTACGCGTTCGTCGCCAGCCCTGTCGAGGCCAGGTTCAACGGATGGTCACCCACGCTGTCGAGATACTCCGCGCAGTGCGCCAGCATCTTGTCGTAGACCGACACGAGGTCCACCATGCCCGCGCGGCCTTGCTTGCCATGGAGCAGATGAAATGTGCCTGGCACCGCATCGCCCACCCAGTCGTAGGTTGTCGCTTTATGGAGCATCGGGCCCTTGCTGCCGGTCCAGATGCTCTTGATCACCTTATTCCTTGGGTCGTAGTTCGGCGCGTCCGGATCCTCGTTCATGTACAATCCGGCGAACCGTTTCATGCGCGTACGAAATACCAGATCGTTCGGATCCGACAATCCCAGGAACATAAATCCGCGCATTCCTTCGCCGGTATGGAACCAATCGGACTGTGTGATGAACTCTTTGTGATAGGCCCCGTTTTCGGCGAGCTTGGTTTTCACCGTGCGCATCTCTTTGTACTGCAGCAGATGCCCTTCCAGCGCCTTTTTATAGGACGCCAGCACCGAGTCCGAACCACCCAATGCATGCAGAAGCGTCCAGTTGTAGAACGTTTCAATCGCGTCGTCGGGGCCATCCAGCGTGCCCCAGCGCGGCGTGTGCAGCAGGTAGCCGCGCGAATCCATGAATTTCCCCGCGAAGCGGTCGCAGGCCAGCGAGCTCTGCTTGAGCAATTCCCGCTCCAGCAGCGCCCACGCCGGCGGGGAGACAGGCGTCTCCACGCGAACAGACGGCTGCGCCAGGCAGCCTACGCTCAACAACGTCCCAAGAAGCCATCTCATTTTGGAAACCTCCAGATTCGCAGTGCGTTCCCGCCCAGTAGCAACGCGCGGTCAGCGTCGGAATAGAACGAGCAGTATTTGTCGACAAACTCCAACTCTTTATCCATCGGCAGTTCCCACCGGGGCCGCGGATAGCCCGTGCCCCAGATGATCTGCTTACCGCCGAACTCTTCGTAGATCGCCTTGTAGAACGGCAGCGTATCTTCGTAAGGGTACTTCTTCAGCTCGGTCATTTCGTACGGTTCTGAGTTGCTGATCCATACTTGGGGAAACTTTTTCAGCCGGAACATCTTGCGGAACTCCGGCCACGGGTCGGCGAGTTTCAGATCTGGCTTGCCGGCATGGTCCACCACCACCTTTACGCCCGGAAACCGGCCGCACATATCCTCCAGCATCGGCATCTGATGGGGCAGTATATAGAAGTTGAAAACCGCGCCCAGTTTTTCCGCCTCTTTCCAAAGCGGATAGTGTTCCTTAGAGTTCAGCCACGTCTCCTTCGGGTGGTAGATCGGGCTGAACCGCATGCCCTGGAATCCGTGCTCCTTCACCCAAAAGCGCAGACGTTCGTGCACCTTGGGGTCGTGCGGGTTGATGAGTCCATGGGCGACAAACAAGTTGGGGTAGGCGTGCAGCGAATGCGAAATGTAGGAGTTGTCCCAACCGAAGTAGCGCGGATTGATCAACACCGCATAGCGCAGCCCGAAATCTTTCATCTGCTGCACCTGGTTTTCAATGGGACCCTGCACGGGTACGCGTTTCAGATCGGGCCGTTCCGGATGCGCGAATGGGAAGCGTGGATCGTCCGTCCACACCTCCAGATGCGTATCAATCAACAGCCGGGGCGTGGCGGATGGAAGCGGCGTCGCCGCCGCGGCAACCGTGGTTGCCAGGAAACCTCGCCTGGAAAACATACCGCTTAGTGTAAACGGACTTTAACTTGTCAAACCATTGCGTATCGCAAATCGCACAATATCGCCCGTGTTGTGAAGGTTCAGCTTCTCCATCACGCTGCCCCGGTGGCTCTCCACCGTGTAGACGCTCAAGTTCAGCGCGTTGGCAATTTCCTTGTTGGATTTCCCGTCTGCGATCATCGTTAGGATCTCCCGCTCCCGGCTGGTCAACTGATCGATCGGGTTGGCGACATGCTTGCGGTAGTCCGCCAGCACGGCGTCGCTCACGGCCGGGCTCAGGAACGCTTCTCCCCGCGATACGGCGCGAATGGCACGCAAAAGATCGTCATCCTCGGAATCTTTCAGCAGATAACCCCGTGCGCCCGCGCGCAGGATCTCCCGCACATAGACCGCGTCGCTGTGCATGCTCAGACCAATGACCTTGGTCTTCTCCAACTCCGCGCAGATCTGCCGGGTCCCTTCAATCCCGTTCAATTCCGGCATCGAAACGTCCATCACGACTACATCCGGATCCAGCTTTCGCGCCTCTTCCACAGCCTCCCGGCCGTTGCGCGCTTCGCCAATCACTTCCATATCCGGCTGCGAGGACAACAACATGCGCACTCCCTTGCGCAGGATCGTGTGGTCGTCAGCCAACAATACTCGAATCTTCTGGGTCGACATCCGGTTCTGCTTTGGCAAGCGGCGCTTCTACACGCAGGCGAAGCCCGCCCGTTTCCCGATTCTCCACCAATAACTCCCCATTAACCTGGCGGGCGCGGGACCTCATTCCCACCATACCAAGGCTCGTGCTCTTCCGCTCCGTGGATGGCGCCAGGCCTCGTCCGTTGTCTGTTACCGTTAGAACCACCGATTCGCTGCCCACCTGCAGGGAGACCCAGGCCTGCGTCGCCTCGGAGTGCCGCGCAATGTTCGTCAGCGCCTCCTGTGTAATGCGGAACAGGTGGGTTTCCAGCCCTTCGGCCAGGCGTTCCGTGTAGTTGGACTGGTAGTCCACCGGAATCTGTGTCCGTTGGCTGAATCGTTCACAGAGCCACCGCAGACCGCTGTCCAGGCCGAAGTCGTCAAGGATCACTGGACGCAGAACCTGCGACAACTTCCGCACATTTTGCAGGACCTCATCCACTACCGCCACACATTCCTGCCGGATGGTCCCGAATTCGGAGTCCTTCACCCGGTTCAACATCCCCCGCAGCCCTGTCAGCGATTGCCCCAATTCGTCATGCATCTCGTGGGAAAATCGCCGCGCCATTTTTTCATGCCCATCCAGCATGTGCCACGAGACATGGGCTAACTCCGAGGCTTGCCATTCCAACTTGGCGAAGGTCTTCTGGATGATCCACACAGTCATGCCCGCCGTGCCTGCGGCCAGTAGAATGCAGATCCCCAACACCCATACCAGTCCGTCCAGCAGAGACTGCGTCTGTGCCACGATCCGTGCTTCCAACTCGCGGCCACGGTCGGAATCCACCAACTGTTCCCGCACCAGCGACTGGGCTGAATCCTGGATCTCGTTCGACCGGTCGTAGCCTAGATAGGCGGCCAACAAAACCAGCGTCAGAACCAGCCCGAATCCTACCACCGACACGCGGAGCACCGCGGACCGGGGTAACAGCGGCTCAACCGCCAAGTCCATTTCCGGCGGCGAGGGAGGAGGGGCATTCTTGGGCATCACGGCATTTCCACGCCGTTACCAGTATGCAACGGTCCCGTGCAGCCCCACGCTCCCGTCTCCAGGTGGATATTTCTCCCCTGCGCCGGGGAGAGGGTCACCCCCTGCCGCCGGTCGAACGCTACCCCTTGCAGGCGATTTTACTTTTCTTGACAAAGTTGCACTATGAGTTCGTGACCGCCAAACAAATCGCCGGCTTCCTGCTATTCGCCGCGTTCCTCCCGGCCCAAACGCCGATGACGCTGGAACAAGCTATTCAGGAGGCCCTTGCCAACAATCTCGATCTCGCTGCCCAGAAGTACAACGTCTCGGTCGCCGAAGCCCGTCAGATTACGGCCTCCCTCCGTCCGAACCCGATTCTTTCCGTCTCCGGACAAACGCTGAACTTACTCGGCGCCCGCTATACACCGGATAGCCCCCTGGGCCCCAACCAGCTTGTCGTCCATACGGACTTCCCCATTGAGCGCGGCCACAAGCGGCAGGAACGCACTGCCGTTGCCAAGGAAGAAAAATCCATGGCGGAACTCGGCGTGCGCGAAATGATGCGGCAGGTTATCTTCGGGATACAGAATGCGTTTGTAGATATCCAACAGGCCGGCGAAAATTTGAAACTGGCGCAGGAAAACTTACAAAAGCTTGAAGGGGTCGTCTCCATCAATGAGACGCGCCTCAAGAGCGGAGATCTCTCGCGGGTGGAACTGGAGCGTTCTCAGGTGGCAGCCTTGCAACTTCGGGCCAACGTGCAGCAGGCGCAGTTGCAGTTGGACCAGGCGAAAACGCAGTTGCAACTGCTCCTGGGACGCAAACAGTCCACCGCGGAGATCTCCGTGTCCGAAGTGTTGCGGCGCGATGACCTCACCCAGACGCGGGATCAACTCACGGATTTGGCCTTCACTCGCCGCCCCGACTATCTGCTCGCGCAGCAGGCACAGTCTCGCTCCCGCGCGGACCTTCGGCTGCAGATTGCCAACGGAAAAGTGGACTACACCGTAGGCGCCGACTACAACTACCAGCGGGCCTATGCCTTCGGCGGAAGTTCTCTTGGCGTCTCGTTCAGCATGCCGCTTCCCGTCTTCAACCGGAACCAGGGCGAGATTCTCCGGGCGCGCCGCGAAATAGAACAGGGCGGCGCCCGCACCGATGCCGTTCGAATCGGAATCACAAACGAACTGGAAAAGGCCTACCGGCAGTACACCGTGGCCAAGCAACTGCTCAACGGTATTGAAACCGGCATTCTCACCAAAGCGCGGAACGTGCGCGATACCACCGAATACTCGTACCGCCGTGGGGAAGCAAGTCTCATCGAGTTTCTGGACGCCCAGCGCGCTTTCAATGACGCCATGCAGACCTTCAATGATGCGCGCGCCAGCTATGCCCGCAGCCTCTATTTGCTCGATACCGTCTCTGGCGCCACCGTCAGCGGTTCCTAACGAACGACATTCACGGAGATACCAATGATGATTCGGAGCCTTACTCTCTTCGCCGCTCTTGTTTTTCTCGCGGCTTGCGGCAAGTCGACGGAGACCCAAGCCGGGCAAAAGCCGGCGCCGCCCGCCCCGTCGCCTTCCAATGGCCAGGTCGTTTTCCCTGCGGATTCGCCGCAGCTGAAGCAAATCCACACGGAGCCCGCATCCCCGGCCGAGGTGCCTGTCGATGCCGTCTCCGCGCCGGGAAAAGTGGAGGCTAATCCCAATCGATTGTCCCAAGTTGTTCTCCCCCTCACCGGCCGCGTCATCATGGTTTTCCCGAAAATCGGAGATCACGTCTCCCAGGGGCAGGCGTTGTTCACGATTGAAAGCGCTGATGCGGATGCGGCCGTGACCGCCGCGCAACAGGCGCAATCCGTCGTCACTCAGTCCAAGTCCGCTCTGGCCAAGGCGCAGGCGGATCTCGACCGTGAAAAGGACCTGTTTGAGCACGGAGCCATCCCGCAGAAGGAACTGCTCAACTCGCAGGCCGTTGTCGTGCAGGCCAACGCGGGCGTCGAACAGGCCGAAGCGGCGTTAGAGCAGGCTCGCCGCCGCCTGCAGATCCTCGGCATCAACCCCGGTCGTTATGGGCAGCGGATCACCGTACATTCCCCCATCTCCGGCAAGGTCCTGGAAATGTCGATCGTCAACGGCGAATACCGGAATGACCTGAGCGTTCCCGTGATGCGCATCGCCGACCTCAGCGCCGTCTGGGTCACCTCCGATGTGCCGGAAACGGCCATCCGCCTCGTCCGCCCCGGCATGCCTGTCCGCATCGAGCTTTCGGCCTACCCCGGCGAAACGTTCCGCGGCATGGTTACCCTCATCAGCGATCTCGTGGACCCCGAATCCCGTACCGTTAAGGTCCGTGCCGAAATGCCCAATCCTGGCGGCCGGTTAAAGCCTGAAATGTTCGGCAATATTCAATTCGCCGGCCAGGCAGAATCCAAGCCCACCGTGCCCGCTGCCGCCGTCATCGCCACTGAAGGGAAAACGTTCGTCTGGCGTGAAGCGGAAACAGGCAAGTTCGAGAAAGTGACCGTTACCACAGGCGTGCAACTTGGCGATCGCATTGCCATTCTCTCCGGCCTGAACTCCGGTGACCGCGTCGTTACGGACGGCGTCATGCTGTTGGCCGCTTACTAGGAGACTCCCGTGATTGCCCAACTTCTCCGTTTTGCCTTACGGCAGCGATTCATCACTCTGCTCATCGGCCTCACCCTGGTCGGGGCCGGCTTCTGGGCCTTCACCCAGCTGAAGATAGAAGCCTATCCGGATATCTCGGATACCCAGGTCGTTGTCATCTCGCAGTTCCCGGGCCGGGCTGCCGAAGAAGTGGAGCAGCAGGTCACCGTACCCGTTGAGCGCGCACTCAATAGCGCCCCCAATGTGATCGCCCGCCGCTCCCGCACCATCTTTGGACTCTCGGTCGTCGAACTTACCTTTGACTACGGCACCGACGACTACTTTGCCCGCCAGGTCGTATTGGAAAAACTGCGTGATGCCGATCTTCCCGATGGCGTCACCCCCACGCTCGGCCCGCTTTCTACGCCCATCGGCGAACTCTATCGCTACACGCTCTCCGGCGGCGGTCTGGATTCCATGAAACTCCGCGAGGTCCAGGACTGGGTCGTCGAGCCCCGCTTTCTGCAAGTCCCCGGCGTCGCCGACGTTACCCCATTCGGCGGACTCATCAAGCAGTACCAGATTCAAATTGATCCGCTTGCGTTGGCCAAGTACGGCCTTTCGATCAACAAGATCGCCGACGCCGTCCGCGCGAACAACAGCAATGCGGGCGGCGCCATGCTCGACAACCATCAACAGTCGATGGTCATCCGCGGCGTCGGCCTGATTCAAACCACGGCCGACATCGAAAACGTCGTGGTGGCCGAATCCAAGGGCGTCCCCGTCTTCGTCAAGGACGTGGGCGATGTGCTCATCGGAGCCGCCGCGCCGACCGGTATCTTCGGAGCCGGCCAGCAAAGCGGCGGCGTCGAAGGCATTGTCCTGATGCGCCGCGGAGAAAATCCCTCGGAAGTTCTCAAGTCCATCAAGGTCGCGGTTGACGATCTCAACAACAACCGGATGCCTCCCGGCGTCGTCATCACGCCCATCTATGACCGTACGGACCTGGTCAACAATACGCTGCACACCGTCTCGCATACGCTTCTGGAGGGGCTCGGTATCGTGCTCCTCGTGCTGTTCATCTTCCTCGGCAGCGCCCGCGCCGCGTTGTTGACCGCCTTGACGATTCCGTTATCTCTACTCTTTGCTTTCGTCTGTATGCACTTCTCCGGCATTCCGGCGAATCTGCTCTCACTCGGCGCACTGGATTTCGGCATTATCGTGGACGCCACGCTGGTCATGGTGGAACACGTGTTGCACACCATCCACGAACGCCAGTCGCGTCCGGACTTTGAGGAAGAGGGAGGCATTTTGGGAGCCATCCGCGATGCCGCGCTGGAAGTGGAACGGCCCATCTTCTTCTCGCTGCTCATTATCATCTCGGCCTATATTCCCCTCTTCACGCTGGAGCGCGTCGAGCGCAAACTATTCACCCCCATGGCCTTCACGGTCTGCTATGCGTTGCTCGGATCCATGCTGCTGGCCCTAACGCTCATCCCCGTGTTGGCAACGTATCTGTTCCGCAATGGAGCGAAAACATGGGAGAATCCGCTGCTGCCGTGGCTCGGCAAACGTTATGAAAGCGTGCTGGCCCGCGCCCTGCGCCGTCCGCTGCTTGTCTTTAGCGCGTCCGCTGGGATCGTGGTTGCCTCCTTCGGCTTGGCCGGAGCGCTGGGCGTGGAGTTCCTCCCGAACCTTGACGAAGGCGTTATCTGGGTTCGCGCGAACCTGCCCGCCGGCATCTCGTTGGAAAAATCCGCACAGGTGGCCAACCAGATTCGAGGCATTATTTCGCAGTACCCGCAAGTGCAGCTCGTCTCCTCGCAGTCCGGCCGCAACGATTCGGGAACCGATCCGTACGGACCCAATCGCAATGAGTTCTTCCTCGCCCTAAAGCCATATGACACATGGCCGGAGGGAATGAATAAGCAGAAGTTCATTGACGTGCTCAGTCACAAATTGAACGAGCAGATTCCAGGCGCGGCGTTTAGTTTCACCCAGCCCATCGTCGACAATGTAACCGAATCGGTCACGGGTTCCGCCGCCGATCTCGCCGTGATCATCCGCGGCCCGGATCTCGGACGTCTTCGTCAGATGGCCCGGAATACCCTCGCAGTGGTCCGCCAGGTACCCGGCGCCGCCGATACGGCTATTGAACAGGAAGACGATCAGTCGCAACTCCGTATTCGGATTGACCGCCAGACCGTGGCCCGCTACGGAATCAATGTACGCGACGTGCAGGACGTTATTGAAATGGCCATCGGCGGCCGCGCGGCCGGCACCATGTTTGAGGGCGAACGCCGTTTCGATATCACCGTTCGCTATATCCCCGATGCCCGCACCAACATCACGGCCATCGGCAATGTGCTGGTGCCGACTCGCGAAGGCGGCCGCGTACCGCTCTCGCAATTGGCCGAAATCAAAGTGGTCAACGGAGCCAGTATCATCGCGCGCCGTGAAAACCAGCGCCAGATTACCGTACGCACCAACATACGCGGCCGGGATCAGGGCAGCTTCGTCGCTGACGCCCAAAAGCGCTTCAACACGCAGGTACAGCTTCCCGCTGGGTATGAAGTCACCTGGGGCGGCCAATTTGAGAATCTCCAGCGTGCGCAAAAACGGCTGTCGGTCATTCTACCCATCACCATTGCCATCATCTTCGTCCTGCTCTTCTTCATGTTCGGCTCGGCCAAGTATGCCGGTCTGGTCTTGATGAATGTGCCGTTCTCTCTCGTCGGCGGCGTATTGTTCCTTTACATACGGAGCATCAACCTCAGCGTATCCGCCGCTGTCGGCTTTATCAGCCTCTTCGGCGTTGCCGTCATGAGCGGTGTATTGGTTATCGCGGAAATCAATCGCCGGCGGCGCTCGGAACCGGAGAAGTCCGTGCAATGGGCCATTGTTAGCGGTTCTTTGGCGCAACTTCGTCCGGTGTTGCTGATGGTCATCGTAGCCCTTCTTGGCATGGTGCCCGCGGCCCGTGCCAGCGGCATCGGTTCGGACGTACAACGCCCTCTGGCCACCGTGGTCGTTGGCGGTCTGCTGTCCACCCTGTTCCTCACTCTGCTGGCCTTGCCCAGCATGTACGCGCTCACCACGAAAAACGAGGAGGCGAAATGAAAAAGCTCCAGGTATCCATCTATCTCAAGGAAACAGACCGTCACGACGACCTTCCTCTCCATGAGCTCATCGTGCGCCGCCTTCTCCACACCGGAGTGGCCGGCGCCACCGTTCTGCGAGGCGTGATGGGATATGGCCGCCATCGCCACATTCACCGCACGCGCCTCTTCGGTGTCTCCGATGACAGCGCGCTGCTCATCGTCGCTGTCGATGACCATGACCGCATTCTCTCCATCCTCCCGGAGCTGAAAAAGCTCCTCCCCGGAGGACTCATCACTGTGCAGGAGGTTGAGACCTTGTGAAATCCCGGCTCACGCATGCGCTCTGCGGAATCGCAGTCGCTCTCGGCGCGCGATTTCTTCTTCCCGGTCATGGCCCGCAAGGCTATGTCTTCACAGTCGTGCTCGGCGCAATCGGCGGCATGTTCGCCGATTGGTTCGGGCAGCGGGCCGGTCTCTATGCCGAGGACCAGATCGCCAGTTGGGTGATGTCCAGTCTTGGCTCCATGGCGCTCATGCTCGTCTACGGAGTCCTCGGCCAGTAAACTGAAGTGTGCCCGGTGATCCCGAACTCGCTCCCCATCGCGGTGTAGTCCGGGTTCTCTTGCGGCTCGCACGCGGACACAAACGGCAGTTCGCCGTCATCTGTCTCTTCGCGCTCCTCGCCACCGCGGCCGATCTCCTCCAGCCGCTCATCTATCGCCGCGCCATCAACGACGTGGCGGGCCTGTTTGTCAGCCCATCATCCCCCCAGTTGCTTCTCGCCCCGCGCACCGGAGCCGAAACGCTTCGCACGCTGCTTGAGTCCGTCGTCCTGCTCTTTCTCATCGCAACAACCGGCTACTTCTTCTCTCTCCGCGCCGACTACTTCGGAGCAAAGGTCGCGAGCGCCATGGAGGCCGGACTCATCGTCTCCACGTTTGGTCATGTCCTTCGCCTCCCCACCTCGTTCTTCGCTCGTCACGCCAGCGCCGGCATCGCCAGGCGTATTGATCAATCGGACCAACTCGCTCCCGTCGTGCACGCCTTCTCGCAGCAGATTGCTCCCGAGGCCATACGGCTCGTCGGAATCTGCGCCATCATGTTCACGCAAAACTGGGAAATGGCCCTGGTGTCTCTCTCCCTGTTGCCGCCCTATCTGTGGATTGCGCGCCGCTCCGCTCTCCGCATGAAGACAGGCCTTGAACCGTACTATGAACTCTGGGAAAACATCTCCGCCCGCATCACTGGAGCCCTCGCCGCCGTCAAAACCGTGAAGCTTTCCGGCGCGGAAGAACGCGAAGAACTCCGCCTGGCTGAAGAATCCGCTTACGCCTACGGGGTCTATACGCAGCGCATTCGGACGGCCCATGGCTTCTACATCTGGCAAAGCATCTGCAGCAATCTCAGCAAGTCTCTCGTTCTCGGGTATGGCGGCTGGCTCGTGCTTCGTCATCAACTCACTCCCGGCGACGTCGTCATGTTCGCCGCCTACCTGGATCGCCTGTTTGCCCCCGTTGACTCGCTGAACAACATCGCCGTCAGCCTCCAGCAGCACCTCGTCTCCCTCACCCGCGCCATCCGCCTTCGCGAGGAAGGTCCCATCGAAGCCGCTGGCGCAGACCTCGTTTCCGGTCCTGGCCGCGTCGAATTCCGAAATGTCCGATTCAGCTACGTCCCTGGCCTGGAAGTTCTCAAAGGGCTCAATCTCGTCCTCGAACCCGGCAAAACCACCGCCCTCGCCGGTCCATCAGGCGCTGGCAAAACAACCGCGGCCGATCTTCTTCTCAAGCTCTTCGAACCCGATTCCGGCGACATCGTCATCGACGGTCAGTCCCTCTCGGCCGCCGGCCCTTCTGCTGTCCGCCGCGCGATCGGCGTTGTCGCAACGGATGGAGCCGTCTTCCGTGGCACGCTCGCTGCCAACATTCGCTATAAGCGGCCCGATGCCTCCGATGCCGAAGTCCTCTCCGCCGCACACGCCGCCGGCCTCACCCGTTTGCTGGAGCGTCTGCCCGAAGGTCTCCATACCGAAATTGGCGAAAATGGCGTCGGCCTTTCCGTCGGGGAACGCCAACGCCTCCAGATTGCGCGCATCCTTGCTGACAGGCCCCGCCTCCTCGTCCTGGATGAAGCCACAGCCAACCTCGATTACGCCACGGAACTGGAAATCAAGCACTCGCTCTTCCAACTCCGTCCGCGGCCAACCACCCTGGTCATCGCCCACCGCTACACCATGATCAAGGAAGCGGACTACGTGTACGTCCTAGCCGATGGCCAGGTTGCCGAAGAAGGAGCCCCGGCTCAACTACTCGCCGCCGGTGGTTGGTTTGCCCAACTGGCGCGCCAATCCGTCCAACCCGGCGCGCACGACTGAGCCAAACGGTCCATCGGGCAGCCACCCTATGCCCCGCGCTAATTTTTTTACTCTACCGCTAGCCGTTTTTCACTCTACTCCGCATGTCCGGATATGAAGACGATCGAAGCCTCCGCCCCTGTTGCCAATTGGATCGACGCGGCCCTCGTTCAGGCCCAGTCCGGTTCCCTCGCCTCCTTCATCGACGAATTCCGTCTCGCCGCTTGCCTCGGCATCTGCCGCCCTGACGGCCCCCACGCTCCCGTCATGCAGTCCGTTCTGCCGATCCTCCGTCAACAGGACGATGTGAGCCCCTGGTTCGACTTCCTCTTCGAACTGCAATATTCCTGATTGAATGAGTACACTAATCGCGAATGCAGAGACGTGAGTTCCTTCGCGCGGCCTTCGCGGCCCCCTCCCTGTTCGCGGCCCCTCCCGCCCCCCGTCCTAATATTGTCCTCGTCATGGCCGATGACATGGGTTTCTCCGACATCGGCCCTTATGGCGGCGAAATCGCCACTCCCACCCTCGATACGCTCGCCCGAAACGGGCTCCGTTTCACGCAGTTCTACAACACGGCTCGCTGCTGTCCCACCCGAGCTTCTCTTCTCACCGGGCTTTACCCCCACCAGGCCGGCATCGGCCACATGATGAACGACTACGACCGCCCCGGCTACCGCGGCGACTTGAATCGCACCTCGATCACCATTGCCGAGGTTCTCCGCTCCGCCGGCTACCGTACCGCCATGTGCGGCAAATGGCACGTCACGCCACAGACTGCCGATTCCCACAACTGGCCCCTCCAGCGCGGCTTTGAAAAGTTCTATGGCACCATCGCCGGGGCCGGCAGCTTCTGGGATCCCAACACCCTCACCCGCGACAACACCCCCATCAAGGCGGACCGCCAAGACTTTTATTACACCGACGAACTTGGTTCCCAAGCCGCCAACTACATCGGTGAACTGGCCGGCGGCGAAGCTCCATTTTTCCTCTATCTCGCCTTTACCGCGCCCCACTGGCCCATGCACGCCCGCGAAGAAACCATCGCGAAGTATAAAGATCGTTACCGCGCCGGTTGGGACGCCATTCGGAGCGAACGCCACGCCCGTCAGAAAAAACTCGGCGTTGTCGATGCCAAATGGGAACTCTCCCCGCGTGCGCCCGAAGTCCCCAAGTGGGAGGATGTGCCGGACAAGGAGTGGCAAATCCGCCGCATGGCCGTCTACGCCGCCATGGTCGATCACCTCGATCAGAATTTGGCCAAAGTCGTTGCCAAGCTCAAGGAAAAGAACCAACTCGATAACACCCTCGTCTTTTTCCTCGCGGATAACGGCGGCTGCGCCGAAGGGATGGCGGGTCGCCGCGAGGCCGATGCCAATCCCAATACCTCGATTCGCCCAGTCAAAACCATCGACGGACGCCCCGTCCAGGTCGGCAACGATCCCAAGGTCATGCCCGGTCCGGCCAATACCTATCAGAGCTACGGCCCCGAATGGGCCCACGCTTCCAATACACCGTTCCGCCTCTACAAACATTACGTGCATGAAGGCGGCATCAGCAGCCCGCTCATCGTCCACTGGCCCAACGGCGTGAAAGGCAAAAACAACATCACCAGACAGCCCGGCCATCTTATCGACATCATGGCCACCTGCGTCGATGTGGCCGGAGCCGCTTACCCCGCCGAGTACAAAGGCATCAAAATTACCCCGCTCGAAGGTAAATCCCTCCGCCCCATTTTTGAGGGCCGCCAACGTCCTGGCCATGAGGCCATCTATTGGGAACACGAAGGCAATCAGGCTATCCGGATGGGCGATTGGAAGCTCGTCAAGCGCCATGGCAGCGAATGGGAACTGTACAATCTCGCTTCCGATCGGACTGAACTGCACAACCTGTCCGCCCGGGAAGCCGCCCGCGTCGAATCCATGGCCGCCAACTGGCAGTCCTGGGCAAATCGATCGAACGTACTACCCTGGCAAAGCTGGAATTCCGGAGCAATTCAGCAAAAACAAAAGAAAAAGAAGAAGTCCTGACCTAAAGCTCTGTTACTTATTTCCCATGAAATGACTAGGTGTTAGTACTTTGTAGGACTTGTTTCCTAGGCCAGAAGACCTGAAACTGGGAGCGTTACCTTAGGTCACACTTATGTTACGCCTCCTAACTGCTTTTGCAATATTGTCCGCAGTACCGGCTGCGGCAGCTCCTTTCACCGTCAACTTTTCCTGGACCCCCGTAGCTGGCCTCGGGGCGAATTCCGCCGACATTTTTTCCTTTCAATTCGTAGACCCCTCCGGTCAACTCAAGATCACGAACATGACCGCCACCTTGGGCAGCGGAATGATCTATGACCTGCAAACCGGCCCTCCCGGCTATCTCACCTCTGGTCCATATTCCGACAACGGCGCCGGTGGCAGCACCCTCACCAGTGCTCCCCTGTCGGATGGCCCCGCCGGCAATCGCACCGCCGCATGGTCATTTAGCTCGTTTACCGGCGGAACTACTTTCGTCTATTCCGCCGATGTCGACGAAAACGGTTCCTGCCCGTTGGATGTCGGCTATCTGATCTGCTTGGCAAACCGGGACGCGATTGCGCCGTCCGGCTTCGTAAGCCGCGGCGCCATCGATCTCACTCTCGTTATCGGAACCGTTGCCGGCGGCCCCACGCAGACCTTCACTTTCCCCGCTTCCGGGCAAACCTGGTCGGCAGGTATCCTGGCCCCGCAGGCAACCACTTCTTACACGGGAGATTTCGCGGCGGACGTCCCCGAACCGGCCACCTGGGCTATCGGCCTTGCTGGCCTCGCATTCTGCGGCATCTCTCGCTTGCGCCGCCGCTAGCAACGTAAGGAAAGTGCCAGATCAGACAACAGCCCCGTTTCGCGACGGGGCTGTTGCTTTTTCGTGCTACCGGTTGAGTTTCAATGCGAACTGCACAATGCGCGGTTGGTTCCCCTGCGCGTTGACAATCCCGAACTGCGGATTCCCGAACACCTGATTCGGCGGTGCAAATCGTACCGAGTTCGTCAGGTTGAACGTCTCTGCCCGGAACTGCAGCATAAACAATTCGCGGATACGGAAGGTCTTGCTCAGTGTCACGTCCACCTGCGCCGTACCGTCGCTGCGCAGCCCCGCGTATGTCCGGGGAGCGTTGCCAAACCGGTATTCCGCTGGTATCGAGAACTGGCTTGCGTCAATCCATTGCTCCGGCCGCGGGTTCGGCACGGTTGCATTGACCCCGCTCCAGTTCGGCCGCTGCCCGCCGCCCTGGGAGAATGTATTGTTCGTGGCCGACGTTATGCCTAGCGGTCCGCCGCTGAATCCGCTCCATATTGCTGCCGCCTGCCAACCGCCCAGCACCGCATTCTTTTTCAGGAAGGGCAACTCATACACGGCGTTTAAAATGTAGCGGTGCGTCTGGTCCAGCGTGGAGGGGCTCCATTCCGCGGCCAGGTTGTACCAGTTCTGGATCGCGCTTCCCCCCACGGTTTCCCCGGCAAACGGTCCATTGCCGTAGTCCATCAGCTTGGAAAACGTGTAGCTCACCAGAATGCTTAATCCGCTGGCGTAGCGTTTCTCGGCCTTCATTTCCAGGGCGTGGAAGGAGGACGTCGCCCACGTGGCGTTCTGCGACGCGACCCCGTCAAACTGCGGGTACGGCCGCAGCAGCAAAGCCTGCGCTACGTTCCGCGCCGCCAGCGTTCCCACTGCGATCTGGCCAAAGAACGGGTTGGGTACCTGCGTCCGCAACGCCGCACCCTGCTGCTCCATCACCTCCGGAGCCAACTGGTTCCACTGCCGGTTCTCAAACAGTCCTACTCCCCGGCTACCCGCATAGCCGATTTCGAAAAGGATATTTCTCGGCAACTCCCGCTGGATATTGAAATTCCACTGGGCGCTGTAGGGCGTATAGTTGCCGCGGTCAAAGAACTGTATGCCCTGGCCCAGCAGCGTGCTGAGCCCCGCGCTCGAACCCGTCGGCTTGTTGAACCCCGTGGGATACGGGTTGCTCCAATTCACAATCGGATTCGCCCCATCCTGGCTCGTCACAATGGAGGTGGAGGTTGCATATCCGCTAATTCCGAAGGCGCCGGTGCCGGCCCCGACTCCAGTCAACCCCGCATAGAAAAGCCCGCCGCCCGTCCGTATCACCGTCTTGGGTGTCAGCTTGTACGCCACGCCCACCCGCGGCGCAATATTGTTCCGGTCGAAATTGGCTTGATACCGGGACGTGCCGCCCACCCCCGGAAACGTCAGTCCGCCGCGCAGCGTGTACCCCGGAACTTGCAGCGGAGACGCCGCGTTGTAGTCGAAGTTCGAAAGCTGGTTGAACCGGTCTGTCCGCGGCGTTTCGAAGTCGTACCGCAGTCCCAGGTTCAGAGTCAGCTTGGGCGTTACTTTCCAAGTATCTTGCACGAAGGCGGCATAGTACTTGTTGGTTTGCGCCAGGGACGGCGCCGGAGCCACGCCGCCGCCGGGAATGCCGAGCAGGAAACTCGCCAGCCCGAGGCCTGCCGTCGCGCTGGCCGCCGTCGCGTTGGGTCCTTGCGTCCAGGTGGGGGCAAAGCTGAAATTGGTCGCCGTGTCCGCCACCTGCTGGCTGTTCAACTGCACCACCCGGTAATCGCCGCCGAACTTCAACGTGTGCTTGGTCAGGTTCTTGGTCACCGTTCCCTGTGCCGCCTGCTGCGTATTTCCGAGCGAAATCAAATCTGTCGCGCCGATCAACCCGCCCACAATGATATTGGGCACCGATCCCGCCACGCTGTATCCCGTAATCGTAATTGCCGGAAACGAAATCGGGTCCACCATGCCCTCTCTCATATAGGCAGGCAGGCCCAGCGAAGTAATGTCGAAGTCATCGGAATACGGCCGCCGGAAATTAATCAGCCGGGATACTGAATAACGCATCGTCGCTACGGTTGTCGGAGAAAGGATCGCCGTATCCTCCAGCACGGCGTTCCAGCGTTTGAACACCTGCGGTCCTGCTGTCGGCGCGATCGACACGTTCTCCTGTCCGTAGGCCGGTGCGCGGTTGAACGGCGTATTGTCGTAGGAGTAGCGGCCGAATAGCCGGTTCTTCTCGCTGAAATTATGGTCCAGCCGCACGCTATAGCTGTCCTTCGGAATGCGGTTACCGTCCGTACGCGTATAGTTGATGGTGCCAAGCGCGGTCACCCCCGCCACATTGGGCGAAGGGAAGAACTTGGACACATTGCGCGCCACGGGGTCGATCCGGTCGGGCGGAATGATATTGCCCGCGAAAGGAGATCGTATAAATCCCGCACCTGCTGGATTCGCCCGCGTGGTCGCTGGATCGTAAATCGTCACCGCATTGCCGTTGGCCAGCCGGGCTTGGCTAAAGTCGCCCGTCAGCATTTTGGGGTCTGGCAGCGTCGAGGTAAAGGTGATCCCTTGTATGAAGCGGACAATCTCCGTATTCACGAAAAAGAAGGTCTTGTTCTTTCCGTTATAGAGCTTCGGAATCACCACCGGCCCGCCCATCGTGCCGCCGAACTGGTTGAACTTGAAAGGCGCCCGTGCCGTGCCGCTGCGGTTTGCAAAGAATTCATTGGCATTCAATTTGTCGTTCCGGAAAAACTCGTACAACCCAAAATGAATGTCGTTCGTGCCGGACTTGGTCACCACGTTGAACACTCCGCCTGCCGCGCGCCCATATTCGGCGGAGAAGTTGTTTGTTTCTACCTTGAACTCCTGCACCATGTCCGGATTCGCATTGATCACCGGTTGGTTCTGCGCCGCCGCCGAGTTGGGGGCGCCGTCCAGCAGGAATTCGTTGGATGTCGCCCGCTGCCCGTTAATCGAATACGAGACCGTGGAAATTTGATCGACCACCAGTCCGTTTACGCCCGCCGCCGGACGGACCCCCGGAACCAACATCGCCAGCGCATACGTATTCCGTCCCACCAGCGGTAGTTCGGTCACCTGTTTGTTGTTGATCACCTGTCCCATCGTGGTGCTCTCGCTCTCCAGCACCAGAGCCTGTGCCGATACCTCCACCCGCTCGGAGACCGCGCCCACCTTTAGCACTACGTCCAGCCGCCCCACCTGCTGCACGGCCAGTTCCATGCCCGTCTGTCGCAGCGGCACAAACCCGTCTTTGTCGATCTCCACGTCATACCGGCCCGGCGGCAGCGAGGGAATCGAATAGTAGCCGTCTTGATTCGTGGGCGTGCTGTTTGCAATGCCCGTTCCCTCCGCCCGGGCTGTGACGCGCGCCCCTGGTATGACGGCCCCGGACGGATCTGTCACCCGTCCCGTCAAAGAAGCGGTCTGCGCAAACAAAGTGCCGAGAGGGCACAGGCCGAGAGGGCACAGAAGGAGAAGGACCCGAAAAAACATCGCAGAGATATATCACGTTAATCTGGTTGTTTGGGAGCGGAATGATTCGGCAGGTCTTCCTCGGCGGCGCATCCGGCGAAACGAAGTGGAGAAGGGAAATCGCCATCCCTGCGCTCGACGCGGCTGGTGTTTCTTGGTATGACCCGCAGTTGGCCGCTGGCGCCTGGACGCCGGACAGGGAGGCCGGGGAGATGCTCGCCAAGGACGCGGCGGAGGTTCTGTTATTCGTCATTAACGCCGAGACGCGTGGAGTCGCCACGGTAGCCGAAGTGGCCTACTATCTCGGTATAGGTCGCCAACTTGCGCTTTCCATCGAAGACATCCCGGAAGACGGAATCCTCTACGGCTCCCCCGTCGCACCCCACGAGCGGGACGATCTCAACCGCGGACGCATTTTCCTCCGCACCATGGCTGCCGCGCACAATGTGCCGGTATTCGCGGAGGTTTCGGAGGCGGTCCGGCATGCCATCGCGCTCGCCTCTCGCGCTGCTCTGCCGCTCACCACGGCGGAAATCCGGCAAATTCTTGCCGAAGTGCAGTTCGGCCTCTGCCGCTATCAGGTAGAGCCCATGGAAGGCGGGCATCTCTTGCAAATAACGGCTACGGAACCGGACGCGGCTTCCGGCCATCCCATGGATTGCAGCGGCCGCAAGTGGTTTATCGAACCGGACGCCACTCGCGGCGCCATCGTCCGTACCGCATTGAAAGCCGCCCTCACCTGGCAGGAGCACGAAACCCGCGAACGTTTCACCTATCGCGGCAAGCGCATCTTCGGTCCGCACTTTGAGGTGTAAGGCCGGCGGGGCCAGGAAATCAGATATTCCCCAGCCCGCCGTCGATCATCATGTCGCTGCCCACCATGTAGGCGGATTCGTCCGATGCCAGAAAGACGGCCGCATGGGCGATCTCGGCCGGAGTGCCAAACCGGCCCACCGGAACCTGGTTCTGTATGGATGCCGCAACAGAGCTTAGGTCCTCTTTGGATAGCCCGAGCTTGCCGTACAGCGGCGTCGAAATGGGGCCGGGACTGATGGAGTTCACCCGGATGCCGCGCGAGATGAGTTCACCGGAAAGCGTGCGTGTCAGCGAAATCATAGCCGCTTTGGTCGCTGCATAGACGCTCGTATTCGGCATGCCGATATGTGCGTTCACGGAGGTATTCAGTACGATGGATGCCGGGTTGGCAAAGACCGGCAGCAACGCTTGAATCAGGAAGTACGGGCCTTTGAGGTTGACGGCAAACGAGCGGTCGAACGCCGCTTCGTCCCACTGCTCCACCGGTCGCAGTTCGGCAATGCCGGCGTTTACGAACAGAACGTCCAGGCCGCCGAATGCTGCCTGAATGGCCCCCGCCGCCTGTTTCTGAGCGGCGACGCTGCTCGAATCCGACGGAATAATCAGCACATCGTCGCGCAGTTCTTGCCTGGCGCTTTCGAGCGTCGCCGGGTTCCGCCCCGTTATGGCGACTCGTGCGCCTTCCTGTAGGAACTGTTTAGCAGTCTCAAGCCCAATCCCGCTGGTACCGCCAGTAATGAGCGCGCGTTTACCTTGGAGTCTGTTCATGGTCTAGGTCCGGTCCCGGTCTTGTTTGCACATGCACTCAATGTACGACACCGTGAGCGTCTCCGGGCGTGCGGCCCTTGGCCGGCGGCGGTGTCCGCAGTTGTCCAACTTCCTGCTTGTGCCGCAACGCGCACAGTTGTGCGGGTAAGTGCCAGTGGTGTCCTCTGTAATCCGAAGAAAAACGCCGGTTTTGTTTCGGCCCGTAAGTTGCCTGATACAGGCAATGTCCCGATTGTTATGGATGGCACTTACTATCATGGCCGCGGCGCCTCTGCCGTCCCAACAGATAACCTTCGGTGTCGTCGGCGGTACAGGCCTCACGCCGGATATCCCGTTCAGGCGGACTCCGCTCTCCTGGCAGGGGAACTCGTATGAATACGTGGTGCGCTCCGGACCACGCAGTCTTGTCATCGGCCCCATGATGGAGATCGGCGTGACGCGCAGTTGGTCCGTGGAGGTCAATGCTTTGCACCGGACCTTGAAGTACCGGATCGCCTCCACGCTCCCGGAACAGCAAACGTGTCTCCCCACGGCCTTCTGCGGCGCGAATATCAGTACATGGCAATTCCCGATCCTGGTGAAATACCGGATTCCGGCAGCCAGGTTAAAGCCGTTCCTCGCCGCGGGACCGTCCTTTCGCCGGTACAGCAATCCTGCCGGCACTCGGCCTTCGCCCTATGGCGGTACCGTCGGCGCGGGGGTGGAGTTCCAGGCGGGCCCGCTTCAGCTTTCTCCCACGATCCGCTACACGCGCTGGGGCTCTTCTTCCGTGCCGTTCCAACCTACCATCACGAACCAGGTGGAGTTACTCAGCGGTATAGGCTTTCGCACGGATGCCGGCTCCCGCCGCCTGCACGCCCGCAAGCTGTGGCTCGGCCTCGTAGGCGGCATCCCACTCACCTCGGACCTCACTCCCAATCGCGTGGCGCCCCACACGAGTGAAGTGAAGAGAATCGCCGACTTCCGGTTTCTCGCCGGTCTGCTGGTCGAGGCGGGTCTCACCGGACGGTTGTCGTTGTCTGCTAGCGGCCTGTACCGGAGGCTGCACTTCCAGGACTCGCCGAATGTGGTTGTCACTTGGGAGATCCCGGTTCTGGCAAAATACGCATTCGGCAACGGGACGTGGCGGCCTTTCCTGGAAGGCGGCCCTTCCTTCCGCCTTGCCGGAAACTTGAACTACACGAATCCCTCGCGCTACGGAGCATCAGCCGGAGTGGGCGCGGAAGCGCTTTGGCGGAAGACCCGGTTCACGCCCACGCTCCGCTACACGCGTTGGGCCAAGGATAGTCATCCGACCAATTTTCAACGCGTACGCGCCAAACAGGATCAGGTAGAACTGCTCATCGGGGTGTCCTTCTAGTCAGCGGCAAGTGCCGCATCATAACCCCAATCCCGTCCGCCAATACGCGAAGGACCTGTCCCGTGCTTTCTCCCGGGCGTGCCACCCGGTACAGAGATGGATGCAGAAAGGCATCGATAGGCGCGGTGGTCGGCCCGCTGTCACCGGCTGCGGAGTCGCCGCCCGCCATCGCCGGGGTGTCTTTCTGATTAGCGGCAAGTGCCGCACCATAACCCCAATCCCGTCCGCCAATACGCAATGGACCTGTCCCGTGCTTTCTCCCGGGCGTGCCACCCGGTCCAGAGATGGAATCAGAAAGGCATCGATAGGCACGGTGGTCGGCCCGTTGTCACGGGCTGCAGAGTCGCCACCCGCCATCGCCGGCGTGTCTTTCTAGTCGGCAGCAAGTGCCCCACCATAACCCCAATCCCGTCCGCCAATAGGCGATGGACCTGTCCCGTGCTTCCTCCCGGGAATACCACCCGGTCCAGAGATGGATTCAGAAAGGCATCGATAGGCGCGGTGGTCGGCCCGTTGTCACCGGCTGCGGAGTAGCCGCCCGCCATCGCCGGGGTGTCTTTCTAATCAGCAGCAAGTGCCGCACCATAACCCCAATCCCTTCCGCTTCCATTCCTCCTCCCCAAAATGCAGCGGCGCGTCCGCCAATACGCGATGGACGTGTCCCGCGGCTCCCTCTGGACGTACCACCCGGTCCAGAGAGGGACTCAGAAAAAAAGGCATCGATAGGCGTGGTTGACGGCCTGTTGTCACCCGGTGCGGAGTCGCTTGATAGTAACCGCCGGTAGCAAATTGTAGGATCTCTCCCAAGTTCACCAGGATGGTCCCCGGCTGCGGAGTTGCCGCCCGCCATTCACCGGCGGGAGTCCGGTACTCCAATCCCCCGGCGCTGTCCTGCAGCAGCAGCGTAATCCAACTGAAATCGACATGTGCCGCCACGCCCGGCCGCGCCGTCCCGCCCGGCGAAGCGTGATAGTGAATCATTTTGAGCAACACGTAGGGGGTCTCCTCCTCCGGCAGAAAATCGCCCAACTCCGCCACTACCTCGCGCCCTACGCGTTCCAGGTCCCGCAGCACCACCAGTACCCGTGCTTGCCAATCCTCTTCTGCCGGCCACCGGTTTGGCCCTAGCAGCCGACGATAGTCCGGCCCTCCGTCTGCCGCCCGCTCCTCTCGCCCGAAGTGAATTTGTTCCCGCCAGTCCCTTTCATTCTTCATCTCGCTATACCCGCGGAAATGGGCGGACCCGGCAATCGATAACGCCTTCTTCTCTGCCGTCGGCAATGAAAAAAAGCGCCGCCCCAACGCCATCGTCTCCTCGCACCGCTCTGGCGGAAACAAGGGATGCCGGATCACGAAACACCCCTCCTCCCGCGCCGCCCTCCGCACATCGAACGCCATATCTCCCACCTTACAACTGAACTGCTACACTCCCCACCAATGGCACGCCTCTGGATGTTCCTCGCTCTCTGCCTGACCCTCGCCGTGGCGCAACTTCGCCAATCCAGCGCCGGCGCCTCCCTGCGTATCGAATCCAACCTTCCCGCCCGCATCTACCTCTTCAAGAACGGCCGGCCCTTCCGGCTTCACCCCGTCGACGCCATCCTTCCCATCCGCGTCGATACCTTCTACCGCGACACCGTCTGGAGCCGCGCCGCCAATCCCGCGGTGCTCGAGATCACCAGCAACGACCAGTCGCACTTCGTCCTCCTCAACGGCAAGGCTACCTTTGACCTTCCTCCCGGAGACTACCGTCTGGAAGCCTACCGTGGTCTATTCTTTACGCCCGTCAGCGTGAACTTCACGCTCGCGTCGGGTGAAACCAAGCGCCTTCCCCTCCAGCTCACTCGCTGGTCCGAAAGCACCGCCGGTTGGCTATCGGGAGACGATCATATCCACCTCCCGCGCACCGCTGCCGACAACCCCTTGTTTCTCCAATGGATGGATGCCGAAGACCTCTCAGTCGGGAATTTCCTCCAGCTGCAGCGGCAGGTGGATGCCGCCCCGCAATACGCCTTTGGCGTCGCGGGGGAGGCCCGCAAACCCGGCTACTCCATTCGTTCCGGACAGGAGTCCCGGTCGGAATATTACGGTCACATCAACATGCTGGGCGGCAATGTATTGATCCGCCCGTTGAGCATCGGAACCATGTACGCTAACGCTCCCGCCGCCGCCCCCTGGCCTGCCGGACTGTTCCTGCAGGGTCGCCGCGCCGGGGCGCTCACTGGTTATGCGCACTTCCACGGTTCCATGGCCCACTCCACGCTCCTCATGGATCTTGCTCTGCAAAATATTGATTTTCTGGAGGTTTTCCAGTTCGGTAAGCTCTGGACCGCCGAATGGTACGAACTGCTGAACGCCGGCTTCCGCGTTACCGGCATCGCGGGCAGCGATTTCCCGGTACCGCTTGGGCGTTTCGTTCCCTGGCCCCGCGCACTCCCTCTGCTCGGGCCGGAGCGCACGCTGGTGCGCGCCCGGCCCGCCGGATCGGCGTACGCCGCCTGGGTGGAGGGCGTCAAACGGCGGGAAGTTGTTGTAACCAATGGGCCTATGGTCGAGATCGTCGAGAAGGCGGGCACAATCGCCGCCGCTGCCTCCTTTCACCAGGAAATCGAATCCTTGACCATCGTCCACAATGGGAAACCAGTGGCTGTCGCGCGAAACGGCAAGACCTTGCAAATCGAGACCCCATCCCAGCCTGGTTGGTTCGCAGCGCACGCGGTTTTACGCAAAGTTGAGGGCGAGCCGCTGGTTCAGGGCCATACGAACCCTCTATGGATCGGGAACCCTTCTCCCGACCCCGCCGCCCGTGAAGTCCTCGCAAGCCGTTGGGAACAAGAGCTTTCCTACTACCGTGATGCCCCGCTGCCCTTCGCCAACGCGGAGCAGCGGGACCAGTTTCTCCGCCAGGGAGAGGAAGCGCTCCGCCGTTTACGGGCAAAATAAACTCGAACGGAATCAACAGGTTGTGCGTCTAAGTCTCCATGTTACAGGACGCCCTCTATATCCTCCGCTCCCTACGTCGGCAGCCGGGTTTTTTTGCCGTCGCCATTTGTACACTTACGCTGGGTATTGCGTCCACAACTGCCGTATTTTCATTGTTTTATCAGATCTTATTGCGGACTCTCCCCGTCCCCGCTCCGCGGGAACTGGTCGTTTTTCACGCGGATAACCATGATCTCCCCGGTGGGGCGAGCTCGGATAATGCGGAAACCGTCTTCTCCTACCCCATGTATCGTCGTCTCCGCGACGGCGCCCCCCACTGGCAGGGGATCGCTAGCCGCAGTAGCCTCACCGCGCAACTTTCCGCCTCCGGAACTGCTGAACGGGCCCAGGTGGAGGTCGTCTCCGGCAACTTCTTTGAGACACTGCGAATGAAGGCCTTCGCAGGCCGTCTCCTTAGTACTTCAGACGACGCCGTACGGGGCGCTAGTCCGGTGGTGGTGCTCTCCCATGGCCTTTTTATGCGCCGTTTTGGCGCCAAAAACGACGTAATTGGCGCCAAAATCACGCTCAATGGCCAGCCTTTTGACGTCATTGGAGTCGCTCCGGAGCGATTTCATGGTGTCCTGGGGGGCGACAGTCCGGACGTCTACATCCCGATTTCGATGCGCCACGCGCTCAACCAGGACCGCGATATCGACCGGCCCAGCTCCCGCTGGCTGACCATCCTGGGCCGGTTGCCGGAAAATACCACTCCGCAGGCGGCACAGGCGGCGATACGACCCCTGTTTTCGTCCATCGTCGCTGATCACGTGCAGGAGCTCAAAGTCACCAACCCCAATGCACGTAAGAGGTTAGAGTCCTCGCAGCTGGTTCTCAATCCGGCCGCCTCCGGGCTGAACGAACTGAAGCGGCAGTGGGAGGAGTCGTTGGTGGTGTTGCTCGGGATGGTGGGACTGCTGTTGCTGATTGCCTGCGCCAACTTGGCGAATTTGCTGCTGGCGCGCGGGGTGAACCGGGCCCGGGAGATTGCCGTGCGCGTTTCGCTTGGAGCGACCCGAGGCCAGATTCTGCAACTGCTTCTCTCGGAAACTATTGTAATTACGGTACTTGGCGCAGCGCTCGGCGCTGCGCTCGCGCCGGCTCTTGTGGACCTGCTGGTGCGTGGAATCTCAGAGGACGGTGGTAGCGGGTGGGTGACGGCGGAACTGAGTTGGCCGGTGCTGCTGTTTTCGACCGCGCTGGCATGTGTAAGCACGCTATTGGCGGGGCTGGCTCCGGCCTGGCAGATTTCCCGTCCCGCGGCTGGTAATCTGAGCGGCCGCTCCCCGGCGTCCGCCCACGCCAGATCGAGGAAGTTCTTTGTTTCCGCTCAGGTAGCGCTCTCTCTGGTGCTGCTGGCTGTGGCCGGGCTTTT
>DASTML010000208.1:0-5156 GCA_035714175.1 Bryobacteraceae bacterium | reverse complement strand
ATGCCCACTCTGTTCATTCATTTCGCCCTGGTATTTCCCGAACCTCCCAAATGGTTGCGGGGCTGGTGGAAGTCGGCGCTGCTGTATGTGCCGGCACTCACGATGGGCGTGTTGTGGACGATGGTGTTGGGCGGCTACATCAAGATTGCGATTAGCCCCATCGAATTGCGCTGGATGTTTGACCGCTTCTGGCTAGGATTTCTGGCAGGCGGGCAATTGGCGGGCGCGGGGATTTTGTCTTGGCGCTACCGGTCGACGGGGGATCTGATCACCCGGCAGCAAATGAAGTGGCTGCGGAACGGTGCGGTGTTTGGCGTGTTGCCGTTTGCGGCGTTGTATGTGATGCCGTACCTGGTGGGAGCCGTGCTGGGGCCGGCGATGGAAATGGCCGTGTTGCCGCTCGCTTTGGTCCCCATTACCTGGGCCTATGCGATCTTCCGCTACCGCTTGATGGACGTGGACATCATCTTCCAACAGGGATACGTCTACACGCTGGCGACGCTGGCGGTGATGGCGGTCTTCTACGGTCTGGTGTTTTCGATTACGGCATCCATGCCGCAACCGGAAGGGCGGCCAGGGGCTCGCGTAGACGATCTGAACCCGGCTGCCCTGGTGAGCTTGATTTTGATTGCCGCTTTCATATTCCAGCCGGTGAGGAATTGGCTGCAAGAAGTATTAGACCGGCATTTCTTCTATAAAGACCGCTACGATTACCGGCGAACGCTGATTGAGTTTGCCCGGGAATTGGGAAGCGAGACGGACCTGAACCGCACGCTCAATGCCGTGGCGGACCGGTTGACCCGCACGCTCTCCATTGAACGGATCGCCTTCTTTCTCAACGACGAAAAGGCCGGAGGGTTCCGGTTGTACATGACGGCGGGTTTGCAGCGTCCGGTTCCCGACCTGGTGGATTTGGCATTCCTACCGGAGGACTCTACCAACTATCTGTTCTTTGAACGGACGCGCGGGCCGTATGACGCCTATCTGAACGATCAGCCGGCATCGGTTTTGCATACGATCGCGGATCTCGATCTGACGTATTACATTCCATGTACAGCGCGAGGGCGCGTCATTGCGTATCTGGGTGCGAGCCGCACGACAGAAGGCGATTTTCTTTCGTCCGATGACGTGGAGTTGGTGCAGACGCTGTGCGGCTATGTCGGCATTTCGATTGAGAACGCGCGGCTGTATCGTTCCCTGGCGCGCAAGGTGGACGAGTACGAACGGCTCAAAGAGTTCAGCGAAAATATCGTCGAATCGATCAACGTGGGGATCGCGGCGGCTGATTTTGAGGATCGCGTGGAAAGTTGGAACTCCCAGATGGAGTTATTGACCGGCATCCGGCGCGAGGATGCGATGAACCGTCCGCTCCGGGAACTGCTGCCAGCCGAACTGGTTGAGCAACTGACCCGGGTGCGGAGCGAGGCCGGCATTCACACGATTTATAAGTTCCCCTTGCCGGGGCCGGCCGATTCGGACCGGGTTATTAACGTCGTATTTGCTCCCCTGGTTTCGCGCGAACAGGAACAGATCGGCCGGTTGATCCTCTTTGACGATATTACGGAACGGTCGGTACTGGAGAACCGGCTGATGCAGGCGGACAAACTTTCGTCGCTGGGGTTGCTGGCGGCCGGCGTGGCGCACGAAGTGAATACGCCGTTGGCCGTGATCTCTACGTATGCGCAATTGTTGGCCAAGCAGGTGAATGGCGATGAAAGCAAATCGAAGCTGCTGGAAAAGATCGCCAAGCAGACGTTCCGTGCGAGCGAGATCGTGAATTCGCTGTTGAATTTCTCACGTACCTCCTCGACCGCCTATGAGGAAGTGGACTTAAACCGGATTATCCGGGAAACGCTGCAACTGATTCAGCCGCAATTGGAAAAGGCGCGCATCCAGGTGGCCGAACAGTTGGACGGAGAACTTGGTTTTGTGCGGGGGAACGCAGGCAAGTTACAACAGGTGTTTCTGAATCTGTTTTTGAACGCGCGCGACGCGATGGACCAGGGCGGCACGTTGACGGTGACCACCGCGGCCGGTGACGCGATGGCGCGAGTGGAGATTGCCGATTCCGGTTGCGGGATTCCCGAGGAAAATCTTGCGCGGATTTACGATCCGTTCTTCACGACCAAGGGAGCAAAGAAGGGGACGGGGTTAGGACTGTCAATTACCTACGGTATTGTGAAAGAGCATGGAGGCGCGATTGGCGTACTGTCCCAACCGGGGCAGGGAACGCGGTTCCAGCTCGACTTCCCGTTGGTAAGGAAACCTGTAAATGCCTGATTCCGTGGCCCCGCAGACGCGCGGCCGAATTCTGATCGTAGACGACGAAGAAGACATTCGCGAAAGTTTAGAAACGCTGCTGACGATCGAAGGCTATTCGGTGGAGTTGGCGATCAATGCGACGGCCGGGTTGGAACGGCTGGCGCGGTCGAGCTACGACCTGGTGTTGCTGGACCTGATGATGCCGGACAAGAGCGGCATGGAAGTTCTGGCTGAGGTGAGGGACAGGGATCGCGAGACTCCGATTTTTTTGATTACGGCGTATGGGTCGATCGACGTGGCGATCCGGGCGCTGAAGGCCGGCGCCAACGACTACTTCTCCAAGCCCTGGGACAACGAAAAGCTGGTGATCGAGATCGACCGCCAGATTGCCAAGGGCCGGTTGGAGCGGGAGAACGTCGAGCTGAAGCGGGCGCTGAAGCAACGGTATGCGTTTCCAAATATCGTGGGAAAAAGCGACCGGATGCTGCGGGTTTTGGATACGGTGGCGCAGGTGGCCCCCAGCCGCGCTACTGTGTTGATCACGGGCGAAACGGGTACGGGCAAGGAGTTGATTGCGAAGGCGATCCACACAAATTCAACCCGGGCCGACCACGCGTTCGTGGCGGTGAACAGCGGTACGCTGTCTCCAGAGCTTCTGGAATCCACCTTATTCGGACACGTGAAGGGCGCCTTTACCGGGGCCGTTGCGACGCGGAAGGGCGTATTCGAGACGGCGAACCAGGGAACGATTTTCTTTGACGAGATCGGAAATATTTCTCCGGAGATCCAGGCGAAGCTGTTGCGCGTGATTCAGGAACGCGAGTTCATGCCGGTGGGTTCCAATGAGACGATCCACGTGGATGTGCGGCTGGTGGCGGCGACGAACGAAGATCTCAAGAAGCTGGTGGAAGAGAAGCGGTTCCGGGAGGATCTGTACTACCGGTTGAATGTCATTCAAATCGGGCTGCCGCCCCTGCGGGAGCGCAAAGAAGATATCCCGTTGCTGATCGAACATTTCTTCGACAAATATTCGCGTGAAAACGAGAAGTATTTGAATGCAGACCGGAGGTCCGATCTGCGCTTTGAGCATGAAGCGTTTCAGCTCATGCTGGAGCACACGTGGCCGGGTAATGTTCGTGAACTGGAGAATACGATCGAGCGGGCGGTGGTATTGGCGACCAGTCCGCATGTGCCCGCGACCGTACTTCCGGACACTGTTTTGCACCCTGGCGGCGTGCGGATCCGCCGCGACGACGCGGGCCGGCTGCCGGCCGACGCGAGCCTGTATGAGATTGTGGCCGACTACGAGCGGCGGACGATCGTCGATGTTTTGGAAAGCGTCAATTATTCACAAACCGAGGCTGCCGAGAGGCTGCGCATACCGCTTTCGACGCTGAACCAAAAGATCAAACGGCTGAACATCGATGTGAAGCGGGGGACTCGCGGAGCGTAGGTAACCCGGTTTTACAGGGCTTGCCGATTTCGCAATTGTGTCATGCGTGACGCCGTATTCACGGTTATTGCCAATAACTATCTGCCGTTTGCCCGCGTGCTGATGCAATCTCTCCGGGAGTTCGCGCCGGATGTCCGGCGTTTTGTGATCCTGGTAGACCGTCTGGACGGGTCCTGGGACCCGGCGGAAGAAGATTTCGAGGTGATTCTTTCGACGGATCTGGGACTTCCGGATTCCACCTGGTTTCACTTCAAGTACATGATTCTGGAACTGAGCACGGCAGTGAAACCGTACGCCGCGCAACATCTGTTCGAGCGGTTTGCGTTGGACCGGTTGCTGTATTTTGATCCGGATATCCGTCTTTACCGGCGCGTGGATGACGTACTCGAGGCGCTGCTTCGGCATTCGATTGTGTTGACGCCGCATTTGACGGCGCCCATCCGCGACGGCAAGCGTCCGGGAGAGCTGGACGTACTTCGTTCCGGCGCCTACAATCTCGGTTTTATCGGGATGCGGGCCACACAGGAGACATGGGATTTTCTGGCGTGGTGGCAGGAAAAATTGTTCACGCACTGCGTGGTGGATTTTGCGAAAGGTCTATTTGTTGACCAACGCTGGGTGGATCTGGTTCCGGGGCTCTTTGACGGAGTGGGGATATTGCGCGACCCGGGGCTGAATGTGGCGTATTGGAATCTGAATGCGCGCACCGTCGTGAAGGGCGAGGACGGCTATACGGTAAACGGCCGGTCTCTCTGCTTCTTCCACTTCAGTGGGTTTGACCCGGAGAATCCGGAACGATTGTCGAAACATCAGGACCGGTTTGTATTGGAGGCGGTTGGCGATGCGGCGGAGTTAGCGCGGGACTACGGGCGGCTATTGTTGAAAAACGGTTATGCGGACTGCCGGCAGACTCGCTACGCCTACGGTTGGTTTGCCAATGGAAAGCGCATACCCATGGTGGGGCGAGCGGTACATCAAGTGGACCCGACGCTCCCCGCGAGACTTTCCGACCCGTTTTCGGCCGAAGGATATGCAGAGTTTGTCGCGATCTGGAATACGCCGATGGAGATGCCGGACGGGCGACGATCCAGCCTCACGCGGCTGGCCTACCGCATCTATCAGGCACGGCCCGATTTGCAGGCGGCCATGCCGGATATTTTTGGCGCGGATTATGCGCGTTTTCTGCACTGGCTGCTGACGAGCGGAATACAGGAGCATTCGCTGCCTGAGGAACTGACGGCGCCTTTGTCCGCGGCGCTGCGAGAGAGTGAAGGGAAGGGACATACGGTTGTTCCAGCGATTTTGAATAACCGGATTACCCAAGCGGTGTTGAAGGCTCGGGAACTGACGGCGACGCATGAACCGATTGAGGCCGCGGGGCTCAATCAAATGACGGGGACGGAGAAGCCGGCTCGCCTGACTTACCTGGCGGCCGCCATTC
>DASTML010000207.1:0-26314 GCA_035714175.1 Bryobacteraceae bacterium | reverse complement strand
GTTCGGACGCCGAAGAAGCGTTGGCCGCTTTTAAGGCGAATGCCGGAGAAGCCGAGCGGGAACTGGAAGCTCTACACGCAGAGCGCAAACAGGTGAAAACCCGGATCGAAAAACTGCTTGGCCAGATGGACCTCCTCAGCGCCAGCTAGCCCCCGGTTCCCATGGCAAACGACGCGCCGCTCGATAAGAAAACGGTCCGGGTCACCATCTTTAATCAGTCCTACTCGCTGGTTACCACGGGTAGCGAAGCGGATGTAGAGGATTTGGCGCACCGCGTCGACGAATTGATGACCAATATTGCGCGAGGCTCGAATACCGATGCCTCGCGCATCGCTGTTTTGGCCTGCATGCACCTCGCCGACGAACTCCGTACCGCGGAATCCAAACACCGCACCCTCTCCCGCCTGCTCGAAGAGTCCCTAACGGACTAACCTCCCCGCTATGAAGATCTTCTCGCTGCTCCTGGCTGCCGCGCTCACGCTGTCGGCACAAGGAAACACATTGACGCCAAAGGAGATAAGCGACGGCTGGCTCCTCCTCTTCGACGGGGAAACATCGTGGGGCTGGGCGGCCGAGGGCGGTGTGAAGCCCAAAGTTGTCGATGGCGCCCTCACGGCGGAAGGCAGCGACCCCGGCTGGCTTCACACCACCACCCAATTCTCCGATTACATCCTGAAAGCCGACTTTGAGTCCGCCGCCGCGCCCCCCTCCTCCTCCCTCCTCTTGCGCGCCCATCGGCCCATGAGCCCCGCGGAGGCCGGATATCACTTTGAACTGGCTGCGGCTCCAAACCGTCCCCCGCTCCAGGCCGGGCGCTGGCACAGTTTGGAAATTGTGGTTCTCGGCCCGCGTATCCTCATCAAAATAAACGGGAAAAAGACCGTCGACTTTATGGGCGCGCGTCCTATGGCCGGATACATCGGCCTGCAGTTCGTTAAGGATAAGCCGATTCGTTTCCGCAACATACGCTTGCAACCGGTCGGGCTGGGGCCCATTTTCAACGGCAAGAATCTGAGCGGATGGCAAGTGGTTCAGCCCCCGAAACCGGCTGCCGAACCGGCGGAATGGAGCGCCCGGAAGGGAGCTGTTCACGTCGTCAAGGGCCCCGGACAGCTCGAATCGAAGGCGCAATTTGACGATTTTGTACTACAAATGGACGTCAAAACGAGTACAAATGACGCCAACTTTCACCCCAATAGCGGCATTTTTTTCAGGGGAAGGCCAGGCGTGTTCTGGACCGGTTACGAGATCCAGATCCGCAACGAATACAAAGACAACGATCGGGCAAAACCGGTGGACACGGGGTCTGGAGGCATTTATTTTCATCAACCTGCGCGCCGGGTGATCCCCTCCGACAACCAGTTCTACACCCAGACCGTCATCGCCCAGGGCCGCCACATCGCCACCTGGGTCAACGGCTACCCCGTGGCCGACTGGGAAGACCCCCACCCCGAGGGGGACGGCGGCCCCCGTAACCGGCAAGCCCTTCTAAAAGCAGGACCTATCAGCCTTCAGGCCCATGATCCTAAGACCAATCTCGACTTCCGGAACATCCGGGTGAAGAGTTTGAGCCGCCAACCCTAGTGCTACAAACGACCCCTATGAAATGGCTTTGCTGCCTCGCTCTGACCGTCGGCATGCTTCCGGCCCAGCCACGGACCTTTGACCAATACACCTATGAGGCGCCGGCGGGATATACGCCCAAGGAGCACAGGGACGCGGTCGAATGGTCAAAAATCGATCAGAAACGCCGATTTTATTGCCAGATTGGGCTGTATCGCGCACAAAAATCGCTGGGTTCCACGGCGCAGGACCTGGAAAACGAGTGGCAAGCAGTGGTGGTGAGGCAATTTAAGGTACAGGGCACTTCCCATTCCCGGGAACTCCCCCTCCCCCAGGCGCCGGCCAGCATCATGCGCGGCGCGGAAACGATTGACGGCAATGGCAATAAGACCATTTCGTCCCTCTTTGTCTTACGCTTTGAGGGCCGATATGCCGCTGTCCTGTTCAATGCTCCGAACGCTGAGGCATTTCAGGCCTGCCAGGAAGATATTACACGTGTCGTAGGTTCGCTCCAAATGGCTGCGCCACAATCGACTCCCGCCGCCGCACCGCTTCAGGGCAGCATTACGGGAACCTGGGAACGTGTGGTCGCCAGCAGACCGGCGATGAACTATAACCCGATCGCCCGGACATACGAGTACAGCCCTGCCGCCGCGATGATGCAGTTCCGGCAGGTGCATCGCTATCAGTTCAACGGAAACGGACAGTACACCTATGAGTTAGTGGCTGATGACTATAACCGGGCGCAACGGTCCCGCATTGTCGAAACGGGGGCCTACAACGTCGCCAATGGCGTTATACAGTTTCAGCCCAAGGAGTACCGTGACGGCACAGGACCGAAGAATCAGGAGCCGCCGCTCGCCGTGAAGGCTGTTCCGCCCGCACGCGCCCGGCGGTTTCTACTTGGCGAGCATCCGCAGTACAAGGACTCGGCGGGGTTGCAGCTCCAGACGGCTGACGGCGCATTTGAGACTTTCAAACCGGTCCGCTAGCCTACCGGGGCAGGCCAGCGATGGCATTGGGGAACGAGAAGAGCGTCTTCCCCGCGGTAACGTACAGCGTTTTCCGGTCCGCGCCCCCAAAGGCCGTGTTGGTAATCGTGTCTTCGGGAACAGGCAAAAAGCGAAGCAGTTTGCCGGCAGGGGATATCACGTGAACGCCACATTTGGTATCCAGCGTTTCGTGGGTACCACGGCGCCTGTGCAGTCCGGCGGCCGCGTAGAGGTTGCCCTGCTCATCGATGGCCATCCCGTCCGCACTCCGGCCTGGATAGAAGTTGTAGTGCACCCGGCGGTTGGAGAGGGTCCCCGCCTCCGAAAGATCGAAGGCGACAATTGCGCGGGTACCGTTTTCCACCTTGTTCGCCTCGATTAAATAGAACGTCTTGTCGTCCGGCGAGATTACGAGCCCATTCGGCCATTCGGTTTCCCCTTCGGTCAAAAGACGCGAAATCTTGCCATCCAAGTCAATACGATAGACGCCGGGTTTGCCTGTGGCGCCCTGCGCCTTGGCGACGGGTGAGGTGGCGTCCGGAGCCGGGTCCGTAAAGTACAGCCGGCCCTTGGCGTCGATGGTCACATCATTCGGCGCATTGAACCGCTTGTTATCAAATCCGGCGGCGAGCACCTCGATTTTGCCCGTTTGCAAGTCGGTTCTGGTCACCTGCGGCTGATTGCGCGTGCCGTCGGAACCCTCGCATGCGATCAAACGATCTTGCGGATCGATCAGGAGGCCATTGGCGCGATTGGAATCCGCCCGGTAGACAGACTGCGTCTTGGTCGCCGGGTCCCAGCGCATGATCCGGTTATTCGCGACATCGGTGAAATAGACGGAACCGTCCCTGGCCGCGGCGGGCCCTTCGGTAAAAGCAACAGAGGTTGCGATTTGCGCTTCCGGCTCCTGGACCACGGGCGTTTTATCGGCACATGCGGTCAACAGGAGAAGCGGAATAACAAAGCAGATTCGCATGAAGGAGGATCGTATCACTAATCGTCCAACAACGAATCTCCCGACAAGGTACGCTCCCGCTCCGCTTCCAACTGAATCTCTCGTTTTAACGGCTTCAAGTATTTGAGCGTCATAAAATTCACGATGCTCAATACCGCTGCGATGTGGAAATAACCCAGGCCAGCCGCCGCGCCGAGGATGCCCACGTTCCATACGCTGGCCGCCGTGGCCGTCCCGCTCACGCTATGCTTTTCCCGCAAGATGGCGCCGCCGCCCACAAATCCGATACCGGTTACCAGTCCCTGCAATATGCGCGACAGAGCATCGCCGGAACCGTTCGTCGCATCGGAACCAAGCATGGTGAGTCCACAACTGGCTAACGCCACCAATGGAAACGTTCGCAACCCGGCGCTGCGGGCATCGCGTTCCCGGTTCCACCCAATAGGCAGGGACAATCCATAGGCCACAGCCATGCGCAGAAGTTCGGTACTCATCTGATCCAACGTCGGCATCATGGATAGTTATACCCCGCGCCGGTCGCCCCATATATCCACGTGCACCCTTGGGCTGTAGCGAAACCCATATTGGAGGCAGAGCGGCACCAGCCATTGCGCCCGATTCCGAAGGGTCTCCGGCGAGCGTCCCTCCGGCATGAGAAGGACATTTTCGGCTGGCGCGCCCAAACGGCCAGTCACCTCCAGGATTTCGTCCAGATCCTCCGGCTGCGCCACGACAAATTTCAATTGATAGGGATAGGACGCCATGAGATTCCCCAGCACGTCGAACTGGAGCCGGGTTCGTTCGTGAACCGGTCCCCAGCGCGGATCGTCCGGCGTGGAGTTGGACAATTTGGGGGAGATACTCATCAGGTCACAGACGACGGGGGCCAACGCTGTTCCCGCCGTTTCAATGGTGACGTGCATTCCGTTCTGATGAAGCGCCTCCGTGAGGAGAGGCGTTTCCGGCGCAATCATCGGCTCGCCGCCAGTCACTACCGCGTGGCGCGCCCCCGTGGCAACGGCTTCGGCCACCAGCGAGGCAACATCGCGTTGCGAGCCCTCCGGCGTCCAGGAGGTGTAGGGCGTATCGCACCACTTACATCGCAAGTTACAACCGGAGGTGCGAATAAATACAGACGGTACTCCGGTTAACTTACCCTCTCCCTGCACCGAGTAGAATACTTCCGCAATTTTCACAGTCCGTACCGGTCTAGGAGTCCGTCGCGTACGCCTGCTTCGGCGAATCCTTTCGCGCGGAGCAAGCAGGAATCACAACCTCCGCAGGGGCGGCCATTCGGGGCCGGATCGTAGCAACTATGCGTCAAACCGAAATCGACGCCGATGGAAGCGCCCAGTTGGATGATACCGGCTTTGGACAGGTGCAGAAGCGGCGTGTGCACATGCAACTTGGTGTGGCCTTCTACGCCCGCTTTTGTTGCCAAGTTCGCCATGGTCTCAAACGCAGCCACAAACTCGGGACGGCAGTCCGGATAGCCGGAATAATCCACGGCGTTCACGCCGAGAAAGATGTCCGACGCGCCCAGTACTTCGGCCCACGCCATGGCGAAAGAGAGAAAGATGGTATTCCGCGCCGGGACATAGGTGATGGGAATTCCCTGCTCCATCTCCGCCGCCGAACGGTGCTTCGGAACATCGATACCGTCCGTAAGAGCCGAACCGCCAAACATACGGAGATCAATCTTGGCGATACGGTGGTCGGCGGCTCCGAGATCCTGTGCCACGCGCGCCGCGGCCTCCAACTCAAAGATGTGCCGTTGCCCGTAGTCAAAGCTGAGGGCGTAGCTGGTGAACCCATCCCGCCGCGCCACCGCCAGACAGGTGGCCGAATCCAAACCGCCGCTCAATAAACAAATTGCCTTACGCATTCTCGTCAATCATCCGTGCCAGAAAAACACCCACGACCGGGAAGGCCGAAACAACGGCCATCGCCGTTCCCAACCCGACATGGTCCGCCGCCCAGCCCACGAGCGGAATGAAGAGCAGCCCCGCGCTGCCCCAGGCAAAACCCATCATAAGCGCCGAGACCGTGCCCGCCTGCGAGGGCACCAGTTGCTGGCCCATCACCAGATTGACAGGAATGGTGAAGAGCAACAAAAGTCCCGCCAAGGCTAAGGAGGCCAGGGCCAACCAGCCCTCCGTCATAAAAAACAACGCCAGAAATGGGAGACAGCCAGCCATGGAAATCAAAATGACGCGTTTGCCGCCGAAACGGTCCGCCAGGTTGCCGCCCACAAAACCGCCAAGCCCGCCGAAGGCGAGATACAACGTCAAACCCAAGGCCGCCGACTGCACGGAAAAGCCGCGCTCCCGGTTCAAATAAAGCGGCAGGAATTGGGCAAACACCATCTGCACGATGCTGCGCACGTAGACCAGCAGGAACAGAATTAGCAGGGGCTTCCATTTGGCTTTCAGCGCGGCGGCGTCGAAATTATTCGAGGTCTGCCGTGTGACAGGCGCGAGACGAAACTGCTGGGCGAGCAAGAGCGTTACCAGGACACCGGGTATCGCGCCCAACCACGTCATTTCAAACCCGAAGTGACCGGCAAGATAGGTGAAAAACGCTGGGCCGAATGCCATGCCGAATGTGCCGGAACTAATGAAGACCGCCATCCATCGCGATTTGTTTTCCGCAATTCGCGCCGTGGCGTTCGCCGATGCCTGGGGGTGGAAGGAGGCGATTCCCATTCCGCCCAGCAACACCATGGCGATCAGCATGGGATAGCCACTGGCGAGACCCAGCGAAGCAATGAAGATGCCGGCCATGCCCGGCGCCAGCACGGTAAACAGGCGGGACCGGTATTTATCGGAGAAGATTCCGTAGAGCGGCTGGAGCAGCGAACTGGAAAAAATCAACATGCCGGCAAGGAGGCCGGCCTGTGCGAGGCTGAGTCCGAAACGATCCACCAGCAGCGGCTGGAAAGAACTCAATCCGCTGGAGTAGAGATCGATAAAAAAGTGTGCAAAAGAAAGAAGCGCCAGCGCCTGATATCCGGTGCGTTCCGCGCTGCCGCCTGCCGGGGACGGGGCGGCCCCGGTGAAGGACGTTTCCGCCGGCAGACTGGCTGGGTTGGTGCTCATGACAAAGGCCCGCCGGGCTTGCCGGGCTCGAATTTTCATTATAGCGAAGGGCTTTTGCCGTTCCGCTCTCAGACCGCCAACGGGTCTTCCGGCCAGGCATGGCGCGGGTAGCGGCGGCCCAGTTCCTTGCGTAGTTGGGGATAGAGGCGGCTCCAGAATCCGGCCAGGTCCTGCGTCATCTGTACCGGGCGCTGATTCGGAGCCAGCAGGTGGACCACGACGTTGACACGGCCGTTGGCGATGCGTGGCGTCTCCCGCAACCCGAAGAAGTCCTGGAGCCGGGAGGCGACCCACGGGGGCTGCCCATCGACATAGCGGACCTTGGTTTGCCGCCCGCTGGGCAGTCCAATGCGCTCGGGCGCCAGACGTTGCAGCAGATCGCGCTGCGCGGGCGGGAGATCGTTCCACAAGGCCCGCTCCAGACCTCCTTCCCCGAGGAGGCCGCGCAATTCGGCGAACGATTTGCAGCCGTAGCAGGCCGTCTCCAGGGCTCTACGCAGTTCGGTTTCGCCCGGCGGAGGCGGCGCTCCGTGGGCGGCCGCAAAGCGCCAGCGGGCGAACAGCTCCTCCATGACTTCGGCGCCGGCGAACTGCGCCAGACCGGCCTCGACCGCCTTTTCCGCGAGCAGGCGCGCGGCCAATTCCGCATCGACGGATCCGCTGCGCGTTTCCTCGATGACAAAACCGTCAAAGGTAAGCGCGCTCACCTGTTCCACACGTTCTGCGGCACGGTTCCACTCCACGCCATCGCGGGAGTCGAGGCGATCCGGAAAGAGATCGAGCAGCCAGTTAGGATCGGCCTTGCTAGCCAGGCGGATGAACGGCTGGCCGCGATCCTTGCGGTATTCGATATCCAGCGCGACGACGAGCGGTTCGCCCCGGACGCCGGAGGAATCGGCGAGTTGGGCAGCGCCGCCGCCGGCGAGGAGGATTTCACCGTTGGCGCGGCGGCGGCCGAGGCGGTCCGAGTAGGCAGCCACGACAGCGCGCAAAAGCCCTTCCTCGCCGCCGCGACGGGACTGGAGACGGCCGGCCCGACGAATTTGCTCTACAAGGCGGGCTGTGTGTGGCTGCCAGCGTTGCTCCATGAGCAAAAACAGGTCTGAATCGACGTGGTGGCGTGGGGAACTTTCCAACCGCTCCCCCGCGCTTAGAACAGCGGCGGCACGAGCCCCGTCTTCCCCGGCTCCCTGAGCGTCGGCTTCCAGCACAAGACGGGCAAGACGGGGATGCAGCGGCAGTTGGGCCATTCGCCTTCCCTGTACGGTCATACGCCCGTTTTCCACGGCTCCGAGCCGCGTCAATAACTCTTCGGCCGCCTGAACGGCGGCGCGGGGCGGCGGCGTGAGCCAGGGAAGCTCGCCGGCATCGGTGACACCGCAGCCGTGAAGGGTGAGCAGAAGTTGGGAGAGTTCGCGGCGTTCTATTTCCGGCGCATCCTGCGGCGGGCGATGGGCGAAACCTTCCTGCGCATAGAGACGAATAACCCGGCCAGGGGCGGTGCGTCCCGAGCGGCCCGCGCGCTGCGTGGCGGAGGCCTGGCTGATACGCGTGACTTCGAGCGACGGGATCCCGGTCCAGGGAGAGTCAATCGCCACGCGGGCGAGGCCGCTATCGACCACGGCGGTGACGCCTTCGATGGTTACCGAGCTTTCGGCCACATTGGTCGAGAGAATCACCTTGGGGCGGGAGGCGGGGGCCAGAGCGCGGTCCTGCTCCTCCGGCGAGAGGTCGCCATGAAGTTGGGTGATCACCAGGCCGTGGGCGGTGGCTACAGGCTCCAGCGCGCGGGCGGCGCGGCGCATTTCGAACGCCCCTGGGAGAAATACCAGCACATCGCCGGTTAATCCTTTGCGAACGAGCCGTTCCACGCCGTTGGCGACGCGCTCCTCGATCGCCGCGCTGGTTTCGGGAGTCCATTCAATGGCAATGGGAAAGAGTTTGCCTTCGCTGCGGAGGATGGGGGCTCCGTGGAGATGGGCAGCGATGGGCGCCGCATCCAGGGTGGCGGACATGACGACGATTTTCAGATCCGGGCGTTGGGTGCGTTGGAGACGGAGGAGCAGCGCAAGGGCGAGATCGCCGTCGAGATGCCGTTCGTGAAATTCGTCCAGAATGACGATGCCGGCCTGACGGAGACCGGGATCGGCGAGGAGACGGCGGGTGAGCACGCCTTCGGTGAGAAACCGCACACGGGTGCGTGGGCCGGAAACCTCTTCAAAGCGCACCTGATAGCCGACCGTTTCCCCGAGCCGTTCGCCCAGTTCTTCGGCGACGCGGCGAGCGGCCAGGCGGGCGGCCAAACGGCGCGGCTCCAGCACCCAGATTTCGCCTGTGGTTTCCGAAAGCAACGCGGGCGGCACCCGGGTGGTTTTGCCTGCGCCGGGAGGGGCTTCGAGCACAAGGCAGGGGTGGGTACGAACGGAGGCGCGCAGCGCGGGCAGCAGCGCGTCCACAGGAAGAGATATCACTCCTTTCAAGGTAAACTACAACTTATGTCGTCTTCATTCGCCCCGTTAGCGCCGCCTAAGCGTTTGCTTTTCGGCCCTGGCCCCTCTCTCGTCGCTCCCCGCGTCTATGAAGCGATGGGGAAATCAATCGTCGGCCATCTTGATCCGTTCTTTTTTCAGGTCAACGAAGAGATCCGCGCAGGTCTCCAGGCCGCCTACGGCACCACCAACGCATTCACGATGGCGATTTCCGGTACCGGAAGCGCCGGGATGGAAGCGGCAATCTCCAATTTTGTTGAGCCGGGTTCGAAGTTCATTGTCTTCGCGAACGGCTTTTTCTGCGACCGCATGACCGAAATGGGCAAGCGGCAGGGCGCCACGGTAGTGCGTTACGAAGCGCCGTGGGGCCAAACGTTTGACGACGCGGCCGCAGCGGAATTTATCCACCAGGAAAAGCCGCAGGCCGTCGCGTTCGTACATGGTGAGACGTCGACCGGCGTCTTCACTTCCGGCGAGGCGATCTGCGCCGCGGCCCATGAAGTGGGCGCGGTGACGATTTCCGATTGCGTCACGTCGTTGGGTACCATGCCGATCAACCTGGACAAGACGGGAATCGACGTGGCCTACAGCTGCACGCAAAAGGGACTTTCCTGCCCTCCGGGACTGTCGCCGATTTCCTGTTCGCCGCGCGCGATGGAAAAGCTGAAAGCGCGCACGAGCGTCAACCACTCCTGGTATCTGGACCTGAAACTGTTGGCTGAGTACTACGAAGGGGCACACCGGTATCACCACACGGCGCCGATCTCGATGTTCTACGCATTGCGGGAAGGGTTGAACCTGATCCTGGAAGAAGGCGTCGAAGCGCGGTATGCACGGCACAAGGAGAATCACGAGAAGCTTGTGGCCGGGTTGGAAGGGCTTGGCATGGAAATGCTGGTGAAGCCCGGCAACCGTATGTGGGCTCTGCATACGCCTCGCGTACCGGCTGGCGTGAACGACCTGGATGTCCGGAAGAAGCTCATGGAGCGCCACGGGATTGAGATCCAGGGCGGCTTTGGACCTCTGGCCGGACAGGTATTCCGGATCGGGCTGATGGGCGAAGGCTCCAAGGCTGAGAATGTTGACCTGCTGCTGAGCGCACTGCGCGAAGCGCTTTAGTCCTTTCGATCTATAGAGAGAGGGCAGTTCCGCCGATATTCGGGGTATGGCCTTGGAATCGGTGGACCTGCTCTCTCTGTTGAAACGCGCCCGGAAGACAGGCGCCGCTCCGGAGAGCGCGGAGGCGGAAACGCCCGGGATTGCGGCCGCCGCCGAGGCGAATCCAGACGCCGTGCCGCCACAAGTTCATGCGGAAGAAGAACTTGCGGATTTGCGCGCAGAACTGGTGAACGATGAAGTTTTGATACAGCGCATATTGGGGCTGCTGTACCGGCACAAGAAAAAGAACCCGAACGGCGGCTATATCTCGATTCTGGACATGGAACGGACCCTGCAAATAGAGCGGGAAGGAGCGACGTTCGTCATGTCTTATATGAAGACGCAGAAGGTTATCGAGATGGACGATAAGAGCCGGATGGCGATCACGGTTCCGGGGATTGATTATCTGCGCCGGGTGCTCGGCGTGCAGGTGGAATCGACCGCACAAGAGCACGAATTAGAGCCGAATTTACGAGATTGAATTTCCGGAAAAACTGGTTCACAACTTTTTTAGACCTCTATTTGTTTTCTTTTCAATAGGTTATAAATTTTCACCCCCAGATTATTTGGTACGTGGTTGCTAGATTGGGGTTGTCGAGTGAGTCGCGTGCAGCGGCCCTCGGTCGGAGGCCACGCAATATGTTGGAGATTGCGGAAGATGTGAAGCAATCGGGGATCAAGAAGAGCGCGAAGAAGCGGGCAAGAAGCAATGTGAAATTAAGCGCGTCGCGACTGAAAAAGATGATCTCCAAGCTAATGGACAACCTGGAAAATGAGGCAAATCCCGGTAAGGCAACTGTCGGGGAATTGTTGAAACTTCTGCAGGTTTATAAAGACTTAACAGCTGAACAGGTGAAGGAGGTCGAGGTACGATGGGTCGATCGGCTCCGCCCAGAAGACGAACCCGGGAAATAGAGTACGAAGCTCTTCCTTCCCAGGCAAAATTCCACCGGCTGATGAGCCGGTTCAAGGGATTTTCCGGACCGGTAGGGTCTGGAAAAAGCCAAGCGCTGTGCCAGGAAGCCATTCGCCTTGCTTATGTCAATGCGGGACGGCTGGGGCTGCTGGGGGCGCCGACGTTTCCGATGTTGCGGGACGCGACGCAGGCCGCGCTGTTCGAGATTCTGGACAGATGCGAGATTCCGTACGAATTCAATAAGGCGGAAAACTTCATTGTTTTCACTGAGGTGGGTTCGAAGGTACTGTTTCGTTCGCTGGACGACTACGAGCGGTTGCGCGGTACAAACCTTGCCTGGTTCGGCATTGACGAGTTGACGTACTGCCAGGAAGAAGCCTGGCTGCGACTGGAGGCCCGCCTGCGTGATCCGCGAGCGAAAATGTTGTGTGGTTATGCCGTCTGGACGCCAAAGGGGTTCGACTGGGTATATCGCCGGTTCATTTCCGATCCCGTGGAAGGCTACGGCGTGATACTGGCGAAACCGAATGAGAACCGGCACTTGTTGGACCAGATTCCGGACTTCTATGAGCGGTTGAAACGGAGCTACGATGAACGGTTCTATCAGCAAGAAGTACTCGGCGAGTATTTGAACGTCGCGGCGGGGCGCGCCTACAGCGCGTTTGACCGGACGGAGAATGTGAAACCGCAGTCGCTGGACCCGAACCGGGAAGTACTGTGGGCGCTGGATTTCAACGTCGATCCGATGTGTTCGATTGTGGCGCAGGTGGATGGGGAGCAGATTCGCGTGGTGGACGAGATCGTCCTGCGGCGGGTGACGACAGAAGAAGCGTGCATGGAGTTCGTGCGGAGGTATTCGGACGCGAGGCGGGTGATCGTATACGGCGATGCGTCGGGCGCCCGGATGCAGACAACCGGCAGCAGCGACTATGCGATGATGCGACGGTTTTTCCGGCAGCACGGGATCACGAACGTCGAATACCGGGTACCGACAGTGAATCCAGCGGTGCGCGACCGGCTGGACATCATGAACGGGACGCTTCGCAGCGCCGATGGAGAGCGGCGGCTGGTGATTGACCCGCGGTGCAAGGAGTTGATTCTCGACCTGGAGCAGGTGGTTCTGCTGGAAGGGACGATGATCATCGACAAGACCAAGGATCCGCGGCGGACGCATCTGTCGGACGCGCTCGGATATCTGGTTTGGCAGGAGCAGCGTTACCGGAAGCCAATCGGCTACCAGAACAAGCCGCTGTTTTAGTACAGAATTTTTCCGGGCGACGGAAGTGGGCCAGGCCGCTGGGTATATCCCGGCGGCCTTTCTTTTTCCGGCGCCACGCGAGGAAAGACGTGGAGCAATAACGTGATCGAAATCAACACGGAACATCACGACTACAAAGCGCGCACCGCGCTATGGAAACAGTATCGTGACCTCTACACGGGCGGCGCACAGTTCAAGGCGCAGGCGTCGAACTATCTGGTACAGCGTGGCCGCGAACCGATGGAGGTCTATCATGAACGGCTCGAGCGGGTCTTTTATGAAAACTACATCGGCTCAATTGTGGATTGGTACGCGGCAACGCTGTTCCGCCGCGAACCGGTCATCAGCATAGAGGGAGACAATGACCTCGGCCGGAGGTTTTTCAGTTCCTTCGTGGAGGATTGTGACCGCAAAGGTTCCAATCTGAGCGATTTCTTCCGGAGACAGATGTTGGAGGCGTTGATCTGCGGATCGAGCTTCACGCTCGTGGACTTTCCGCGGCAGCAGAGCACTCCGAAAAACCGCGCCGAAGAAGAGGCGCTAGGAGCGGCGAACGCCTACCTGGTGAGTTATTCGGCGGACGAGGTGATCAACTGGTCGACCGACGCGCGGGGCGAATACGAGTGGATTGTCATCCGGACGTCGCAACTGCGCCGGCAGCGGCTGGAAGATCCGGAACCGCTCCTGGAGACCAATTGGCACTACTACGACCGGGAGACGTTCCGCAGCTACCGTCAGATCAGCAAGCCGGGAATGTTCGGCACGTCGAAGGATGTGGCGTCCATTGAACTGGTCGCCGAAGGTCTGCATGGGCTGTCGCGGCTGCGCCGGGTGCCTGTATTTGAGATGAAGCTAACGGACGGCATGTGGCTGATGAATAAGGCCGCGACGCTGCAACTGGAACACTTCAACAAGTCGAACGCACTGGGGTGGGCGCTGACGATGGGCCTGTTCGCGATGCCCGTGATCTATTCGGAGCGCGAATGGAACAAGGTGATCGGAGAAAGCTATTTCATCCAGTTGGGACCGCAGGACCGGTTCGGCTGGGCGGAACCGGAGGGGCATGTCTACGACATCGCTACCCGCAACCTGGAACGGCTCAAGGACGAGATTTACCGGGTTTGCTACCTGCTGGCGCAAGCCGGACAGACGTCGGCGGACGGACGGCAGGTCTCCGGCCTGAGCAAGCAACGGGACTTCGCGATTACGCAAGAAGTGCTCCGGGCATTCGGCGACACCGTGAAGGACATGATGCGGCGGGTGCTGCTGGCCGTGGAACAGGCCCGGGAGGATGACCTCTCGGTAAGCGTATCCGGCCTGGATGAGTTCGACATCGGCGATTTCACAGCGGAAATCGAAGATGCCCGAAAGCTGCTGGAGTTGGGGATTGGTTCGCCAACCCTGCGACGGCAGGTGTACAAAAAGCTGGCTTTTAAGTACCTGTGCGATGAGCGGCAGGAGATGAAGGATTCGATTGCGCGGGAGATCGACGACTGGATGACCCGCGAGGACGCCAAGGAGAACTAGGAATGGAAGAGAACGTGAACAACGAAACGCCGAAAACGCCCGATATCCGAGCCCTGATCCAGGACGCGATCCGAGAGTTCGTGAATCAGGAAACGGCGAAGAGCGAGCCGGCCTACAAGGCGGAGCTCGAGGATGAACGGCGCCGCCGGGAGTCCTTGGAACGGCGGATGAACGAGTTGGTGGAAGAGAACCGCCGCAGCCGGCAAATGGCCGAGGAAGCGGATCGGAACTCCGCCATCCGGAGCGAGTTACAGCGGCTGGGCGTCAACAAAGTCGACCTGGCCTACAAGGCAGTCAAGGACGATATCCAACGGTCCGATGACGGGCGGCTCTACGCGAAGACGGGCCAGGGCGAACTTGGGCTGAAAGAGTATCTCACGCACTTTGTGAGCGAGAACCCGGAATTGCTTCCCGCCCGGATGGTAGGCGGCTCCGGCGCGACGAGCAACCAACGGACGGCTTCTTACAGTTCGACCTTTGACATGGACAAGATCCGTCCTGGCATGTCGCGGGAAGAGCTCGACCGGGCCCGTCAAGAGATTGCGCGCGTGGCGCAACAGATGACGCCGAATCTTTAACAGAGTTTGTGCGAGGACGGCACTTCCCTTCCCGCCATTGACCTTGTCCCAGGCCTGAGCGGCCAGGGACAGCCATTCCGCAGCCGGAGCTATACACCGGAGCGGACCGACATAGAACACAGCCGGCCTGGAGAGACACTTCGGGCCGTAACTATTTTTGGGAGAGCAGAATGCCTGCAATTACCTCTTCGAACGTCGCGAATGCGATTGTGAAACTGGTGGCCGCCGACGCGTTGCCCGCTTTGATGGGCAACCTGGTCATGGGTAACCTCGTGAACCGGAACTTCGAGCCGACGCTGGCCCAGGCCGGCGACACGGTCAACGTGCCGATTCCGCCGGTTTTGACGGCGAACAATATCGCCCAAGGCGGTTCGGTGACGACGCAGAATCCCAGCCTTGGGAACGCGCAGATCGTCCTGAACACCCACGCCGAAGCCACGTTCCAGATTCCGGACGTGACCAAGGTGCTGGCTGTGCCCGATCTTCTCCGGCTCTACATGGAACCGGCCGTGATCGCGATCGCCGAAAAGATCGAAACCGACCTGATGAACCTCTACGCCCAGTTCACCTCGAACACGGCGGTAGGCACCGGCGGCTCGCCGATCACCGAAGCCGCGATCGACCAGGCCGAAACGGCGCTGTTCGACGCCAAGGTTCCGGCCAGCGCGCAGAAGTACCTGATCGTTGACGGTACGAGCTATTCGCAACTCCGCCAGATTCCGCGGTTCAGCGAATATTCCTCGGCCGGCGAAGCGGGTGTCCGCGCCATGATCGACGGCAACGTCGGCAAACTGAAGGACTTCTTTGTGTTCCGCTCGCAGTTCGTCGCCAAGACGGGCAGCGGTCCGGTGACCACGAACAACATCGGTTTCGCCAAGGATGCCATCGGCTTGGTGATGCGCCGTCTGCCGCAGCCCCTGCCCGGGACCGGCGCTGTGGCCGAATATGCGGAACTCGGCAACTTTGGCATGCGCGTGGTGATGAGCTACCAGCCCAACACCCTGGCGCAGCAGTTCACGGTTGACGTGCTGTACGGCGCGGCCGTCCTGCGCAACAACCACGGCGTCCAGGTCCGCAGCTAACCACTACGGTACGTACCATGCAACCGAAGGGAGGCGCTTTCAAGCGCCTCCCTTCCTGTTTTCCAAGAGGAACCTATGAACCTGAAAGACTACTACCGCGAAATCGACGAGCAGCTTGCGCAGATTCCCGACGCCTTCGTGCTGGTCGCCAGCCTGGCGACACCGAACGGCGGCAAGGCGGGCGTGGTGTCGGAAGTAAGCCGCCGCACAGCAGCCACTCTGGTCGTTGAAAAGAAAGCCCGGATGTTAACTCCGGCAGAGACCGAACAGTGGCAGGCCGAACGCGACCAACGGCAAAAGCAGAAGGACATTGCCGCGCTGCAGGAGCGGATGCGGATGTCGAGGCTGGCCGAGGACGAACTGCGCGCGCTGCGGGCCGCGCTTCAGACGCCCCGGAAGGGCGAATAAGGAGACGGATATGGCGCTCTTTGTGGATGGCAATCCTTCTCAGATCACCGACCTGGCGAACTATGAAAGCGCAATCGTGGAAGTAGCCGCCACCGAGGGCATCGATCTGACTGCCAAGTTGACGGTCGCCGCGCTGGAAGTGGGGCTGGAGTTGCAACGGTTCCTCGTGCGGACACCAGGGGGGATGCGGTTCTCGCTGGGACATGTGGCCTTGACCGAAGGCGTGAAGCAGTGGCATACGCTATTGGCGCTGTCGGCAACCTACCGGGACGCGCATTTCCAGCAATTGAATGACCGGCACAAGCACAAGTGGAAGGAGTACGAGCGGCTGGCCCGCGCTTCCGCCGATTTGTTGTTCGATACCGGCGTGGGGCTGCTATTTTACCCGTTGGCCAAGCCCGTGCAACCACTGCTGGGCCAACAGGCGGGCGCCCTTCCGGCGCGGACCTACTATGTCCGCGTGACGTGGGTGGACGCGGACGGCGTGGAAAGTTCTCCGAGCGAAACGGCCGGATTGACCACGCAGGAGGGCACGGCGTTGACGGTGCGCACTGTCGGCGCTCCGGCCCGGGCGCAGGGATGGAACGTCTATGCCGGCATGCTGGACGATCAGGTGCAGCGGCAAAACACGAGCCTTTTGACGGTGGGCTCGACGTGGGTGATGCCGGCGAGCGGGTTGGAAGAAGGACCAGTTCCGGGAACGGGACAGACGGCCGAATACTATTTGCGGCACATTCCCGTGCTGCAACGAGGGTAACGATATGGCGCAGATCGGAACAAGAACAGTGCAGAAAGCCGCGGGCCTTCTGCGCGCGCCCGCCGGCTTACAGGCTGGTCTGGCCGCAATCGCGCAGGCGAACGGCATTGTACTTCCGACGGTGGAACTGGCCCAGATCATCTCGCAAAACGTTCCGGCGGACGTAATCGAGAAGACAGCCGGGACGAAATATCCGGCTTTCCACATTTATTGCGAAAAGTTGAACAACACGCTACGCGAAAAGTTCAGGCAGTTCTCAGGAACTGCCACGTTGAGCGTGGACGTGCGGGTGAGCCACGACCGGTTGGAAGGCCTGGACCAGCGGCTGCAGTGGTATGTAGACGCGTTGACCATGGTGCTCGATACACACCGCGGCGACTGGGACAACGGGCTGTTCTATACCGGCGGCTACACCGTAACCTTTCAACCCGTGAAACACGGCGGCAAGAACTTTCTCCAGACCGCGAAGGTGAGCTTCGACGTTCAGGTGAGCGTATAGCCGGGCGCGCAGGCGCCTGAATTTCTGAAAGCAGGAAGGCAAAGACATGGCTTGTTACATTTCTTCCAATCAAAATCGCTTCTACGCAGCGCTGGAAACGAGTTTCGGCGCAGTGCAGGCGGCGACGGCGGAAAACCGCATCCCGGCGATCAAACTCGGGATTCAACATGAAACGACACAGGGACCGCGGCGCGACAAGACGGGCAGCCGCACCAAGGGCGGCATACCGACCGGGGCACGCACACGGACGCGATACCAACTGGGCACCTACATGACGAACTGGGGCAACATTACGGCCGAGCCGTCGTATGGACCGCTGGTCCGAGGAGCGCTCGGCGCGCCTCCCGTGATTGACCCAGGAAAGACGGTCGCTTCCGTGGGCGGCAGCAACCAGATCACTTTTGGCGCGGCCCATGGACTCACGGCGGGCCAAGCCGTCAGCTTCGGCGGTGAGATCCGTTTCGTGGCCTACGTCGTGAACGGCACGACCGTGGAACTGAACGCGCCATTCTCGCTGGTTCCGACAGGCGGTTCACCGTTGAATCCTACGATCACCTACAGCCCGGCGACGTTGTTGCCGAGCGTCAGCATCTACGATTACTGGAGCCCGGCAACGGCGGTACAACGCATCGTCAGCGGCGCCGGCGTGGACCGTATGAAAATCAAGGTGAACGCCGATTACCACGAGTTCGAGTTCAGCGGGGACGCACGCGATCTGATCGACAGTGCAAGCTTCGCAGCCGGATTAGCGGGGCTGAGCGCCTTTCCAGAAGAACCGGCGGTTGCGGGTCTTGACTACTCGATCATCCCTGGACACATCGGCCAGGTATGGATTGGGGCGGCACCCACCCAGTTCTTCACGTTGATCGACGCTGAAATCGACATCAATAACAATGTCGATATGCGCAAGCGCGAGTTCGGGTTCTCCGGTCCGACCTGTATCGCCGCGGGCGAGCGCGAGGTGGGTATCAAGTTCCGCCTCTACGAAAAAGACGACGCGGCGACGGTTGGACTCTACCAGGCGGCCAAGAACCGGACGCCAATCAGCATCATGATCCAGTTGGGACAAAGCGCTGGGCAGTTGTGCGGAGTCTATCTGCCCGCGGTGGTTCCCGAAGTTCCAGAGTTCGACGACCGGAATCCGCGGCTGGAGTGGAACTTCTCGCTGAGCCAGGCGCAGGGTTCCATCGACGACGAAATCCAGATTGCCTTTGCCTAAGCCATGCACTACGAGAGCTACCTGACTATTGAATCGCATGCCTGCCCAGGCGTGCGATTCCGGGTGCGGCGGTTGTCGCTGGCCCGCAGAATGGAATTGGTCCGTCTGATCCGGGAGACGGGCGAAAAGCTGGCGTTTCACATGGCCGGAGACAGCGTGGTGGATGGCGCGCAAGCGGCTGAAATCCGGGCCCGCATGGATGAGCTGTACATCCGGTGGGGGCTGGAAGACATCGCGGGCCTGACGATTGACGGCGAGGCAGTGACGCTAGACAATCTGCTGGAACGAGGGCCCGACTCGCTGGCGCGGGAGATTGTCGATGCGATCAAGGGAGAGTTGTTCCTTGACGAGGACGAACGAAAAAACTAATAGTCGCCTTCCAGTTCCAATTCGCGAACCAGGCCGCGTGGAAGTGCGACGAGTGCCGTAGCAACGGCCTGGAAAAGGAGCGCCGCTGCGGCTTTCTGCCGGAAGCGGAACGAGGTCCAGAGCGCCCGGTGTGGGCGCGAGGACCAGTGCTGTTGACGGAGTGCCCGCAATCGTTCATACGTCCATCCAGCCTGACAGTGCTTGAAGAGCATCACGTCTGGAGTCTGGGCGGGCACGGTGACTTGCGGGAGTATCCGGCCAAGAGCGTAGAGGCGTTTACCTTGCTGGAAAGCGAATTATTGCGGGAGAAAAACAATGGCTAATGACGAACTAATTACACTGCTGGACAACCTGCAAGGCTCGAGTTCGGCGCGAGGGTTGAACTCGAGTTTCCTGGCGCAGTTGCCGTCCTTTCTAACGGGCGCTTCGACAACATCCAGTTCGGCCGCACAGGCGCAGGGCCAGAGCCAGGGAGCGGCAATCGCCTCTTCCGCGCTGCGGACGATTGGAGGCGGATTGACCTTGTTGCCGGTAGTGACGGGACTTCTGCGGCTGTTCGGAATTGGCGGAAAGAAGGAAGAGCCGCCGCCGCTGGAAAAATTCGCGCTACCGGCCCCTGTGCGCGCGGAGGCGGGACTGAGCGCCAGTGGCGACACGTTCCTGATTGATCGCGGCGCCGGCGACAGCATACGGCCGCTGGCGACACCGGCGCCGGTTGGTACAGGCGGGAGCAATGCGAACTCCGCGGCTTCGACGGTCAATCCCGCGGCGAACAGCGGGGCGAACATCACGGTGAATGTTCAGGCCATGGACAGCCAGTCGTTCCTGGACCGGCGCGAAGACATCGCCCGGGCGGTGCGGGAAGCGATGCTGCAGTCGCATAGCCTGAACGACATCGTGAGCGAACTCTAGGAGCCATGCCATGCAAGAGTTTCCACGACTGAAGACAGGCGCAGTGGCGCAATACCCTGCCCGCCGCGCGACGCGGTATTCCACGCAGGTGATGCGGTTTGTCGATGGCAGCGAGCAGCGATTCCGCGAGTTCAGCGGACCGCTGCGGCGCTGGGTGATCGAACTGAGCACCCTGGACGAGGAAGAGATGGACGCGTTAGAAGCGTTCTTCCTGTCCGAACAGGGGGGGCACGGCACGTTCACGTTTGTCGATCCCTGGGACGAGAGCGAATACGAAGAATGCAGTCTGGAAGACCCCAGCGCCTTCTTCCAATTCACCGGATTCAACGATGGCCGCACCCGGCTTGTGGTGCGGCAGAACAGGTAAGCCATGCGCTTCTTTCCACAACTCGAAACACATACGGCCGGCCAGTACCCGCTGACGCGAGAGAGGCACGAACGGGTGGTGCGATACGAGTCCCTTGACGGGCGTATGCGCACCTTCTACGACGGCCAGGCAGGCCGTGTTCGCTGGGCGCTGCGCTATGACGGATTGACGGACGGTGAGCGGGCCGCTATCGACGCGCTTTACCAAGAGTGTGAGGGCCGGTTGCAGACCTTCATTTTTCTGGACCCGGCAGCGAATCTGTTGCGGTGGAGCGAAGACTACACGCAAGGCGCATGGACCGTGGACCCCCTGATGATGCAGGAGCAAGGTTGGGACGATCCCTGGGGTATGACGCGCGGCACGCGAATTGCCAACACAGGAATCGCCCCACAACGCGTTGCGCAAACCATCACGGCTTCCGGCCAGCACCAGTACTGCCTGAGCGCCTATGTGGGCGGAATGGGACAGTTCCGGTTACGGATCGACGCCGGAGGGTTCCTTGCGGAGCGGACTTTTACGTCCCAAAGCGCCTGGAACCGCTATTCCGTTTCGTTCCGGCCGGGCTCCGATGCCGAGCAGGTGACGTTCAGCCTATATCTGGAGCCGGGACAGAGCGTGAAAGTGAGCGGCATGCAGGCCGACGCCCAACCCGCGCCAGGCGGTTACCGCCGCACGAACTCGCGGAGCGGCGTGTATTTGAACGCGCGATTCGCCGAAGACGAATTGACCTGGGTTCAGCAGGCGCCGAACCACAACGCGGCCGAGATTCTCATCGAAAGCCGTCCCTTTTAACTGAACGCTGAGAGCAGAAGGCCATGCCCACGATATTCGAAATCAAAGAACAGGAAGTTCTCGAAACCCCGATTCTGCTGTTCGACTGCGAACTTCGCAACGGACAGCACGAATACTGGGCCACGCACCAGGTGACATTTGACGGGAACCTGTATTTACCGACGCTCGTAGACCATAGCCAGTTTGATTTGCGCGCGCAATCAGAGGACGGTATTGACGCAACGGCGAAGATTTCGCTGACGCTAGCCAATACCGATTCGCGCTACTCGCAGATCGAACGGTCGACGGGTTGGAAGGGCGCAAAGCTGACGGTACGATTCGTGTTTTTCGATATGAAGAACAACACGGCCGCAACCGAGGCGCCGGTCCTGTTCCGTGGGATTGCCAACGCTCCAGAAAACATGAAGGAGTCGACGCTGCGTCTGTCGTTCAACAACCGGTTGAACTTCCAGCGCGTGACTTTGCCGGAGATCCGCATTCAGAAGCGTTGCCCGTGGATGTTTCCGGCGAATGCGGCGCAACGGCAAGAGGGGATGGACGGCGGGGCGAAGGGCCAGTACTCGCCATTCTTCCGCTGCGGCTACTCGGCGGGAGAAGAAGGGGGAATCGGCAACCTGAACGGCTCGGTTCCCTACACATCGTGCGACTACACCCGAAGTGCGTGCGAACAGCGGGGCATGTTCCAGATCGACACGGCTAGCCATGTGACCCGGCGGTTTGGGGGGGTGGAGTTCGTTCCGTCCTCCATTCTGGTGCGAGGTTACGGCGACAAAGCGTTCAAACTGAGCGGACCGATTGACAACGAGGCGAAGTACAACGACGTTGTCCCGCTGGTGTACGGGACCGCGTGGATACAGCCGCCGGTAACGCTGGCGCGCAATGACGGCAACTATACGCGAATGGAAGTGTTGTTGGGCGCCGGTGAGATGAACAGCGTGATCAAAATCATCGTCAACGATATTGAAATTCCGCGCGGCTCGGATGGACGGGATATGTCGGCAACCGGGTGGTACAACCCGGTGAGCCTGGGCAATCGTACGGGTGACTTCAATCTGGACTTCCGCGATGGCGCCGGCAACCCGGTCGGCGACCCGTACGGAAGCATGGCAGTCGTATCGGTTGTGGTTCCCAACCGCATTCACGACGGGCGCTCATTGCCCCGGGTCCAAGCTCTGGTGGAAGGCATGAAATTGCCGACGTTTGGAACGGACGGCGGATCAACGGGCCTGGTGTTCACGAACAATCCTGCGTGGGTGCTGCTGGATGTGCTGCGGCGGAGCGGGTGGGAAGAGAGCGAGATCGACATCGGAAGCTTCGCAGAAGCGGCGCTCTATTGCGATGATCCGATTGAAACGCTGGACCTGCACGGAAACAGCGTGACGATTCCGCGCTTCCAGTGCAACCTTGCGGTACGCCGGCGGAGGAGTGCGGCCGAGGTGCTGCGCGGCGTGCGCAATACGGCCGGACTGCTGTTGAGCTTCGGCGGCGAGGGCAGACTCCAGTGCCGGTTTGAGTCCACGCTGCAGGTGCAGCAACCGGCCAAACCCGCCTGGAGCAATGCGACGGAAGTTCTGTTGGAAGGATGGCCCGCCTACGAGTTCGGAGACGGTTCCACGGCGGCAGGCGGCATATTGCGCGGAAATAACGGCGAACCGAAGATCCGGTTTTACAGCCGGAGTTCAGCGGATGCCCCGAACCGGTTCAGCGTGGAATTTCAGGATGCGTTCAATGAGTATCAGCAGGACAGCGTATCCCTTGTTGACGTGGACGACGTACTGGCAAGCGGCCAGGAGACGAGCGCAACATTGCCGGCAATGGGCTTGGCCAATTTCGACCAGGCGACGCGCATGGTGAAGTTGGGACTGTTGAAATCCGTCCGGGGCAACCTGTACGTCGAGTTCGAGACGAGCGTCCGCGCTCTGGGTCTGCGGCCCGGGGATCTGATCACGCTGACCTACAACAAAGAGGGATTCCTGCGGCAGCCGTTCCGGATTTTGCGATTGACACCGGGCTTGAACTACCGGACCACAGTCATCACAGGCCAACTGCATGACGATGACTGGTACGTGCAAACAGCGGGCAACGGAGCAGCGACAAGCGGCAGGCAACCGAAATACGAACTGGGACTGCCGCGCCCGCTGGGCGGATCGCTTATCGACGAAGACGGTGTTCCGCAGTTTGGAATTACGGAAAGCCATGAGGAGGCTACGGACGGTTCGGCGCAGACACGGTTAACCGTGGAATTTACGGCTCCGGCAAAACCGTCGACCAGCCGGGCGGGAATTCCGATTGTGGGATTCTCCGCTTTGTCGCAGGGGACGGGAGGAACCTTGGCCGGCGACCAGGTGCTCTACTACGCCGTAACCGGCGTAGACTCTGACGGCGGGGAGAGCGGGTTGTCGTTCATCGTCCACGCGACGATTCCGCCGGGGACCAGTACGAATCGCGTCACGTTGAGCGGGCTGAGTTTTAGCAGTCAGACGGCGGCGTTCCATGTCTACCGAGGGACAAGTCCACAACAACTGCACCGTATCGCCAGCGATATCCCGCCTGCCGGAAGCTATACCGACGTGGGGGCCGCCGAAGGCGTGATTTCTCCTCCGGATGAGAACTTCTCGCATGCTAATTTTCTGTGGCGCTGGGAGTTGCAGGGCCCGATGGCGGCCACCATTGGCACATGGAACTCCGTGGGCAATGAGACGCTCACCATGCTGGGCAATGAGTATCGCGGACAGATTGTCCGGATCGTCTCCGGTAAAGGCGCCGGGCAGGAGCGGAGGATCTACGGAAACACGCCGACGCATGTCACGTTGGAGGATAGGTGGGCCGTAATTCCGGATTCGACCAGCCGGTTTGTGATTGCCGAGCCGAGTTGGAATGTGGGCGCCACTTCGGCGACAAGTCCGGTGACCTTCCTGGTTCCCAACCGGGAGGGCTTCACAGTCCATGTTTCCGGGCGATCCGCCAACGCAAATAACAAAGAGTGTCCGTTTGAGCTGTGTCCTTTAACCCGGTGGCGAATTGCCGGGGCCACCGGCCAGTTGCTGGATGTGGACTCACCGCCCAAGCCGGTCTTTTCGATGCAGGTGAAAGGCGACGGAACAATCGATCTGTTGGGCGTTGGTTTCTCAACGTTCGACAACACGCGCAGCATCAACGCAGGAACGCTGACGCTTCGCTACTGGGACGAACTGTTTAGCCCAGCGACGTTACGGTTGACCGCTGGCGTAGACGAAGAGGCAACCACCATCACGGTGAGCGAGGCCGTAGTCACGCCAGGTATGTATCTACAGATGGGAGAAGAAATTCTCTCCGTGGAAGAGGTAGCGGCAGGGGGGACAACGCTGCTGGTCGCCCGCGGTTCGCACGGTTCGCCGGCCACTGGACACAACGCGGACGATCCGGTTTATGCGCTACGGGAACGAACGGAAATCGTGCCGTTCAGCCGGGACTTTTTTGGATCGCCGGCAAGCGGCAGCTATAACCACACGACGTATCTGACCAATGCGCGCGTCGCGGCGGCGGACTTTTTCGTTACCAATCAGCGAGGCGACAGCCCGGTGGATCAGCGGCACTTTACCGCGACCGCCGAATATGGCCTACGGACGCTGAGCGGCGGACAAATGAATCTGCAGGTGGAAGGGCCGCTGGCGATTGAAGATGACGCCACGCCGCCGGTAGTGATTGAAGACTACCGGTCGATGAAGGACATCTACGCAATCGTTCACGAGGCGCCGACCGAAGTGCCCGTGGTGTTGCGATTGCGGCAGGACGAAGACGAGATTGCAACGTTGACGATACCCGTGAACATGAAGATCTCCAATGTGGTGGACGGGTTCGGCCGCGCGCCATTGCGTGGATCGTCCCTTTTGCACCTGGACATTGTGTCAGTCGGCCAAACGGCCACGAGCACACCGGGGGCTGACTTAACCGTAACGATTCGACTCTGACCCATATGCCGGAAACACTCGAAAAACTACGACCCGATCGCGACTTGCAGGTCTACTTCGAAAGACCCTCCGCTATCGCTGCCATCAGCGGCGCTACGCCCCACGGCTTCACGGCCAGCGGAACGTGGCGCCAGCAGTTTGACTGGTGCGTAGTGGAGTGGAATCGTGACAACGTGTTTGAACATCCACGATTTCGCAATTTGCCGGATGGCGATTTGAGCGGGTTGACGTTGACCTACGAAGAGACTCGCGACAACTGCATTGCATTGGATTCGGATCTCTATCCGACGGTGGATTGGCCGTACCTCCGCATATGGGCTGAAAACGACGCAGATGACCTGCCGACGGACTCCGCCCACAGCGGTATTGACGAGACGTTCTATCAGATACCGCTGCGCGATCATGCCGAGGCGATTGAGGGCAGTTATGTGCCCGCGACGGCCACCTTTGAACTCAAGGGCGCGCCGGGAGCCGGCGACATTATAGGCTTGGCCTGGATGGGTGAGAACTTCAAGCATGACGTGGGCTTTGGCGAAGGACTGGACGTGATCGCGGCATCGATCGTCACGAAGATCAATGCAGGTTCGGCCTGGGTGACGGCAACGAGCAGCGGGGCCGTAGTCACGCTGCAGTGCGCCGGCCAGCTTATGGACGGGATCCCGGTGCTGCAAGGCGCTAACGGCAACAAATTGGGCGCGTATGGAACCGTCTCCGGCACGGGCAGCGAATATTGGGAACCGGCAGCGGCCACGTTCAGCGGCGGCGAGTTGCCATCCAAATGGAGAGTGACGTTGGCATTCGACAGCCTGGTAGACCGGTACGGCGTCACCGTGCCGACGCACAACGTTCGCAAGATGCGGTGGACGTATGCGGCCGCTATGCAGACGGGCGCGTACGAACGAAGCGAGTATGCCGCGGTGATCAGCAATTGGAGCGTCACCGGCGCCAATCGCGCCTATCGAGTGGCGGGACCGGGTAGCCGGCGCATTGAAGACAATGACCGGCGCGCCAGTTACTACGGAGGAGGATGGCTGACGTCAGGCGGGCAGTTGGCAGGACAGAAAGGAAACTTTTCCGGCGGTACGATTCAACGGACCGGGACCTACGGCGACAGCGTCACCATTCCTTATCATTGCCCGCAGAATCACGAGTTGTATCTGGGGACACGGTTGCTGACGTCGGGAGGCGTGATTGCGCTACGCGTCGACAGCGAAGAAGCGCGCGTTCTGCCGTTAGCAGCTTACGGAGAGGACATTCTCGTGCGGTTGCCGCTTGGCTCTTACGGCCCAGGGGATCACACCGTCCTGATCTCCCATAACGGAACGGGGCCGTATGGTTCCGACTTTTTCTTCGACTTTGTGGAGATCGCCATTCCAGCGGGTACGGTCCACGACCAGCCGGAGGAAAGTACGGTTACCCTTGCCA
>DASTML010000206.1:0-16512 GCA_035714175.1 Bryobacteraceae bacterium | reverse complement strand
CCGGCTCCGGGGGCCGCTCCCGCCCCGGCTCCGGTCCCTGAGCCGCCGAAGGCGGCGAACGGCCCTGGCGAATTCACCCGCATGTTCAGCGCGCAGCAGTTAGGGGGCGCACCCGCTCCTTCTACGGCTCCTCCCGCTGCTCCTGTCGTGGAAGCACCCAAGCCGCCTGCTCCGGCGCCCGAACCGCCAAAAGCCGCCGCTCCTGTTCCCGCGCCGGCCCCTGCCGCTTCGTCGCCCGCGGTGGGTTCGTTTACGCAGATGTTTGGCGCGCAGCCCGGTCTGGCGGCGCCCCAAGCGGAACCGCCCAAGGCCCCGGCGCCCTTCCAGGCCGCCGAGCCGCCTAAACCGGCCGCCCCCGCGAACCAACCCGGCGAGTTTACGCGCATGTTCAGCGCGCCCGGTTCGATTCCCAAGGCCACGGAACCGCCGAAGGCGCCTGCTCCCGCTGCTCCTGCCATGCCTTCCGCCCCGCCCGCTGCTCCGGCCGCTGGCGCCGGTGAATTTACGCGGATGTTTACGGCCCCCGGCGGAGCCGCTCCCGCACCCCCGGCTCCTCTGGCTGCCCACAAAACGCCGGAGCCTGCGCCGCCGGCCGGCGGCGATTTCGCCAATCTCTTTGGATCGCCCTCTCCCAGTGGCGCGGCGCCGTCCAATTCTCCGGGCGAATTTACTCGTATCTTCAATTCACCCGGCGGTGCAAGCGCTCCGCCCGCTTCTTCCCCGGTGCCGCCAGGCCTTCCTTCTACGCCTCCTCCCTCCTCCGGGCTCCCCGGCGGCGGTCAACCCGGTGAGTTCACCCGGATGTTTAACTCGGGCGGCGGTAGTTTGGGCGGCAGCCCGTCTCCTTCGTCCGCTGGCGGGAGCGGCAGCCCTTCGTCCACCCCGTTTTCTTTCCCGCCGCAAGGGCCCACCCCTTCGAAACCGCTCGGCGCGCCGGGAGAGTTCACGCAGATTTTTGGCAGCCCCGCCGCTACGCCGCCGCCGATGAACCTGAACCAGCCGGCGGCGCCGACTCCTCCCGCTCTTCCGAATTTCGGCGGCGCCCCTCCCGCCAGCGCGACACAAGTGTTTACCCTACCGTCCTCCGGTAACGCGGGGACGCCCGGCGCCCCGGCCGGCACGGGTCCCAGCGAGTATACGCGTATCTTCATGGCCCCTGGCGCCGGCGGCGCTCCGGGAGCGGCCGGTGGTCCTGGCGGCGCGCCGGGCGGATCCGGCGGCGGCATGATGGGCGCTTTGGGCGGCATGGCCAACGTTTCCGGACCGCAGTTTAGCGCTCCGCAAATGACCGGTCCGCAGTTTACGGGTCCGCAAGCCTATATGCCACAGGTGAGCATGGGCTCAGACGGGTTGAACTTCACGCCGGGCAGCATCAGTAACCCCTACATGACGGGTCCCACGGTCTCCGACCCTTACATGAGCGGGCCGCAGATGAATATGAACACGCCGACGTTCCAGCCCGGCATGAGCATGCCGCAAGCGCCTCAGGGCCTTCCCGGCGGCATGCCTGGCGTACCGCAAGCCGCGCCCGCGGGCGGCAACAAGATGATGTTCATTGCATTGGGCGTCCTGCTGTTGATCGCGATTATCGTGGTCGTGGTCTTCGCAATGAAGAAATAGCCGCTGTTTGCGGAAGCGGGCCGTTAGCCCGCTTCCGGCAGCAATATGATGAGTTCCAGCGTCGGGTTCGGCAGGTCGCCCGGCACATAGGCGGCAAGGTTGCGCGCGCGTGTGACTGCTTCCCATGCGCCGCCGTTCATCGACACGCTGAAATACTGGCAGTTGAGCTTCACCGGTACCGCGCTGGGCGGTTTCGGAACGTGCGTCAACGGAACGCCGGGCAGCGCCTGGCGGACCAGGTGCTCGATGTGATTGGCGGAGCAGACCTTCACCAGATACGGCGCCTTGGAAATCAATTCGCCTTCGTTCATGTCAGCGGAGATGGCCAGGTACATCCGCGTATTGCGCAGGAAACGGTCCTCGGCGAGCGGCGTGCCGTAAATGGAAGGCTGCAGCAGTTTGAGCGGCAGGGAAACAAAGTTGCTGGGAACGACGGTTTCCAGCAACGTCCGGATCTGCTCATCCAATTCCGTGAAGCAGCCGCCCAGGTTATCGTGGTCGTACTTCGGCAGGTCCCGGGGGTGCAGGTTCAGAGAGAACGTCGTCAGCGATCCAGCCAGCGAGACCATGATCTCGTACAGATGTTCCGGATGTCCGCGCCGCACCTCCAGCAGATGCTGGAACTGCGGGAAGTGGCTGTTGATGGTGTAGAGCAGCCAGAAGTTGGCAATATCCGCAGTGCCGAAATCGGCGAGGCTCAGGTTCTTTTGCCGCCTCTGGTTGGCTAGCAGGGAACTCTTGGCGCTCAGAATTTCAATCAGGCGCCGCGTGAGCGCCAACAGATATTCGGTACCGCTGATGTCGAGAGTGGGCGGTACAAATTTCTGATCGATTTCCAATGTACCCGTCGGGTTCCGCCGGATGCGCGCAAAGCGGATGGTGGAGTAGCCGTCCAGGGACTCATTGCTGGTGAGGATGCGAAAGTTCTTGCGCGCCAACTGAACCGGCTTTTCGTTCAGGCCATTATTCTCGTCGCGCAGCGTGGCTACCTCAGAAAAGTAGCGCGTGCCGGAGTCCTTTCGGGTGGCCAGCGAAATATTCAATCCGGGGATGCGTTGTTCCGGGATGCACAGGAACACATCGAGTTCGTTCTGATCAACGTCGAACGCCTCGGCAAGCGGCTTGGGCGGGGGCGGCGTGTCCGGCGCGGGAATGTCAAACGGCATTCCGTCCGGAAAAATCCCGGCAGCCGACGCAATGGCGATGTTGCCCGCGGCGATCTGTTCGTGGTCGATGCGAACGTGGCCGAAACCCCAGGGGCGGAAGCTCAGCGCCTCCGTATGGAAGCGAAGCGTGCTCTCGATAAACCGATCTTGTGTCTGCAGATGCTGGGGGCTGAGGAAGGTCCCCTTCATCCAGATCACCGGCTGCAATTGCCTCATACCGACTCCAAAGGTAACACGCGCAATCGCTCCGTATGGAGCCTCATTCTTTCTTTTCGGCGGGCCGCCCACGAAGGGCCCCGGAATTTCAGATAATGGCCCCGGTCCCCATGCAGATGACTCCGAATCGCCGCTCGTTTCTCCGCGCCGCGCTGGCGCTTCCCACCGCCGCCGTCCTCGCTCCGTTCGAGCGGTTGGCGGCCGCCGATCTGGGCAAGGTGAAGATTACCGGCATCAAGATCCGCCCGTCCGGATCGCATACGCAGATCCGGATCGACACCGACGCCGGCATCTCCGGCATGGGTGAGTCCGGCGTTACCTTCTCCATGATGAAAGCGTGGATGGAGATCTACAATCCGCTGCTGGTGAACCAGGACCCGTTGGCAATCGGCTATCACTGGCATCGCATGTCCACGCTGATGCACACGTATATGGCCCGAATTCCGGCGCTGAGCGGCATCGACATGGCATTGTGGGACTTGGCGGGCCGGCTGCTCAACGTGCCGGTTTATAAGCTGCTGGGCGGCCCGTTCCGGGAGAGCGTGCCTGTTTTCATTAACACGGAACCACGCAACATGATGGATACCGGCGCGGTGAAGGCCTGGGCCGACGAGTTCCGCGCCAACCCGCTGGGTTTTCGCGCCTGCAAGATCAATACGCATACGGTCTTCGGCATTCCCATGGGCAAGTACACCACGGCGCTCTCCGCGCAGGATCTGCACAAACTGCGCGTGTCTTTCTCCAACGTACGGAAAGAACTGGGACTGGAGTACGACATCATGGTCCACGCGCACAACGAGTACGATCTGGCCAGTTCCAAGGCCATGGCCCGCGCGGTGGAGGAGATTCAGCCCAAGTGGTTCGAGGATCCGCTGCCTCCCCAGTTTTCCGACGCCTGGGTCGCGCTGAAAAGGGATTGCCGCGTACCGTTGCTGACCGGAGAAAAATGCGAGATGCCGCAGGGGTTCTATCCGTTCCTGAAAGAACAGGCGGTGGATTACATCTATCCTGACATCGCCTTCTGCGGCGGAATTACGGCCTTTATGAAGATTGCCGCGTTGGCTGCGAATTTCCGCATTCCCATCGCCACGCACAATGTCGGCGGCATCCATCTAACAATGTCCTGCCTTCATGTCGGCCTGGCCATCATGGATTTCCTGACTAGCGAAGCCGCGATGGGAGGCCCGAACGGAGGCGTGCTGGCGCTGGCGACAAATCCGCCCGTGGTGAAGGGCGGTTTGGCTGCCAAGCCCGCGGCTCCTGGCCTGGGAGTGGACCTGAACGAAGAGGCGTTTCGCCAACGGTCCACCATGCGCCGGGGCGGAGGCACGCCCACAGCTTTTCAGGACTGGATCTAGACTTACGCGGCCCGGGCGATCACGAGCGCGTGCTTCGGCAGATAGAGCGAGTCGGCGATTGACAACTCCGAAAGGAATCCATCCGATTGCGGCTTACAGCTGCATACCGTGGCGGGCAAATTGCCGAGGCGGTGGCGCAGCGATACTTCGTCACCTGCCGCGAGCGGAAAGTCCGACCAGAGGACGGCGGTGGAGGCGCACAACTCTTCCAGGACGCCGCTGCCGGACGTTTCCCTGCCGTCGTTGGTGTCGCGGCGTTGAATCGCCACGAGCTCCGCACAGAGCGTATACGCATTGTAAGAGTTCGCCATGCCCTCTCTTTTGCAAGCCGCATGCCAAATCTACATGATTTTTAACGTATTGAAAACAAAAGCAAACAATCGCCTTAGTCCCCTGGCGGTAGCCGCTCGATTCTACAGGGCCTAGGAAATAACTTCCCTCTGCCCTGGGACGGTACGGGATAGATTCTGCCGCCTTTTACAGCGGCAGAATCTCTTCGCGGTCGGGATTGTAGTTCAACCGGCGCTTCTGGACATAGGCAATATTGCCGAGGTGTGAGGCGGCCGCGGAACGATGCCCGATCTGTACATCGCCGTTGGGTAGTTTGCGGGAGCGGCAGCAATCCAGGAAGTTCTGCACGTGGTCAATCGTCTGGTCCTTGCGGTACGGCACGGTGACGGGCTGCGCTCCTTTCTCTGCCGACAGGAATTCAAACCCTTGCCGGGTGATGTACAACTTGCCCTCAGTACCGCACATCTCCACCGCGGCGCCTTTGATGCCCGGAGCGAGAGTCGCCTCAAACGTAGCTACCCATTCCTTGGGATATTCCAGAAGCACATTGATGGTGTCGGGCGCGGTACGGCCGTCCTTGTAGTTGTAGACGCCGCCGGCTGCGCTGGCCGAGATGGGGTTGTCCTGTCCCATGAACATGTGGACGACGTCGATCCAATGCGTGAACAGGTCGGTGACTTGGCCGCCGCCGAAATCGAGATAGGCGCGGAAATTGAAGTACTGCTGTGGATCGTAGTCCCGCCATTTGACGGGGCCTAGGAAGCGGGCCCAGTCCAGATTCGAGGGGCGGGACTGAAGGCTGGCTGGAGCTTTCCGCAGGTGATAGGTGTTGCCGTGCCACCAGGTACGCGCCATGGTGATTTTGCCGAGCTTTCCGGAGTCAATATACTCGCGCTTGGCCTGCAGGTAGTTCTCGCCGGAGCGTTGCTGCATGCCTACCTGGCAGATGCGGTTGTTCACCCGGGCCGCTTTGACAATCGGCGGGCCCTCTTCGATCGTCAGCGTCAGCGGCTTCTCGACATAGACATCTTTGCCCGCGTTCAACGCGTCAATGGCGCAGGCGGCGTGCCAATGATCGGGTGTGGCGATGAGAACGGCGTCAACGTTTTTCGTTTCCAGGAGTTTGCGATGGTCGTTGAAACCTTTGGCGGCGGCTGCTTTCTGCTGCACCTTGTCGATCTTCGCGCCATAGACGTCGCAGACGGCCGTAACATCCACCTGTTTGCTGTTCTGGAAGACGGTCATGACGTATTCGCCACGGTCGCCGCAGCCGATGAGGCCAAGCTGAACACGGTCATTGGCGCCCAGGACGCGCATGTAGCTGGCGGCGGACATGGCGGCTGCGCCGCGGAGCAGGGAACGGCGGTTCATAGGGGCAGAATCTCCTCGCGATCCGGATTGTAGCGGAGCCGGCGGCGCTGCAGATAGGCAATGTTGCCCAAGTGCGAAGCGGCGGCGGAGCGATGGCCGATATAGACGTCGCCGTTGGGCAGTTTGCGGGAGCGGCAGCAGTCCAGGAAGTTTTCGACGTGGTCAATCGTCTGGTCGCGAGGCGATTTAACGATAACGGGCGGCGCACCTTTTTCCGCCGATTGAAATTCGAACTGGGCGCGCGTGATGAGCAGCTTCCCTTCGGTGCCGCACATTTCGACGGCCGCGCCTTTGATGCCGGGGGCGAGCGTGGCTTCGAACGTGGCGGTCCACTCCTGGGGATATTCCAGAAGCACATTGATGGTGTCCGGCGCGGTTCGGCCATCTTTATAGTGCAGGATGCCGCCGGCGGCGCTGGCGGAGATGGGGTTGTCCTGTCCCATAAACATGTGGACGACGTCGATCCAATGCGTGAACAGATCGGTGACTTGGCCGCCGCCGAATTCCAAATAGGCGCGGAAATTCCAGAAACGCTGGGGGTCCCAATCGCGCCATTTCACGGGGCCGAGGAAGCGGGCCCAATCCAGATTCGTGGGTTGCTGCGCGAGGCGCTCCGGCGCCTTTTGCAGGTGAGCGCCGTTTCCGTGCCACCAGGTGCGGGCGAGAGTGATTTTGCCGAGTTTGCCGGTATCGAAGTATTCGCGTTTGGCCTGGAGATACAGTTGGCCGGAGCGCTGCTGCATGCCCACCTGGCAGATGCGGTTGTTGACGCGGGCGGCTTTGACGATGTGCGGGCCTTCTTCGATAGTGAGCGTCAGCGGCTTTTCGACGTAGACGTCTTTGCCCGCGTTCAGCGCGTCGATGGCGCAACCGGCGTGCCAGTGGTCCGGCGTGGCGATGAGTACCGCGTCGACATTCTTGGCCGCCAAAAGTTTGCGGTGGTCGGAGAAGCCTTGGGCTTTGGTCGCCTTCTGCTGCGCCCGGTCAATCCGCTCCCCGTAGATGTCGCATACAGCGGTGACATCCACCTGATTCGTGTTCATGAACGTGTTCATGACGCCTACGCCGCGTCCTCCGCAGCCGATGAGGCCGAGCTGAACCCGTTCGTTGGCGCCGAGAACGCGAGAGTAACTGGCGGCGGTCATGGCCGTTGCCAGGCGCAAAGCGCGCCGGCGCGAAATATCCGTTGGCAGCATCGCCGCGATTATATCAACCCGGCTTTGGAGGGCAGTCAGTTGCTCTGCACGCACAGGATGCCTTGCGCGTCAGGCAGTACATGCGTATCTCCCTGTTCTTCTTGCGCGCCGCTGTTGCCTGCTGCCTTGCAGCCGCCGCCCAGGGCCGCGAAGAGATGCGGACTACGGTGAATCCCCTGCCGGAAGAGGAGATTCTTTCCCCGTGCGAATACCGGATGATCCTGCCGGAGGCCGCTCCTTTGCGCGCAGCCTGGGTAATTTTCGACCGGGGCCCCGATCATCGCCAATGGTACGAAGACCGCCGGGTGCGGGCATTCGCGGAGGGGCAGCGGTTGGCGCTGGTGCTTGCGATGCACTGCCGGTCCAAGGAGCGGGAGGATATCCACGCCGATCCGGACAAGGGCCTGGGCCGGGCGCTGTTCACTGCATTGGATCAATTGGCGGAGTCCGGGCGGCGACCTGAGTTGGCGCGCGTGGGAGTGATCGTCATGGGGTGGTCCGGCGCGGGATCGCTGGCGGCGCGCCTCGCCGGATTTCGGCCGCAGCGGTATGTGGCGGGGATTGCCTACGCGCCGGGGCAGTATGATCCGCTTGGGATGGACACGATTTCTCTCTCCCCGAAAGCGGCGAGCCATCCGCAACTGATTATTGCCAATGGAGCCGATAAGGTATGCGGAACGGACCGGCCCTACAGGTATTTCCGGCGGCATTTTGAACAGGGCGCTCCGTGGACGTTCGCCGTACAAAACGGTGCGCCGCATTGTTGCTTGCAGAACGCGCAGACGCTGATTTTGGAGTGGCTGCGGGGCGTGCTGTCGCAGAACGCGGTTCCCACCGCGGCGGAGGCGCGCGGGTTTATGAGGGTCGCGAACTCGAAAGTCGTTGACGAGTGGAAGCAGCCGGTTTTCCAGGCTACCGCTGTCCGCGTTGCCGATGGGGGACGCGCGCGCCGCGGGGAGATTCCGGCCGGCTGGATGCCCTCCCGCTTATTCGCCCAGGAGTGGTTGCTATTCACCAGCCGGCCCATGCCCGTAGCCATATGGGCGCCCTGAGCGGCCCGCCCCCGCCGATTTACTACCATGGGGCGATGCCGACTCGCCGACAGTTCCTGGCCGCCGCCACAGGCGCTTCGGTGGCGCTTGCCCAACCGTCTCGCCGCCGCCCCAACCTGATCTGGATTATGGCGGACGACATGGGTTGGGGCGATGCCGGCTGCTACGGCCAGAAGCTGATCCAAACGCCAACCATTGATCGCCTTGCCGCGCAGGGCATGCGATTCACCTCCGCCTATGCCGGGGCGCCTGTCTGCGCGCCTTCCCGCAGTTGCCTGATGACCGGGCTGCACGGCGGCCACACCCGCGTGCGCTGGAACCATTCCGTGAAAACCGGCCAACGCGTGCCCCTGCTTCCGGAGGATCTCACCGTGGCGCAAGTGTTGCGCGCGGCGGGATACGCCACGGGCATCACCGGCAAATGGGGCCTGGGCGAACCGGGAACGACCGGCGTTCCCAACCGCCAGGGCTTCTCCGATTGGTACGGCTTTCTGAACCAGGATCACGCCGTGGACTACTACACCGATCATCTGTGGCGGAACGAGAAGAAGGAGCCGCTTCCCGAAAATGAAAACGGCGCGAAAGGCGCCTATACAACCGACCTGTTTACGCGGGAAGCGCTGCGGTTCGTCCGCGTCAACCGCTGGAGCCCCTTCTTTCTCTACCTCTCCTACACCGCGCCGCACGCCGATCTGCAAGTGCCCTCCCAAGGCGTCTACCAGGACAAGCCCTGGTCCGAAGCCGACAAGAACTATGCCGCCATGATTACCCATATGGACCGGGGCATCGGCCAGGTGCTGGAACTGTTGAACCGCCTGCGCCTGGCTGCCGACACGCTGGTGATTTTCACCAGCGACAACGGGGCCGGGCACAAGGCTGGTCTGCCGCTGTTCCATAGTGCCGGCGAATTTCGGGGGGCGAAGGGCGATGTCTACGAGGGCGGACTCCGGGTCCCGTTCATCGCGCGCTGGCCGGGAAGAATCGAGGCCGGTAGCGTGAGCGCCTATCCCTGCGCATTCTGGGACCTGTTGCCGACCGCGGCGGAATTGGCGGGAGCGCCGCCGCCCCAGGGACTGGACGGCGTGTCCCTTCTCCCTGTGCTGACCGGCAAGGGTTCCCCCGCGGCGCGGTCCTATTTCTATTGGGAATCGCACCAGAAGGGGTTCCATCAGGCCGTGCGGGAAGGGGACTGGAAGGCAGTGCGTCATGGGGAAAAGGGCCCGTTGGAACTCTACGACCTGGCCGCCGACCCGAACGAAACGCGCGATGTCGCGACGGCGAACCCGGAATGGGCGGCACGGTTGATGCGGCGCCTGGACGGCGCCCGGACGCCGAGCGAAGAGTATCCTCCGAAGGAGACCAAGCCATGAAGCTGCTGCTCTTGGTGTGTGCCTGCGGCGTAGGCGCGTGGGCGCAAACCGTCAATTTGCGGGTGGCGGCCGTGCAGTTCCGGTCTTCGTTCGATATTGCCGGCAACACGGCCCGGATCGTGGAAAAGCTCGAAAGTCTGGCCGCCGACGGCGTCGACGTGGCTGTATTTCCGGAGTGCGCTGTGACGGGTTACCATACGGGCCCCACGATGGACGCCACGGCGGAACAACTGGCAGCGGCGGAGACGCAGATCGGGCAAACCTGCGCCAGGCGGAAAATCGCAGCCATCGTGGGTTCCGTGTACCGGGCCGGCGAGCGCGTCTACAACGTGGCGGTTGTATTTGATGAAAACGGCCGTGTGGTGGAGCGCTACGGCAAACTGTACCTAGCGGGTGAAAAATGGGCGGTTCCGGGCAACCATATGGCTTTGTTCTCTTTGCGCGGCGTATTGTCCACTGTGATCATTTGCCACGATGAGCGCTACCCGGAATTGGTACGGTTACCCGCGATTGCCGGAGCTCGCGTGGTTTACTACATCAGCCATGAGTCCGGCATGAAGCAAGAGGAAAAACTGCCCGGCTACCGAGCCCAGATGATGGCCCGCGCCGTGGAGAACCAGATGTACGCCGTTGCCGCCAACGCGCCCGGTAACGTGGCGGACAACTCCGGTTCGCATGGGCAAAGCCGGATCATCAAAGACGACGGCAATGTGCTGCGCGAAGCGTCCATTTACGGGGAAGATGTGCTGACGGAAACGCTGCCGATACGCCCGGGTTTCTTACGAAGACCCTTGGAGGGCATCACCGCCGGTTGGTGGCGCGAAGGGCTAGCCCAGCTGCAGCGGGACCGGCATAAGCGGCTGGATTGAGGTTGCGCAGCCGGGCGGCGGTAGCATACGCTAGATAAGACGGCGCTAACGCGTGGTGCGGTAGCCAAGTGGTAAGGCCAGGGTCTGCAAAACCCTCATTCGTCGGTTCGATCCCGACCCGCACCTCCAGCAATTTTTCACAATCGCCGGTTCTGACACTGCCGCTTCCGTCTTCGGGGCCGCAAAACGTCCCAGCATCTGCCGGGAACTCAAGCCGCGAAACGCCCAATAGTAACCATTGCCCCGCAAAAGGTAGTGGCGGGACTCCAGAATGGTGCGCCGGATCATCGCTTTGCCGATATTCACTTTGCGCCGGGGAGGAGCGTCACCGCCTACCGCCGCAATCTGCTGGCACATATGGGCGTCGAAAACGTATAGGGCGCCGTCGGTGGTGCGCCGCGTGCTGTGCGCCGAGAGCGCCGGTCTCTCCAGACGAGTTACATGCGAGGCGCATCCGCCGAAATGAAGGTCAGCAACCACTTTGTCCCGCTCCCGGTCAATCTCGCGGTCGATGCGGTGGGAGAGCGCCAGCCGTTTCCAATCGAAGCTGATGCCGATGTCGTGCGTGGCCGCGCCGAGCCACACCGGCCCGTCCGGCGAGTCCACCTGCCAGAGGCGTATGTGATGGCGCTTGGCCATGGAGTTGAACGATTTTTGAAAGACCAGATCCGGCAGCCGGCCCTGGTAACGCAGCGGCGATACCGGCGCCGTGGGGTAGGCTTCCAGGGACGTAAAGGCGCGGTAACTGCGCGCGAACGTGCGCGTGTTGAGCGGGTCTGTCGGCATCCAGCCCGCGCCCAGAAACGCCTGGGCCACGTCGTGTTTGCTGCCGCGGATGGCGATGTTGACAATATCAGCCGCCAGCGAGCCATCGGGCTGGGACACCTGTACCGGCGCCGCCATCAGCCGCGCGGAGAGGTCATCCGGCAGCGCAGCCTGGTCGCGGGGCTCCGGGTGTTCGTGCAGATCGCCCGTCGCGCGGACCAGCATCTCCGTTCCGGCCGGAATATAAATCTCCGGTTCCGGCAATCGCAGCACGGCGAGCCGCGTGGCAATAATAGCCCCGCCGACCAGCGGGTGCGGCGAAATGCCCGTGTAGATCATCCGCCCCGCGCCCGTAATGCCGGACGCCGAACGGGGCAGCAACGCGGACGTCGGCCGCACCCACAGGCCGCCCAATAAACTATGCGGATGGTTCGCGGCCAGAATGCCGTGTATCCGGTTTCCCGCCGAGACGGCTTCCCGCGCATTGTCGATGGTTAACAGCTCCAACCGGCACTGCACCACGCCGCCGTCCGGCAGCAGGCACCCGTCAAAGGCCAACGCCATGGAGGCTTTCTCCCGCCGCAATCCGAAGCCGACGGCGTGCACCTGTTTCACATGACCCTGTATCGTGCTGCCCGGCGGCAGCAGCGGCGTGCAATCCGCGTGTACGCAGCCGGTGACAATCGCGTCAAACCGGGCGCCGGCTTTGTTCATGGTCGTGAGCGGCGTATGGAGACGGATCAGCAGATCCTGCGTCACGGGCGCGGCCGCGGCGGCAGTGATATAAATGGCGGCGGCAAGGCCGGCCAGGCTACAGGCCATTATCTTCTCCCCGGGCGCTGACAGCCCAGACACTGGCGGCGATGGCGATGCTGGCCATGCCGTCCGCCGCGTAGTGATACCGGCAATAGATGGTTGCGGTGTATACCAGGACGGCGACGCCGAAGGCGGAAGCCCAGAGCGCGGTCCGTTCGCGCACGGCCCGGAACAAACCAAAAGCGGAGGAAAACGCCACCGCAACATGGCCGCTGGGGAAGACGCTGGTGGGTATATCCATGTGGTCCAACACCCAGACGTTGAAAGTACGCCCAATACCGGGAAATTGCGGCAAGTCCATTGTGGCGTAGTGGATGTGCGGGCCGTGCACGGGGAATAAGGGGAGCAGCGCGTAGGCCGTCAGCGTTCCCAGCAGGAGCGTAAACAGAAAGGTATGAACCCGGTCGCGGCCGCCCACCCAGTAGACGGCGCCCAGGCAGAGCATCGGCACGGCGTATAAGCAGAGATAGGCGATCTCCAGCACGGTAGGGAACAGCAGGCCTGCGCATTCGATGGCTCCTCGAACGCCCCAATCGCCAAGAATGGTCCGGTCCCATCCCACCCAGTGTTCCTGCCATGCCGTAAGCGGCGGCGCGGCGAACCAGCCGACGCTCCAATAAGCGGCCAGGATCAGAAACACGGAAAGCCCATCGCGAATGACGCGGCTCCGCGCGGTGGAGCGGTCCGTCTCCCAGTTGCCGAGAGCGTAGATCGCGGCCGGGATAATCAACAGGCTCAAGCGCGGCAGAACCGGCAGGTGCCGGTACCAGGCCAGCCCGGACAGATAGAGGAAAAAGACGACCGCGACTTTCTCGCCCGCCCGAAGACCGGGTAGGAGGGCTTGCGCACGGGCACGCATTGCGGATTCAGCGGTTAACGCAGTCGACATTGTCCCCGTACTTGTGGGTTAAGGCTATCAGACACCAGGGACGCGGGCAACAGGAAAAGGTTTCAGTTGCTGAATCTTAACGTACTTAGCGGTACTACCGGTCGAATCCAAAAATGCGCGCATCTTCATTCCGCCTGCCGAGGAAAAGATCGGTCACCACGCGCGCCGCGATCTCGCCGAACGTGATGCCATTCCCTCCGAAACCGAGTGCGAAATAAGCATTCGGAAACGCCGGATGGGACCCGATATAGGCCAGCCCATCTTTTGTCGATCCAAAGGTTCCTGCCCAGCCGAACGCGGTTTCTGTTCGCCCACCCGGCCACAACCGCCGCATTCCTCGTTCCAACTCCTTCACCTTCGCCGGAATTCGCTTCTCCCGCGCCGCGGCTTCGCGTACGGCCTCATCGCCGCCGCCGAACAGCACGCGATGGTCCGGTGTTGTCCGCGCATAGGAATACGGTTGGGAGCATCCCCACAACAGCGCGCGGTCCTTCCAAAGGCATCCCGGTTCCACGGGCTCGGTGACCAGGGCGTATGTAGTCTGCAGGTTCACGATCCCGCGCGGAAGAATATCGTCTGTCTCATATCCCGTCGCAAAGAAGACGGCGCGGCAGCGTATCTTGTGCCGGCGGTTGGTGTGCACCAACACGGTGCGGGACGTGTGCGTGTAGCCGGCGGCCGCCGTTTGGTCGAACACGCGCAGTCCGCGTCGCAGGGAGCGTTGCAGGAGACGGTGCGTCAGTTGGTACGGATCGACCTCGGCCGCCACGGTGGAGTGGATGGCCGCCTTAGCGCGAATCCCCATGCCCCGCAGATCCGAAGTGGTCAAGAAGGAAGCCGGTAGGCCGATGGCGCGCCGCAGCTTGACCTCGGGTTCCAGTCGCGCGGCCTCCCGTTGTGTGGAAGCAAATTGAATGCTGGGACGAATCGAAAATCCGCACGTCGTGCCAGCCAGCCGCTGCAGGCGGGCGATCGATTCCGCGCCAAGGAGATAGGCCCGTTCGGCCGCCGCCGGAGCAACCAGGGTGCGCAGGCGTGCCAACGGCGTGTCGATTTCATATTGCAAAAGAGCAGTGCTGGCGCTCGTACTGCCGTGGCCAATGTCGCGCCGTTCCAGCAGCACGGTGTCGACGCCCCTGGATGTCAACCGCTCGGCGAGCAGCGCCCCGCTGATTCCGCCGCCAATGACAACCGCATCGGCTTTGAGGTCGGACGTGAGAGGGGGGTACGTGTATGGCAACCCGTCCACCACCGTCCAGTAAGGAAAGTTCGAAGTAAGATCCATGCGCGTTCCGCTGTCCTTGGTTTAGATGCGGAAGGAACGCCGCCGCGTTACGGAGCTACAAGGAGCCGACTCGTGACTTCGCGTAGCAAACGACTGTTTTTGTGCGCCTTTGCCGTGGCAGCGGCTGTGCCAATGGCACGATTGGCCGCTGGTTCGCCCATTCTCGCCTATACGCCAGGCGAATGGGACTGTGCGTGCGGCGACTGGTATGTCTATACGACACGGTGGGCCATCTGGAATCCACTGCGAGATAGGGAACCAGAGGGTCTGGCGGAGTCGTTTCTCGCCGGCCTCCGTGACAATAGCTGTGCGGTATCCCCGCCCGTTTGCGCCTCCGCTTTGGACCATCTCCGCGTATCAAATTGGCGCCTCGGTTTCCGCAAGGATTGCAACAATGGGGCAAATCTGTATTTCAAGCTCACGAAATATCCTGGTGAATCCGCATTCGAACTCACTGGAACGGGAGTTGTCACCGTCGAACGCCGGGAGACAGGCTGGGAAGTTGTTAGCTATGACGCCATGTTTTGACGCCCGCCAAGAATGGCAAGGTTACGAGGCGGGCTTCCCGCGTTTAAATTCAGGATGCCATCTGTTAGGCGCCGATGAATGGCGTCCCAGGCTTTGTCCAAGGGAATGAGCCAAGTTTCATCCCAGCGTTCCTCGATTTCGTCCCGAACAATCGACAGAACTACATCATCTGATGCCGCAGCCAGCAACCGGTTCGCTTCGCTGGGATCGATCGCGAAGAGTACTCCTCGACATGCCGCAACCGGAGTCTATCAACGCCGAGTCCTTTCAGGACACAGCGCGCGTCGATCGATAATCCGCGTCGGAGAAGTGGGTGGTACTCACTCCGGCACCCAGGGCTTCGTACATTACACGGCGGAGGGTCTTCGCGGAGTCGTCACTGAGTATCCCTCGGGCTCCAATTTTTCCAACAGAGCCTCGTAGCCGTTGCCGCGCGCAAACGCGGCCTCGGACTCAGTAATTCCAACAAATTGAAGGAACTCGGCACGGCCGCTTGGCAATTGGAACTTACTCGGGTAGCCGGAAGGTGGTGCGACGAGGAACCAACTCAATTCGGAGCGGTCGCCGTCGATCGGATTTCGAAGGGGGATTCGGTCGCCAATCGCCAAAGGGTCCTTGCTGTCATAGAGCCCCCAACCAAGCAATATCTGGTATGCCAAAAGACGCCGAACGTGGAACAGTGCCCAGTTGAAATCCTCATCCGTTTCCAAGACCAACTCGCACCCCAAACCAGACCATTCGTTCGGATTCGGTTTCTCATCATGCCACGCGTTTGACAAACCCGAGGTCACGAAGAGCCAAGTCGAGCGCTTCTCGTTCGGCGGGAACTTGAGCACGCCATGCGTCAACCATCGAGGGTCGATGTCTCCTTTGCCGAACGGCTCGAAGATATCGTGGTCAAGGGGATATATACCCCCGGTGTCTGCACCAAAAAGGTCCCGGTAGATCGTCTCTTCGCGGTACGCCCAGGCCCCCTCGAACCATTCTTGCCAGTCCATGCCTGTTACCTCAGCCAAGGATACTTCTTATCGCGCGCTTGAGAATTCCAGTATTCTCGGGCGCCAAAGCCGCGTTGTGGTGCATGGCGGTCTCTGCGATCTCGACAACGCGAGCCAATGTGATCCCATCCCGCTGCTCCACGGCAAGTGGATGATCCGTCGGCTCCAATTCGATGAATGGGCGAATGCCGACGGCGCGAGTATGCAAGTTGGTTTTGAGGTTCAGCGTCTCCGGGTAGCCAGGAAGGCTATTGCACAGCCAGCCGAAATAGGGCGGCTCCTCTGCGCGACTCGGATCAAGCCACCGGCCACTCGCCCTTTTGAAGTTCGTTTCGCTCAGCGAAACCCACACGTCCCAAACGAAAGGGCCAGCACCGTCGAGCACTGGAATCTCCAGCGAGCCGCGGATGAAGAAGCGATCTGGGTCGATGATGCATTGATCCGACGAAAGGTCGCCTTTAGCTCGCATCTGCGATGAAGTCAGGGCAGACCACTCGTCGGGAGCTTGGATCGCCCAGCTGAAAGGAGGTCCGGGATGCTGTTCCCCGCAGTGCCGGCATCGAAAAGTTGTTGGAGCGGTCTCGGCCATTGGCGCCTTTCGACTTGCTGACAAAAACACGAAAACCCGCCAGTGGCGGGCCTCTAAGCAACTAAATTTTGTTCTGGAGCCACCCGCCGGGATCGAACCGGCGACCTGCTGATTACGAATCAGCCGCTCTACC